>JBAXUL010000039.1:0-33198 GCA_037129695.1 Prolixibacteraceae bacterium
TTGTTCGTTATTCCGGCTACCTACACTTTCGTATCCGGAAAGCACAAAACAAGGGAAGAGGTTGATAACCAGTTCTTGTAATCAAGAATTACAGATTAAAAAATACAGATTAAAAATTTAGAATGGTAAATGATCTATCCATGAAGAAATTATATCTCCTGCTCCTTTTTTTACTCCCTTTGGTAGGATCGGCACAACCTGTGCTTTCGCTGAAGAATGCGATTGACACCACGATGATCAACAGTTTTGATATCCGGATTGCCGCCAACAATATGGAGATCAGCAAGGTCAATAATACTTTTGGCGTAGCCGGAGGATTACCGGTAATCACTGCCAGCGCTACAGACAACCAATCAGTCTCCAAAGTGAACCAGAAACTGAATAGCGGGACAGAAATAGCGAAAAGCAGCGTAAACGGCAACTCACTGACATCCAGCCTCAATGCCGGAATTATTCTGTTCAATGGCCGGAGGGTAATCGCCACCAAAGAACGATTGAGCCTGTTGCAAAACCAGAGTGAACTTTTACTTAATGTTCAGGTTCAGAACAGCATGGCAACCGTAATGGCCAAATACTATGACATTATCCGGCAGCAGGAGTATTACAAAATCATTCAGAGTTCGCTGGATGTTTCGCAAAAGAAGCTGGACATCATCACTGAAAGAAGAAATGTAGGGATGGCCAATGATGCCGATTATCTGCAGGCGCTGATCGATGTCAACACCGCACAGCAGGTGCTAAGGTCGCAGCAACTGGTGGTGAACCAGACGAAGATGGATCTGCTTCAGCTGATGAGCAAAAAGAAATTCTATCCCTTCGAAGTCAATGACAGCATACTGGTTGACACTTCGATCCAATTGAACTCCATCCTCTCCTTTCTGCAACAGAACCCGCAGTATCTCTCGTCAGAGCAGCAGATTAAAATCACCGAACAGGTGGTGAAAGAGGTCACAGCACTGAGGTATCCTTCCCTGAGAATGAATACCGGCTACAACCTCAACCGCACGCAGAGCGACGCCGGACAGTTCCTGTTTAACCTGAATTCCGGACCGTATGCCGGTGTAACCATTCAGATACCTATCTACAATGGCAATGCCTACAAAGTGCAAAAGGAAGTGGCCGAGTACAACGTGAAGAATGCCAGGCTCCAGCAAGAGAGCCTGCTCAACTTCCTGACTGCCGATGCGATAAAAACCTATGAATCGTACACTACGACCCTGCAGCAACTTGAATCGCAGAAATCCAGCATTGAGTCGTCACGAAAGCTGATCAACGTGGTGATGCAGCGCTTCCAGGTAAACCAGGCTACTATTTTGGATATCAAGGCCGCACAGAACAGTTTTGAATTAACAGGATATCAATTGGTTAATTTGAAGTTTGCGGCTAAAATTTCAGAAATTGAGCTGAAGCGATTGATGTACCAGTTGGGAAATTAACGAGGAAGTACTCCTAAAATGACACAAAAAAAGGCACCCCTCAGGATGCCTTTTTTTGTGTCATTAATTTTGCAATCGCTTAGTTGAACAAAAGTTTAAAGTTCTGATCGTTGGCGTATTTGGCAAATTCCAGGTCATTTTGAGCGATCGCCTTGTAGGCAGGGTCTTTTTTCATCGCGCTGACCAATGCTTCGTACATCTGGGAAGCTTTTCCCGTACGTGCATAGGCAATGGCTTTGAAGTAAGCGATTCGGCCTGATTCTACAGGGGCGGCAATCAATGTCTTCAATGCTCCGGCATTGTCGCCGTTCAGAAGTTGAGCTAATCCACGGTTGGCATAACTGGTAGATCCTTCGCCCAGATATTTCACGGCAGTGTCATACTCACCCTGTTTGATTTTCAGGATACCCAGGTTTTCTTTCACCTCTTTGCCTGCACCCGAAGCTGCACCAAATAAGATTTCAGCCTTGCTCCATTCGTTGTTTTTCAATGCAACACATCCCAGGTTGTTTTGTACGATCGGATTCTTTGGGTCCAATTGATCCGCTTTCAGAAAATTTGTTCCGGCAGCAGCAAAATCACCTTCGTTCACCAGGATATAACCGAGGTTGTTGAATCCCCTCCAATCGTCGCCATAGATTTTCGTGAAGCTGGTATAGATTGATTTTTGTTTGGCTTCGTCATTGGTCAGCGTGGCTGCGTACAACAATTCTGCCTGATTCAGTTTGGAAGGATCTGAGGCTGCCAAAGCAGAAATCTCGGCATCAGTCTTGCCGATCAGATTTACGCTGGCAGTTATTTTTGCGCGGCGCAACTGTGGCAAAATCTCGTCTGCCACTTTGGTGAATGCAGTAGAAAGATTTTTGATTTCGCGTTCGCGGACTTCAGGATCAGAATACATGGCCAGCACACGAAGAATCAGATCTTTATCCTGTATGGTGGATTTCTCCATCAGCTTTTTGAAGCCATCCCAGTCCTCCGGTGTATTTTTCGAGGTCAAATCGGCTTTCACCTTGCTTTTCTTCAGGTTACCTTCCAAAACATTGGTGGCAGATCCTTCACGTTTTCCGGCAAGTTTGGAGTTGATGTCCATTGTACCGTCCGGTGAGGCGTATGCAGACACTTCAACGCCTTTCAGCTCTTTTCTGTCGGCATTGTAGGCTTCAACGATGTATTTATTGAGATGGTCAATTTCAGATTTGGTCAACTCTTTGGAACGAACTTCGGCACTGTTGATCAGATAAACCAGATCTGCCATGTAGGCATCCGGAACAATCCGCTGGTATTTATCAAGCGTTGGATCATAAATTCCTGTAGAATTTGCTTTTTTCAGGAATCCCAACATCGCCAAAGGACTATTGTCAACGAGTGTTGAAGTGGCAATAACACCCTTTGCAATGGCTTTTGGCGTGAAATCCAAAGATTTGGAACCTTGTGTAGCCTTGATGCGCAACTCAAGATCGGAACGCAACATATCCTTTGTATAATTGACAGAGGTTTTGTATCCGTTGCTTCCTCCTGCATCGAATGGGATCACCTTATTATTGTCTTTCACCTTCTCACCCTGCAATACATAAGGGGTCAGAGCTGTTTCACCATTGGCATGCCTGAGCACAGGGGTCACTGTAAGGATCACTTTCTTGCCAAAATAGCCTTCAGGATACTGGCTCTGAATACCCATATCGACTTTTCCTCCATGCGTTTCGAGGGTTTCAGGAGCTACCGTATAATTCACTTTATCGGCATTTTTCTTCATCGATTTCAAGGAAGAACATCCGGTAATAACGAATGCACTCATTGCGAAGAGGACAGGAATGACAAAACTAATTTTCTTCATAAGTAAACCTTAAATGATTAATAGTAATTATTGATAGAATGCGATTTAAGTAAACAAAAGTATAATTTTTAAGAAAAGAAAACAGAGAATTGTCGTTAATTGTTAAAAAACCGGAAGTAAAATTTCCCTTCGAATTCCAACCCAATCTATCGGCCTAATTATCAACTCTCTAAGCATCTGGTAATGCGCTTTGGATGCCACAAAATCAATTCTTGAAGTATCGATAATCAGTACCGGAAAATCGTCTTGCTGGGAAAAAAAAGTAAAATATCCTTCTCTGATTTTTTTCAGGTAATCGGTGGTAATCGATTGTTCATAATCTCTTCCCCTTTTCCTGATATTGAGGATTAACTGATCCTCAGGCAGATGCAGATAGACGAAAAGGTCAGGTTTGGGAAGACGCTCGTAAATGATGTCGAAGAAATTCCGATAGAGGTTGTATTCATCTTGTGCCAGCGTATTCTGTGCAAAGATGAGTGATTTCATGAAAAAATAATCGGCTATGGTATGCTGGTGAAATAAGTCCCTGTTTGTCAGTTCATTCTTAAGTTGGCCATATCTTTCAGCCAAAAATGAGAGTTCCAAGGGGAATGAATATTTATCCGGATCGTTGTAAAATTTAGGCAAAAAAGGATTCTCGGCAAACCTTTCCAATATCAGTTTGGCATCGTATTCTTCACCCAGCATTTTGGCAAAAGTGGTTTTGCCGGCACCTATATTACCTTCAATAACCAGAAAATCAAGGTTCATCATTCTCCTAAACGAATTTAGATTTAATCCTTAAATGTAGAAATAAAAAAATGCCCGCTGCAAGGCGGGCATTTAAATATGTGTAAGAATTTGAATTATTCCTGATTCGGTTTCTTCAAAGAATGACTGTGAGAAGGTGCTTTTCTTTCCTCAGTTGGATAAGGCTGTCTTTCGCCTCTTCCATGATCCCTGTCGCCACGTCCCTGCTCTCTGTCGACAAAACCCTCAGGTTTTGGCATCAGTGCTTTCATTGAGAGTTTCAACTTACCAGTCCGTTGTTCAACTTCCAGTAATTTCACTTTCACGATGTCACCTACGCTGAGTACGTCTTCCGGTTTATCGATCCTTTTCCAGTCGAACTCAGATACGTGCAGCAAACCTTCCTTGCCCGGCATAATTTCGATAAATGCGCCAAACTGAACGATTGACTTCACTTTACCTTCGTAAATCTCACCCGTTTCAGGGATGGCCACGATGGCACGGATACGTGCAACAGCTGCATCAATGGATGATTTGTCAGGTGCGCTGATTTCAACATAACCCATGTCGTCGATTTCTTCGATGGCGATGGTGGCTTTGGTATCGGCCTGAATCTGTTGAATAATTTTTCCGCCGGGACCAATAACGGGTCCGATCATGTCTTTCGGGATAGTCATCTTGACGATCCGTGGAACATTGGGTTTGTAATCTTCGCGTGGTTCGCTGATCACTTCCAGAATTTTGCCCATGATGTGTTCGCGGCCCTCTTTGGCTTGCTGTAATGCTTTTGAAAGCACTTCATATGACAATCCGTCCACTTTGATGTCCATTTGGGTGGCTGTAATTCCTTTGGCAGTTCCGGTAACTTTGAAGTCCATGTCGCCCAGGTGATCTTCATCTCCTAGGATATCAGACAGTACAGCGAATTTATCAGACTTTTTGTCGGTGATCAAACCCATGGCAATACCCGAAACAGGGCGTTTCATGTTGATACCGGCATCCAGCATAGCCATGGTTCCCGCACAAACAGTTGCCATTGACGAAGATCCGTTGGACTCCAGGATATCAGAAACGATTCTGACGATGTATGGAAAACCTTCTGGTATCATTCTTTTCAATGCGCGGTGAGCCAGATTTCCATGACCGATTTCGCGGCGTGATAATCCTCTAGGTGTTTTGGACTCTCCTGTACTGAACGGAGGGAAATTGTAGTGAAGCAGGAAGCGTTCTTTGCCTTTGAAAGTAACGTTGTCAATGATTTTCTCATCCATCTTGGTTCCCAGAGTCACACTGCTGAGCGACTGTGTTTCGCCACGGGTAAAGATAGAAGAACCATGAGATCCCGGAAGGTAACTAACCTCTCCCCAAATCGCACGGATGTCGGTTGTTGAACGACCGTCCAGACGGATACCTTCATCGAGAATCATACGGCGCATGGCCTCTTTCTCGACATCATGGTAATATTTTGAGATCAATGATTTATTGATTTCGCCAGCTTCTTTGCCTTCGCTGTAAGAGGCTGTGAACTCTTCTTTCACCTTGGCAAAAGAATCGTAGCGCAGGTGCTTGTCGTTGATCAGTGACCGTGCAATGGCATATACTTTGTCGTAAGTCTCTTTCCAGATGAGTTCGCGCAAAGTATCATCATTTTCTTCGTGGCAATAGGTCCGCTTGACGACCCCCACTTCAGCTGCCAGTTCCTGCTGTATTCTGCAGTGAATCTTGATGTTGTCGTGAGCGATTTTGATGGCTTCCAGCATCTCAGCTTCAGAAACCTCATCCATCTCTCCTTCAACCATCATGATGTTTTCTGCAGAAGCGCCTACCATGATGTCAATATCTGCTTCCGCCAACTGCTCTGCAGAAGGATTGAGCACAAACTGACCTTTAATTCGGGCCACGCGTACCTCAGAAATAGGTCCGTTAAAAGGAATATTCGAAACGGCAATCGCAGCAGAAGCTGCAAGACCTGCCAGTGAATCGGGCATTTCATTCTTGCCTGAAGAGATCAGCGTAATCATGACCGCAGTTTCGGCATGATAATCATCCGGGAACAGGGGACGCAAGGCGCGGTCCACGAGCCGGGCAATCAGAATTTCATCATCTGAAGGACGTGATTCCCTTTTCATAAAACCACCCGGGAAACGACCTGCGGCTGAAAATTTTTCGCGGTAATCAACCGAAAGCGGCATGAAATCAACATTGGCAGCAGCCTCATTGGCAGAAACAACAGTTGCCAGCAACATGGTATCACCCATTTTGACTACAACTGCACCGTCGGCCTGTTTGGCAAGTTTACCGGTTTCAATCTGGATTAAGCGGCCATCGCCCAGATCAATCGTCTTATTAATAGCTTTATACATAATATCTTGTGCAATTAAATTGTTATCTAAAAAGATAGGGAGGGGGAAATCGGACTAGAAGATGCAAAAAAGGCAATCCGAAAATTGCCTTTTGAGGAAGTTCGCTTATTTACGAAGATTCAATTCTTTGATGATTGCGCGATAGCGCTCAATATCTTTACGTTTCAGATAATCCAGCAGTGAACGACGCTTTCCAACCATCTGGATCAGTGCGCGTTGGGTACTGAAATCTTTTTTGTTCGATTTCAGGTGCTCGGTTAAATGGGTAATACGGTGCGAAAACAGGGCAATTTGGCCTTCAGAGGTACCAGTGTCGGTAGCACTCTTGCCATACTTCGCAAAAATTGTTTGCTTAATTTCAGGATTCAAATACATAATAATTTATTTAAACTTATGATACAATGGCCGCTCCGCAGAATTCGGGTTCGATTACAACAGATCGGCATTAATTGGGTGCAAAAGTAAGGAAATTACTCCAAACATGCAAGTGGTTTTCTTTCTTTTAATTAGTGGAGGAAAAGTACTTAGCGATTTGGAGTACTTTATCCGGCATGGATAATCAACTTCTGCCCGATACTACATTCCAGGCATCGCTTTGGTTCGCAATACATGTGGTGCAGATGGATCAGGGACTGGGATTCGAGGGCATTTATAGCGCGGATCCCCGCCGAATTCCAATGACGAACAATGGTGTTGTTTTCAGCCGGAAGTTCTTCCATGATTCTCAATGCACGATCTTTGAGTTCCTGTCTGTCGTTTCGTTCACCATAGAGAAAAAGAAACGGGACCACTACATTGACCAAAATCAATTGAAACGACTCCTCTCCCATTCCTTTTTTCAGAACTTTTGAAGATTTGAGAAAGGTATAATGGGTATCCCAGAAAGGAGTTGTACCCGATTTAAAGAGAGTACGAAACTCATCCACACCCTGCGGCTGAAGAATGGCGGAAAACAATGATTCAGACTGATGCAGGATTCCTGCCAACTGGGCCAGCCTTATGGTCGGAAAATTAAGAGGATGCATCCGCATAAATTTCCAAAGATGTCCTGACATTGGTTTCAGCTTATATTTTGAGGAAAGGAATTTATACTCATTGACCATGGCCTGGGGATATTCCTCGAAATGGAGCGATTCCTGCAATAATCCAGCCTGACCAAACAGCAGGGATTCCAATTGAAACTGCGATTCATGGTGGCGTTGCAATAAAGAAAAGGGAAGCGATCTGGCCAAAATCTCAAATGGATCTCCGTTTTGACGAAATCCAAAACTGCGCAACAGAAGCCAGTAAAATGTTTCGCTCCAGTCGCCCTTTGAGCGTTCGAGTAAAGTTTCTATGGTGGTGATTTTCTGCTGAAGTCGCTCAATCGCAATTCCATTGAGAAAGAACCGAATCCTGAAGGGATCGATCCTGTTGAGTTGTGAAGCACAATTCACCCAATCGTGTTGTTGCATCAAAGCCCTGTAATTGTATTCTATCCACAAAGGCCAGCCGATTTCCAGGGTGGGTATGGCTGAACCGGTGTCGTTTTTTACCTGGAAATCGTTTTCTGCTACGACGTGCAAAATGGTATTGCGGTAAAGCGGATCCTTGTGATGCCCATGCCGGTTCCAGTCGGAGGCTTTCAGGTGGATCTCCACATTCCCTGCCCAGAGTGTCTGGCCTATTTTGATGCGCGCGTCGAAAAAATCCGGACCGGAATGGATATTATGTCTTCCTGAGTTGACAATTTCAACCTTATCACCTTCTGCCGTTATAGCATTTATAGGTTCAAACAACCTGTTTTTCCAAAGAAAATGCAGAAAATCTTCCTTCATCGCTTCCATTTACCTTCATCTACTATAAGTTACGGCAAATAGTGGAGAAAAAAGAAGGAAATGAGACAATTCGATGATGTGATGATTAGCTGATTAAACCATTTGACAATTGGGAAATTGCTGATTCAGATTCCACTTCCAGCTAAAAGCTAATGGCTAACAGCTTTTTCAGTCCGAAATTTTGCGCAACAGAGTCATTCCGTCGCGGATGGGGAGAATGGTAGCCTCCACACGCGGGTCATTTTTCACAAAATCATTGAATGCAAGAATGGCCAGGGTTTGTTCATCATTGGGAGTGATTTTACCCACAACCTTACCTCCCCAAAGGGTATTGTCAGCGATGATCAGTCCTCCCTGTGCTATTTTGGGAAATACCATCTGGTAGTGGGAAAGGTATTGGCGTTTGTCTGCATCCAGGAAAGCGAGTTCGAATTTTTCGTCCAACAGTGGCAAAATATCAGATGCATCTCCAACATGCTGAATGATCCGATTCTTCATTCCTGTTTCTGCGAAATACCCCGCCGCAAAATCAACCAGTTCATCGTTGATCTCAATGGTGTGAAGGAGTCCGTCTGCAGTAAGACCTTTGGCAAGGCAGATGGCAGAATAGCCGGTGTAAGTTCCGATTTCGAGAATCCTGCGGGGTGAAATCAACCGGCTAAAAAGGGTCAGTAAAGTACCCTGAAGGTGACCGGAGCACATTCTGCCGTTGACCAGCCTCAGATTGGTTTCGCGGTACAATCTCGTCAGGATGGGATCCTCTTCGACAGAGTGCGAGAGGATATAGTTCTCAAGCAGCTGATCAATTTTCATCACAGGTAAATCAGGGTCGACAAATTTTTGGGTTCCAGAATATGGTTGGCAGTTTCCATCAACTGAAAAGATGTTATTTCACTGATCTTCCGGTAGATATCTTCCAAACTCTCTACTTTGTCGAAAATCAGCATGCTTTTCCCTATTGCCAGCATTAAATCTTCATGATTTTCCTGCGACATGGCCAACTGCCCGATTAATTGCTTTCTCGCCTTGCTTAATTGAAGATCGCCCAGCGCTTTGTTCTGAAGCAGGCTGATTTCGCGGTAAATGAGTGTCTGAGCACGTTCCAGATTCTCTGGATCAGTACCAAAATAAATGGTAAGCGTTCCGGTGTCAGTATACGCAGTGTAGGAAGATTCGAGGTTATAGGCAATCCCGTTGCGTTCGCGCAGACTCAGATTTAATCTCGAATTGCCTGATTGTCCCCCCAGGATACTGTTCAGAAGTACCAGCCGTAGCCTTTCGGGATGATACACATCGAATGCCTCGCCACCCAGGATACAGTGAGCCTGAAATGTGCCCTTCTCTACTTTTTTGTGCTTGGGAAGGTAGGAAGCAAATCTGACCCTTTGATCGGGACGGAGGTTTGATTTAAACCGGTCAAAATACCGCTGTGCCAGATGGAAGAATTTCTTGGCAGGAATGTTGCCGACCGAGCAGACCACGATCTGATCTGTATGGTAATTGCCTGCCATGAACCGGCGAATATCAGAAGCCTGAAAGCTCCTTACCAGTTCAGGTGTACCCAGGATGCTTCTCCCCATCGGATGACCTTCGAAAATCAGCTCTTCAAACTCATCAAAAATCAATTCTGAGGGGGTATCGTTGTACGAATTGATTTCATCTACAATTACCTCCTGTTCCTTTTTCAATTCCTTTTCAGGAAAGATGCTGTCAATCAGGATATCGCTGAACAGTTCAATGGCCCGTTCGTAATATTCGCACAGGAAAGAGGCATGAATGGCTGTCTCTTCCTTGGAGGTGTATGCATTCATTTCTCCGCCAACATCTTCCAGCCTGCTGATGATGTGGTAAGCTTTTCTTTTAACAGTTCCCTTAAAAATAGTATGTTCAATAAAATGAGCCATCCCTTGCTCGGCAGGCATCTCATCACGGGAACCGGTATTTATGACCACTCCGCAGTGGGCAACCGGCGAATCGACTGATGCATGGATCAGCCTAATCCCGTTGGGTAATGTCATGGAGGAATATTGCATACGATATTATCAGGTCGCTAAAGATAAACAATTGAGAATTGAAAATGGACAATTGACTTTGATGCCGAAGACTGAAATTGTAAAATTGCTCATATGGCAGTTACTGAAGACAACAGACCATCAGGCAGCAAAAAAAAGGAAAGGGTAAAGATTGCTCTTTACCCTTTCGTGGTGCCACCAAGAATCGAACTAGGGACACACGGATTTTCAGTCCGTTGCTCTACCAACTGAGCTATGGCACCATATTTAAATGCGGTGCAAAGATAAGCATTAAATCTTTCCTGCCAAATTTCTACACTTATTTTGATTTAAAATTGATTCACTTCTCCCAAAAATGTCTGTATTCATGGATGAAATCTTCCAGTTTGCGTGGCTCGGCACCGGTTAACTCCTTGAAAACGTTGGATACATGACTCATTTTACCATTTCTGGCGGCTTCATACAATAAAGTGAGCGTCACAATAAATGGCATTCCCTTTTTTTCACGCATTTTCTGCCGGATAAATTGAATGGTGATTGGCCGTGCATATTTAATTTCCCGGCCTAACTCCCTGGAAAACAGAGAAGCAATCTTATAAAAATCCAATGGTTCCTGACCGGTAATTTCGTACTCCTTGCCGTCATGGCCGGAAGAGGTAAGCAGTTCTCCCGCCACTCTTGCCACATCACGTGCATCAATATAATTTACCATACCTGCTCCTGCGGGGATGTAAAGGCGGTCGTTGTTTTTGATGTCCTGTCCATGCAAGGTAATCAGATTTTGCATGTAAAGGGAGGGACGAATAATGGTATGGGGAATACTCATCTTTTTCAGATGAGTTTCAATCCGGTGGTTGGCAAAAATCCTGTTGCGCTGAGCACCCACGATGGAGACAAATACAAGATGCCTGACCTCAGATTTCTCCACCTGATCGAGAAACGGGAAAATATGTTTGGAGACATCAGAAACCTGATTCGGCCTGATCAACAACAACTTATTGACCCCTTTCAATGCCTCTGAATAAGTTTTAGGCTCATCGAATTCAAAATTCACCAGCTTGGCATTGCTGATACCTTCCAATTTTTCAGCTCTTTCAATTCCTCTGACTGCAGCCACAATCCTATTATCCTGCTCTTTCTGGCTTAGCAGATATCTGACCGTAGCAAGTCCGACATTGCCGGTCGCACCCGTAATCAATATTTTATCCATGGAAGGATCAACTATTAAATTCGAAAAGTAAAATTTCAGCTCTCTACGGGCAAAAATAGAGTTTTTAAAATCAATCTTCCCGTGATGAGGCAAAAATTTCTTCGATTACGTCGCTGTATTTTTGTTCAATTACTTTTCGCTTTAATTTTAGGGTCTGTGAGAGTTCACCCGATTGGGCAGTCCAGGTGTCGGAAACCAATCTGAACCGTTTGATCTCTTCATGCTGGCCAAGGGTTTTATTGATCTCTTTCACCTCCGCCTGGATCATGGCCAAGACTTTTGGCTGTGAAATAAGGTCGGCATTGTCAGTAAACAGAATCTGGTGTTCATTGCAACATTCATGCAAGTACACAAAATTAGGAGCGATCAGGGCACTTGCAAATTTTTCATGATTGCCTATTACACAAGCCTGCTCAATGAATACTGATTCTTTCAGTTTGTTCTCAATCAATTGGGGTGCAATGTATTTTCCTCCTGAAAGCTTGAAGATCTCTTTTTTCCGATCGGTAATTTTAAGGTATTTCCCTTCATCGAGCATTCCAACATCCCCTGTATGAAACCAACCATCGGCATCGATTACCTCATGGGTCAGTCCGGGTTCCTTGTAATAACCAAGCATCAGGTTTGGTCCTCTGGCAAGAATTTCGCCATCCTCGGCTATTTTCACCTCAACGCCCCGGATAACGGGTCCGTTGGTTCCGATTTTTATCTCACCCGTAACGGCATTGCTTACTGCAATAACAGGTGATGTCTCGGTCAATCCGTAACCCTCTAGCACTGTCAGTCCGGCAGCGCTGAAGACACGGGCGATCCTGGATTGGAGCAAGGCTCCTCCCGACACGATCAGTTTGATGTTACCGCCCAGTCCTTCCCTCCATTTGGAGTAGATCAACTTATCCGCAATGGCCAGCTTGATTCTTTTTTGCAGGCTGAATTTTTTATTGAAGTCAAAATCTTTCCCCTGCTCCACGGCCCAAAAGAAAAGCTTGTACTTAATTCCGGTCAATAATTTTCCTTTAGCCATGATGCCGTCATAAACGCTCTCCATCAGACGGGGGACTGCCGTGAAAATATGTGGTTTAACCTCCTTAATGGATTGGACAATCTGAGGTAGACTTTCAACATAGTAAATACCGATGCCCCGGTACATAAATACGTAATTTACGGTGCGTTCGAAAATGTGGCACAAAGGCAAAAATGAAATGGATCTGTGTCCAAGACCCAGGTCGAAATGGTGGGAACAGGCTTCAAAATTAGAGACCAGATTCCGGTGAGTGAGCATTACTCCTTTGGGTATACCGGTGGTACCACTTGTATAGATCATGGTCACCATGTCTTCCTCCTTGATACTGTTTTTGATCTCTGACAGTTTGGAACGAAGGGCCTCCTCATTTTTCAAGCCCAAATCAAGGAGCACAGACAAATTATCCGCACCCGGAATATCGTTGAAGGTAAAAACCTTCTCTAAACTCGCCACCTCCACCTCCACCGGAGACAATTTATTGTACAATTTCTCATCAGAAATAAACAGGAATCGAATTTCTGCATGCTTGAAAATGTAACTGTATTCATCCTCACTGATAGTTGGATATACCGGAACATGAACTGCGCCGGTCATTGCAAGAGCCATGTCGACAAAACTCCACTCCGGTCTGTTGCCACTCACGGTGGAGACCCTATCCCCTTTTTGAATCCCCAGGCAAAGCAATCCATAGGCCAAAAGTTCTGCTTTTCGGGCGAATTCTTCTGTACTGTATTTGACCCACTGGTTTCCCTGCTTGCCGGCTACGGCATCCTCACGGGAAAGATTTTTGAGACAATGCTCAAGAATATCGAATGTGCGTTTTACCTCCATCGTTCTATTTTTAGTCTAAAAATAGATATTAAAGATATTTGGCAACAGCTAATCTATCTTCAGAAATGATTTACTTAAAGAATTTTGCTCCACAATCACCTATTTAGAATGAACCTTTCGAATGGAAAAGTGGATTTTTCAAGATAATTCCTATGCTCGTAACTTTTGCCTATCGGATCAAAGACTCTATTGACTCTTGCAAAAAAAATCAAAGAAGGACACAAAACTTAAATACCTGGGGAATGGTATATTTTAACTCACCATCTGGTCAGGTGGTCTCGGGGTGCATTTTGATCAGATTTACTAATTTAACTAAGCTCGGAGTTCAATATTAAATTTTTACCACCATCTTGTTTCTCCACAAGTAATGTGCAACGAGGTAGCAAAGAGAATAGATGAAGACAAATCCGGAAAGTGCTTTCCACAAAGGCGCGTTGGAAGGAAGGATGTTCCCGTGCAAATCGATCAAAATGTTCTGAACAATATAAAGAAGCAAAGGATTGATTCCCAAAATAGTCAGGTGGGGAATCTCAATTTTCTTCACATCATTCAGCAAATAGAAAAAAAGATAAGTCAGGAAACCGAGTCCAGATGCAAAAATAGGATAGGCGACGCTCATGCTTCGCTGTGAAAATTGCCAGTATTCCTGAGGCTGGAGAAGAGAAAGCAGATACCCGGCAATCACCAACATGATTCCGAAAATGAAGGTATTTCTGACAAAATCTTTGGAGGTACATTCATCCAGGTAATCATACAAGACAGTCCCAAACAAAAGGATGGAGACCCAACTTAGCGGACCCAACGGCCCGCCGTCGATACTGTTGGCCATGGTCCATTCGCCATATCCTGCGTAGATGAAGAGAAACTGGTAAAGTCCGAGAAATCCGAAAGCAGCAACAGTTCTGATTGTTTTGGTTTGCAGCATGAAAGGAAGAGCCAGTAATCCTGAAAAACCAATATCGACAAGGGCGTCCCAGATGTCAGTCTTCAAATCAGGTCCGCAAAGCACAAAACCCAGGAAAATCAGAATCAGGTATCTTTTCAGGGAATGAATCACGGCCGGCCACAGGCCTGTTCTGGAAACCATTTTTCCAAACGAAATGCGGAACCCCATTCCAACGGCAATCAGGAAATAAGGCGCAATGGCATTGGCAAATGTCATCCCGTAATGGGGATGTTTAAAGGTCTCCGGAATCACCTCGAAATGATTCAGGTAGTTGACCATGATCATTCCAAAAATGGCAAACCCGCGAAACTGATCGATAGATAGTTTCCGGTTGTTAGTGGTATTTAATGCAGTATTCAATCAGCTTGATATCTATTTTTTGTCACGCAAAGCGCGCAAAGTAACGCAAAGAATTTGATTTTATCTTTGCGTTACTTTGCGCGCTTTGCGTGACCTATTTTTTAAATATACTCTTTTGCCTTCGCAAGAAGTTCGTCGATGCCTTTTGGATTCTTTCCGCCTGCACTGGCATAGAAAGGTTGTCCGCCGCCACCCCCGTCGACCAGTTTGGCAAGATCACGCACAATATTTCCTGCATGCAAGCCCTTTTCTTTCACCAAATTGTCAGCAATCATAACATGTATAGAGGCTTTCCCCTCAATTTCCGCGGCAAAAACCAGGAACAGGTTATCTACTTCACCCTTCAACTGGAAAGCCAGATCCTTGATCATCCCGGCATCATCTACTGGCAATTTACTTGCCAGGAAGTTGACCCCATTGATTTTTACTACCTGCCCAAGAAGATCTTTTTTGAGTCCGGAGGTAGCCTCTTTTTTGTAGGCATCTATCTGGTTATTCAGCGTACTGACTTTTTGAAGCAACTGTTCAACCGCTCCTTTCAAATCAGACGGATTGTTCAGCATTGAACCAATTTCCTTGGCTGTCTTCATTTTAGTCCTCAGGTAATCTTCTGCATTTCCGGCGGTGATGGCCTCTATTCTTCTGACACCAGCAGAGATAGAACCTTCAGAAATGATCACAAACTGGCCGATTTCACCAGTGGCACCAACGTGAATTCCTCCGCAAAGCTCTATCGAGTCACCAAATTTGATCACCCGAACCTTGTCGCCATATTTTTCTCCAAAAAGGGCAATTGCACCCAGCTTTTCGGCTTCCGCCATGGGCATTTCCCGACGTTCATCCCTGGAGGCATTTTGCCTGATCAGTTCATTCACCCTTTTTTCCACCCTTTCAATCTCCTCTTCAGAAACTTTCTGGAAATGCGAAAAGTCAAATCTGAGTGATTCGGGTGTAACCAGGGATCCCTTTTGCTCGATATGAGTTCCAAGAACTTCCCTCAAAGCATGATCCAGCAGGTGGGTGGCAGTATGGTTGTTGGCAATTAATCCGCGTTTAGCTGCATCCACCTCACCGGTGAAGGTAGCAGATGGATCCGTGGGAAGCACTTTGGTCAAATGAACTGTTAAGCCATTCTCTTTGACCGTATCGAAAATTTCAGATTTTGACCCGCCTGAATAGATCCATCCGGTATCCCCGATCTGACCGCCTGATTCTGCATAAAAAGGAGTGGTGTCAAAAACCAGCTGAACGTATTCTCCTTTTTTATCCTTTACCTTCCTGTAACGGGCTATTTTCAGTTCCGTTTTGGTGGTATCATACCCGACGAATTCACTTTCAACGGACGGACGAACTTCAATCCAGTCGCCGGTTTCAAGCTGGGTAGCATTCCGGGAACGGTTTTTCTGCTCTTCCATGGCCTTTTCAAACTCGTCGCGGTTGACAGTAAATGACTCCTCCCGCAGGATCAGTTCAGTTAAATCGAGCGGAAATCCATAGGTGTCGTATAATTCGAAGGCAACGTTGCCGCTTATTTCGCTGATGTTTTTCTTTCTGGCCACTTCCATGATGTTTTCCAGCATGCGGATACCTGTCTCCAGGGTACGAAGGAAGGAGTCTTCCTCTTCACGGATCACCTTAGTCACCAGGTCACGCTGTTTGTTCAGTTCCGGGAAGGCTGTCCCCATCTGATCGGCCAGCACATTGATCAACTGGTGCATGAATGGTTTCCTGAAACCCAGAAAAGTATAGCCATAGCGAACAGCCCTGCGCAAAATACGGCGGATCACATAACCTGCTTTGTTGTTCGATGGCAACTGCCCGTCGGTGATCGCAAATGCAATCGCACGGATATGGTCAGCAATAACCCGCATGGCGATGTCTGACTTTTCATTTTCGCCATATTTTTTCCCGGCCAGGAGAGCTATTTCAGTGATGACCGGCTGAAATACGTCGGTGTCGTAGTTCGATTGTTTCTTTTGAAGAACCATGCAAAGCCTTTCAAAACCCATTCCTGTATCGACATGCCTGGCAGGAAGTTCTTCCAGTTGGCCATTGGCTTTGCGGTTAAACTGAATAAACACCAGGTTCCATATTTCAATCACCTGCGGATGACTTTCGTTTACCAAAGCCCTTCCGGGTATTTTAACTCGCTCATCGTCGTTGCGAATATCCACGTGGATTTCAGAACATGGGCCGCAAGGGCCGCTGTCGCCCATCTCCCAGAAATTATCCTTCTTGTTTCCAAAAAGTATCTGCTCCTCAGGCAAGTATTTTTTCCAAAGGGCAAGCGCTTCTGAATCTACAGGAACACCATCTTTGGTATCTCCTTCAAATACGGTGGCATAAAGTCGGTCGACCGGAATATTGAACTTGCCGACCAGCAGCTCCCATGCCCAGTCGATGGCCTCAGTCTTGAAATAATCACCGAACGACCAGTTGCCAAGCATTTCGAACATGGTATGGTGGTAGGTGTCATGACCAACCTCCTCCAGGTCATTGTGCTTGCCTGATACCCGCAGGCATTTCTGGGTATCAGCAATCCGCGGGCTTTTGACCGGGGCATTGCCAAGGAAAATATCCTTGAACTGATTCATCCCTGCATTGGTAAACATCAGGGTAGGGTCGTTCTTGACCACCATGGGTGCAGAAGGTACAATCTGGTGTGATTTTGAGGCAAAAAATTCCAAAAAAGCTTCCCGTATCTGTTTCGAATCCATAATTGAATAATGTTAAAAACATTTAAATGGCATCCAACTTCCGTTCAAAAGTCTCCAAATGCCTTTAAATAAACTAAATTTGCCCTCCTTTGAAGCAACAGAGAGGGTTAAAATCGTTGCAAAATTAGATTATTTCATTAATTTTGGCCTACCTGTGTTCAAAATAAATCATTTAGAATGGGTATAACCAATTATAGATTTAATCCGGATACTTTAAGTTTTGATAAGATCGAAAGAAATTTGATTTCTCTGGTCAAAAAAATCTTAGGGTATTTATCTACCGGAATTGCATCAGGGATTATTTTCTTCTTCCTGTTCCTTCAGTTTTTTGAGACTCCTGTCACCAAAAGATTGAAAAGAGAGAACCAGCAACTGCTTTCTCAATATAACCTGATGAACAAGGACATCGAAAAGATCTCCAAAGCACTGGAAGATATCCAGATGCGTGACGACAACATTTACCGGGTTATTTTCGAGGCCAATCCCATTCCTTCCTCCATCAGAATGGCAGGTTTCGGTGGTGCAAACCGCTACACCAAACTGGAGAGCATGGACAATTCAGAATTAATTGTATCCGTTGCCAAAAAACTAGATATTCTGACCAAACAAGTCTATGTACAATCAAAATCATACGATGAAGTTGTAAAAATGGCTTTGGGCAAAGAAAAAATGCTCTTGAGCATTCCTGCGATCATGCCCGTTTCCAACAAAGACCTGAAACGAACGGCATCCGGCTGGGGCATGCGCATGCATCCGATCTACCGGATTCCCAGATTTCACTACGGGATGGATTTTACGGCACCTACCGGGACAGACGTCTTCGCTACAGGTAACGGAATCGTAAAAGAGATTGGACGGGATGGCGGATATGGAAATATCGTGGTCATCGATCACGGCTATGGTTATGAAACACTTTATGGACACCTGCTCAGATCCAATGTCAAGGTAGGTCAGCAAGTCAACAGGGGTGATGTACTTGGCTTCATAGGCAGTTCAGGTGCTTCAACTGCTCCTCACCTGCACTACGAAGTGATGAAGAACGGGCAGAAAGTGAATCCGCAAAACTATTACTTCCAGGATCTTAATCCGAATGAATACGAGAAGATGATCTCAATTTCAACCAACATGGGTCAAAGTTTCGACTAACATTTAAAACCAAAACCGTGGGATACAAAGCACCAAAATCAGAAAAACTCTATTTCTCGATCAGTGAAGTCGCCGAGAAGTTCAACCTTGCTCCATCTGCCCTTCGTTTCTGGGAAAAAGAATTCGATACGATCAAGCCATTTAAAAACAAAAAGGGCAATCGCTTTTACACCCAGGAGGACATAGACCATATTGCTATGATCAACCATCTCGTCAAGGAGCGGGGTTTGACCTTGAAAGGTGCAAAAGCTAAAATCAAAGAAAACAAGGATGGAGTAGAACACAATTACGAAATCGTGCAAAAGCTTCAGGAAATTAAAAAGTATCTGATCGAGATCAAAGAGATTCTATAGAAATTAATCATTGTCAGCAACTGTTGTCAATGGTCGAAAAAGTAAGACTTCAATTCAATTGTACTCATCCATTGTTCGTTCTGCCAACGAAATCAAACAGACCCAATGCTTCTCCAAAACATCATCCAGCATCTCGAAAATATTGCACCTGTCCATTACCAGGAATCCTACGATAATGCGGGTCTGACCGTTGGTGACAAAAACCGTGAAATCTCGTCAGCCCTGATCGCCCTGGATGTCACGGAAGAAGTCATTGATGAAGCGATTTCGTTCAATTGCGGATTGATTATCAGTCATCATCCGCTTATTTTCAAGGGCATCAAGCGAATTACCGGCTCCAATGAAGTTGAAAGGTGCCTGATCAAAGCGATCCAAAACAACATTGCCATTTATTCGGCACACACCAACCTGGACAGCATCATCGGCGGGGTGAATTCGAAGATCTGCGAAAAACTTGGACTTAAAAATATTCGCATCCTCTCTCCGGTTAGAAATCAGTTGTTAAAGCTCGTCACTTATGTACCTGAAGATCAAGTCGAAATTGTACGATCGGCTCTTTTTTCAGCAGGAGCAGGTGTGATTGGCAATTACGATCAGTGCAGTTACAGTGCGTCCGGACAGGGTACTTTCAGGGGAAATGAGCAGAGCCATCCTTTTGTTGGTTCAAAAGGAGAATTGCATACTGAAAAGGAAGTCAGGTTGGAAACCATTGTTCCCCGTCACCTGACCTCCAAAGTGATCTCTGCACTATTGGCATCACATCCCTACGAAGAGGTTGCCTATGACCTGGTACCCATTGAAAATGAATTTCACGCCTTTGGTGCAGGAATGATCGGCGATCTGGAAGTTCCATCCGACGAAGTTGATTTCCTGTCTGCCGTGAAAGAACTTTTCGGCTGCAAAATGATCAAGCATACCAGGTTGCTTGACCGCAAATTCAGCAAAATTGCCGTTTGCGGGGGATCAGGCAGTTTCTTGGTTTCCAAGGCGATGACAGAAGGTGCAGACCTCTTTATTTCCGCAGATTTTAAGTACCACGATTTTTTTGAAGCAGACAAAAGGATTGTTCTTGCCGACATTGGCCATTATGAGAGTGAACAATTTACTAAAGAGGTTTTAAAAGAGATAGTTTTAAAAAAATTCCCTACATTTGCACTCCGTTTGTCGGATGTAAAAACCAACCCGGTTTCTTACCTGTAAACGCAAAATTATAATTATAATATTCCGGATATGTCGTTAGAAATTAACAAAACAACCGAAGGCAAAGAGGTTTCAGTTCAGGAAAAGTTGAAAATGCTTTATGAATTACAAACCGTTGTTTCAGAAATCGATAAAATCAACACGCTGCGCGGCGAGTTACCTTTAGAGGTTCAGGATCTTGAGGATGAGATCGTCGGTTTAAAAACCAGGCTATCGAACCTCCAGGATGAGATCAAAACCCTCAATACGGCCGTCTCCAATAAAAAAACCGAGATCAAGGATTCCAAAGCCAAGATCGACAGGTACAAGGAGCAGCAGGAGAATGTTCGCAACAACCGCGAGTTCGATTCAATTTCCAAAGAGATGGAGTTCCAGACGCTCGAAATTGAGTTGGCCGAAAAGAGAATCAAAGAATATTCCATTGATGTCAAAAGCAAAGGTGAATTACTTGATGCCTCCAATCTGTTGCTGAAAGAACGCGAGGAAGATCTGATACGCAAGAAAAAAGAATTGGAGGAGATCACAGCTGAAACAGCTGTTGAAGAGGATTTGCTCAAGGCGAAAACGGCGAAGATAGCCACCATGATCGAAGAGCGGTTGCTGACTGCCTTCAACAAGATCAGGAAAAATGCACGCAATGGATTGTCTGTTGTTACTGTTCAGCGTGATGCCTGCGGTGGTTGCTTCAACAAGATACCGCCACAACGCCAGATGGATATCGCTTCACGCAAAAAAATCATTGTTTGCGAATATTGCGGCAGGATTCTTGTCGACAAAGACATTGCAACTCCTCAGGAAGAAGAAAATTAATCTGCTCTCTCAGATAGAAAAAAGCCGCTAATTGCGGCTTTTTTTATTGATAACGAAAAAATTCTCCTGATTCGCAGAAATTAATTAAACAGATTTGCCTCAATAAATCATTCTAACTTGTAATATTTAAGCGTTGCTTCAGGATTTGAAACCGATCCGATTCCTTTGGCTCTGAGCCGTTTTGCGGCTCTCTTTTTGCAAAAGGAAATTGATGGCATCGTATACATCTTTAAACTGCTTGTGGTACCTACCTTCCAGCTCCTGCAATTTCATTGTTAACTCCACATGGGTCAGTGCACTTTGCCGCACCAATACAAACGCCCTCATAATCATTATATTGATCTGAATGGCTTTTGGGCTTTTTAATACACTGGACAACATCGCAACACCTTGTTCCGTAAAAGCATAGGACAAATACTTACTGAATTTCCCTCTTCCAGTTTCTAAGATCACAGTTTGTGACCTTAGAAACTGGTATTCATCTCTGGTCAGTTCAATCATGAAGTCTTCCGGAAAACGCTCCCTATTTCGTTTGACAGCTTGCTTCAAAACTCTTGTCTCAACCTCATAAAGACTGGCAAGATCGAAGTCAATCATCACTTTCCGACCTCTTATTTCAACTATTTTTTGCTGAATTAGCTGTAATTGCATGGCATAAATTGATCCATCCCTCCATCCACGCTGGACAGAAATAACCTTCCATCAAGTTACCTCAAAAAATTGACAAAGACGAAAATCTAATCCTATTATTGAAAATTAATTTCATCGATTCCATTATAAAATAAAAAAAATGCCCCAAACCGGAGCATTTTCAATGTCTTGATTTTCACCATTCTCCACCGGCACCGCCACCGCCGAAGCTCCCACCTCCAAAGCCGCCGAAGCCCCCTGAATCGCCGCCTCCACCACCTGAAAAATCGTTCCATGAACCACCGCCTCCGCGTCCACCAAACATGCTAAGCAGCCACAAGGAGCCCAGCACGTTACCAACTCCGCCACTGGAACCTACTGTTCGGTTAGGGTTACGGTTAAAGATCATGATGACGACAAAGATCAATACAAGAATCACGAATCCAGGTAGTACAGGAGGTTTTGATCTCTGGTTGTTGTATTCATCGGCAGTAAACTCCCCGGATGTAAGCGACATCAGCACACTCGTAGCGCGATCGAGTCCGGTATAGTAATCATTCAATTTGAAACTGGGCAACATTTCGGCATTGATAATAGTCCTTTTGGAAGTAATGTCAGGCACTGCACCCTCAAGTCCATATCCTACGGCAATATAAATTTTGCCCTTCTCTCCGTTATCGGTTTTTGGTTTTACCAGAATAAGTATCCCATTGTTTTTCCCTTTTTGCCCTACCCCCCATTTCTCCGCCAATTTGAAGGTATAATCACCTGTGTCATAGCCATAGATGTCCTTGACAATCACGATGGCAATCTGGGTGGAGGTTTTTCGGTTGAAGGCATCCAGTTTGTTTTCCAGGGATGCTGCCTGCTGTGAAGAAAGTATTCCGGCTAAATCATTCACAAGGCGCGGCGGTTCCGGCCGTGCCGGAAATTCGTCTGCCGCTCGAAGCGTGAACCCAGCCAGAATAATGGCACAAAGCAGCAGAAACCGAGGAATGATTGATGTTGATCTTATTTTAATCATGGTTATTTTCCGTATGATATTTCATCAGGAAGCTCGTTGATATCGTCATCCTGATAGGGGAAAAATTCTTTCAGCTTCTCTCCGACTTTCGCAATACCGACAACAAATCCCGTTGCCATTTCTCCCTTGGAAAAATGAGCGATCATCTGTTCTTTGACATCGTCCCAGAATCCTTTTGGAACCACCGCATTGATGCCGGCATCCCCGATAATGGCAAATTTGCGATCCGTGGTAGAAAGATAGATTAAAACACCATTCCTCAGGGCTGTTTCATGCATTTTAAGCGATTTAAACAACCATGCTGCTCTATCCATTACATTGCCCCGGCAGACAGACTCGACATGAACACGAACCTCCCCGCCGGTCTGGTGCTCGGCCTCCTGAATGGCCTTCACCACCATGGCCTCCTCTTCAAGGGAGAGAAATTTATTTTTACTCATCTGTCTTCAGGAAATTAAATCATTTTGCGAAGTCAACCTTCGGCGCTTTTTCTGCACCTTTTTCTGCCTCAAAATAGGCCTTCTTCTCGAAATTCCGCATGGAAGCAATGATAGTCTGAGGGAAAAGGCGAATGTAAGTATTGAATGCCTGTGCACTTTGGTTGAATTTCTGACGTTCCACAGTGATTCTGTTCTCTGTGCCTTCCAATTGCGTCTGTAGTGCCAGGAAGTTCTCATTGGCCTTGAGGTCCGGGTATTTTTCAACCACCACCATCAATCTTCCCAAAGCGGAGGATAACCCACTCTGAGCTTGTTGAAACTGCTGGATGGATTCAGCATTTAATTTGGTGGGATCAATATTAACCGAAGTTGCTTTGGCCCTTGCCTCAACCACTGCAGTTAAAGTCTCACTTTCGTGGGCTGCATAACCTTTCACCGTATTCACCAGATTCGGGATAAGATCTGCACGCCGCTGGTAAACGTTCTCGACCTGTGACCAGGACGATTGAACCTCTTCGTCCATGGCAACCATTTTGTTGCCTGTCGATATTCCCCAGTTGATTCCAAGGAAAAGAAAAAGAAAAATAACTCCTATTACAATCCAGGCTGTTTTGCTCATAATTTCAATTTTTAAAAAATTCAAATGTCAATAACCGAAATATTTATTTGAAAGATCTGTTACAATCCATTGGTATCAAAAAACAATGTGAAGTTACAGAACTATTTGGAAAAATTTTATGGCTGATGAGTTTTGGAACGACCGGAAGCACTTGTTATTAATAATTTAACCTTGCTTTTGGATAAGAACAACTGCCTGAACCGAAATGCCCTCTTCCCTGCCTTCAAAGCCTAATTTTTCGGTGGTGGTAGCCTTGATATTGATCAGATCTTCTGAACATTTCAGAATCCCGGCAATAATCTCCTCCATCTGCGGAATCCAATCTTTTAATTTTGGTTGTTGGGCCGATATCGTTGCATCCAGATTGACAAGCGAATACCTTTTTTTTGCGACAAGTTCATAAACATCAGACAGCAATTTTTTGCTGTCTATATTTTTGTAGGCCATATCCGTATCAGGAAAATGATAGCCGATATCCCTGAGTCCGGCAGCCCCCAAAAGGGCATCACATATGGCATGCAGCAGGACATCGCCATCGGAATGAGCGACTGTTCCTTTTTCGTGGGGAATCAAAATTCCGCCAAGCCACAGCTCTTCACCAACTGCAAGTTGATGTACGTCGTAACCCTGACCAATTCTATAACTCATACTCTTATTTTTGTAAGTGACTCCATTGAATTAAGTGAAAATATCATTTAAATGTCCTGGATTCTGATTCCCTAGTCTCAAGAAATCTACCGGTATTGTCGTCCAAAGCCGGCCAAGGCCCAGAGAAAAAAGATAACATTACCTTATCAATCAGACTTCAAATGTCTAAGATATTTAAAGTTAGGGTAAAGGTACATTAACGTAAAGAAGCTACAAACACTTTAGTCACTTTGTTTCCATTGGTCATTCTATTTTGACCAGACCAATCTTCCGGACCTGAAGGCATGATGACCATCAGGGTCTGTCAGGGTAATTCTGTAAATATAAACACCAAATGCCGGAACAGGATCCGACTGACGTGGATTCCAGTACAAATCGCTGATCAGGTAACCGCTGGATGCAAGCGACTGTCGGGAGGTATGAATCAATTTTCCTGTTAAATCCACGATTTCCAGTTTGACATCCAGTAATTCATCGTATTGGTTGTGCGTAATAACCAACCTGGTTTGATCCTCGAAGGGGTTTGGATAATTATAAATATCGCTGAATATCAGGGTATTGCTCACTTCAAAATGAATCGTCACCGAAGACGAGTTGCCTGCATTGTCCCATGCTTTCAGTTGGCAGATATGCTGACCTTCCGACAGGGTTGAAAGGGGAAATTGCAGGGTACCTGATTTCCAGCTTCCCTGGTCTGCCCTGTAAAAATCATTGAGAATAACCGGATCAGTTGCCAATCCATCCATTTCCAGGGTGATATCGTGTCCGATTCCACTGCCGGAAGTGTTGATGCCGTTTTCGTCTGACAGGAAAACCATCATCAGGGGATTGGGGGAAACAGATCCTCCATCCTGAAATCTTTCATTTTCGAGGTAGAGTCTGATATCCGGACCTTTGTTGTCTGACTGCGGAATTGTTCCGGACCCGTTGAAATGGATATTTGCAAAGGAGCCATTTCCATCTACGGTACCGTTGGTAAAATAATAACGAATCAATCCGGCATTTTTGTTGAAACTGACATCTTTCGGCACCATAAAGGAGTAATTAAAAACACCATTTTTCACCTGTACATTGCCACTAAACAATAGGTTATCCTGCAAAGAATAGGAGAATGGGGGCAGACCACCGTTGCCAAGTGTAATTTTCCCGGTAGGCTGATCATAGACTGTTGCAGACAGTGTTCCATTGAACTGAACCATTTTCTTTCCCAAATTGTCCTGAATCTCTCCGCCAACAGTAACCAGACTCATTGGTGAGAGAGTCCCTCCGAACAGTTCAACCGGCTGGTTGTTGACCACTAAATTCCTGCATTGATACTTCGGGCGATTCAGGTACAAAGCAGGGTCTCCCATCAGACAAAACTTCAAGGTGTTCACAGACCCGCTGTTTTCATTTTTTACCTGACGTATCGCATCGCCGAGGCGAATCGGATTTCCCTGACTGGCTCTTTCAAAAATATGGTTGAAAAAACTTTTGTTAATTTCGAAATTGGACGCCGAATAAACAATCCTTGTAGCTGACAATAAAGCAATAGCGCCTCCTGTTCCATTAAAAAGGAGGTGTTCACCGGCGGATCTCTTCATGGTCATGTCCCAACGGCTGAAATCACAGGTAGCAGTCACAAACAACGGCAACCGGTTCTTGTTCGTCCATCCGTCAATATCGAGGATCGTCAGCACCCTTTCGTGGGCCAGTCCGTCTTCACTTGCATGACCGATGTAGTTGACGATCAGACTCCCTGCCTGAACCGAACGCCTGATGGCCTCATTTACTTCGGGATAGCGCTCGTCCGGAGAAAGTACCTGTGGAAAAGCATCCAGATAAATTTTGGAAGTTTTGAATTCGGGATTTATTTCGTTTACGAGTGAAGCAAGTATTTCAGAGTCATTTACATGGATATTGTTGTCTTCGTCATCACCGATGAAAGCAATATTGTTGCGCCACTCGCCCAGAGTCGGGGTTTCATGGTAATGAACTATTTTATCCACGGCCCTGGTAGCCTCTTCCACAGTGATGGCCGGGATCCTTCCGATCCCCAGATCAACATTTCCATTTTGTTCGTTGGCATTCAGATCCATCCAACCGAAAAAATCGTCGGTCACAAAAGAATTAATCCTGCTAAGTGAGTTTTCCGACTGATAAGATGGTATCCAATTGGGATTGTTTATGTCGGGTTCATGCACCGGATCGCACGTTCCTTTCCCGAAAAGCAGGAGATATTTTAAAGTAGAGCCACCCGATCCGGATTTCTGTTGATAAAGATATCTGACGTAATTACGGAGTGCAGCTATATCGGGGTATCCACCCGAAAGTTCATTGAAAACAGATTCTACAGTCACAACCGCGGTAATTAATCCATCCTCCGTCCAGTGGAAATCAGCCAGTCGATTCGCCTGATCCAGGAACCGGGCAGGCGTCAGGATCAGAAATGCGGGAGAGTTGAGACCCATGATGCCGGCATTTTGAATCTCTTCTACTTTTTTTAAGCCCGGATATTGGGATAAAGGATCAAAAAGCAGGTAATTCCTCAAACTGTCGCTTGTTGCCCGGAAAGTAAGCTGTCCGTTGCTGAATTGAAACGATCGTTGAACAGGTGAAAGCGGATTGGTAACCTCCCATAACTGCAATCCAGGAATGGCTCCGCTCACCTGAAACTCGACCACCTTTCCATTCATCCTGGATCTGTTATCCCTGAAAGAAAGCGGACTTCCCCTGTACTGCAAGCTTCTCCTGACCTGCAGCGTGGCATAATCGAACCAGCTTTGGTCACCGGTGGCTCCATTGTACTTAAGCGCAAAATTGACATCGGTACCAGATAATACTTGTGTTGTTTTGAACGAGTCGGCCGAGGCAAAATCCGCATCACCAAACGGCTGTACCGGTTTAAAAGCCAGGTTTCCCAGTACACTTCCGTTGACAGTGAGTTCCATCCCTGTTGGCAATGAACTTCTTCCTGCCGCGAACACCTTGATAGTTACTGCTTCCTTCTCATTACGATCAAGAATTGAAATCGTCTTTCTCAGAACATTTCCTCCCTGAATAAGTGCAGTAAACCAGCTATTTCCGGATTCAATCAAGTTAATATTTTCCTCTTCCCAGATTTCAAGTTCATCATAATCGGTTATTCGGAAATCAGCATTCCCGGCAGGTTGCTGGGTTAGGGCCAACATGAGATCACTTCCAATATTGTCGGTCAGGTAGAACCATGATTTACCATGGGCCGCCTGATTTCTGATCCTATGATACAGACCCGTAGCAGCATCCGGTTTGCAGCTGACAGGTCCCTGTACAAAAAAAAGCAACGATTCGCTTCCGTTGGTTTCTGAGAATCGCAAGGTTGGAATCTGTTTCGGACCATTTAAGTCAGAAACGGAATTTGATCTGGACATCGATTCGTTCCTGCTACCGAATATTTTTACATTTTCAGGATGAAGAAAACCTATACTTTGAAGCCACGAAAAATTAATTTTATGAACACCTGTCGAGGCAGTTTCAATTTTCATCCATTTCCCTTCGCCAAAAAGAGATTTTTTTTCAATGGGCGCATTACTGTTGCCATCTGCCTTCAGAAAGAAACTAAAAAGCAGTAAACAAATATAAATGAGACGATTGAACATTATGGCTTTGCGGATTATTTCAGGATAAATGGGCCTGGTTTAAGAATCGAAAGAGAAAAACTACGTTGCAGATGAAATTTTTTTTCATAAAGGTTGAACAAAATTAGGAAAATCGATGTTTATAGTGAAGTCGATGGAAGAAAAATGAATAAAGTTTTCATTTTTTTGCAATATCTTTGCTGAAGATTGCGTTTAAGTCCGGATTCGCACGATGCATTGATATAAGGCCTGACCGATATCCGGAGCATAATTAGAACAAGAATTTAATTTCTGAAAATACATGAAATTCTCAACGGTTATATTACTAATTATCAGCCTTCTGGTTGCTTCGTGTAATCTGTTACCGAAAAAGAAAAACGGTTCCTCTACAACCGGCTGGGCTTACAATGACCCAAAAAACGGGGGATTTGAATACAAGGCCAATTACAATCAGGAAACTGGTCCGGGCCTTGTTTACATTCAGGGCGGGACATTCCCAATGGGTCGGGTTGAGCAGGATGTGATGTTTGAAAGTAACAATGCCATACGCCGGGTTACGGTTCATTCCTTTTTCATGGATGAATCGGAGGTTCGAAATGTGGACTGGCGGGAATACCTGTACTGGCTCCAAAGAGCCTATCCGCAAAATCCAGAAGTATACCGCTCCGCACTTCCCGACACCCTTGTCTGGAGAAATGAAATGGCATATAATGAACCTTTCCTGGAAAATTACTTGCGTCATGCTGCCTATTCCGAATATCCCGTTGTTGGGGTAAGCTGGAACCAGGCCAACAATTATTGCAAATGGAGAACTGACCGTGTCAACGAAAGAATTCTTATCAACGATCGTATTCTCGCAGAAGACACCAAGCAGAGCGGACAAAACGTATTTACATCTGATAGTTACCTGAATGGCCTTTACAATGGGACTGATGGTAAAAACCCTTTAAAGAATTTGGGGAAAGACGGCGCAACCAGAAGAACCAGCATGTCGGACGGAATTGTTCTTCCGCGTTATCGCCTTCCCACCGAAGCAGAATGGGAATTTGCAGCAGTGGCACTCATCGGCAATACCGATGAAGAAGTGGTAACTGATCGCCGAATCTATCCTTGGAATGGTTCTCATATCCGGTCGACCGAAAAGAGCACCCGTGGTGTATTTATGGCCAACAGTGTCAGGGGACGTGGTGACTACATGGGATTGGCCGGAGCGTTGAACGATGGATTTGAAATTACGGCTCCTGTTAAATCATTCGAACCCAACGACCTTGGACTTTACTGCATGGCAGGCAACGTCAACGAGTGGGTACAGGATGTCTACAGACCAGCTTCTTTCCAGGATTTCAATGAATTTCAACCACTTCGCGGCAGCGTTTACACCAATTTCAAAAAAGATTCTACCAACAATTTTGTAAGGAATCAATTCGGAGAGATGGTTAAAGATACAGTTGCCAATTTCACCAATTTCAGGGATGGCGATTTTCAATCCAATCTGGATGAGGCAATATGGAAAAACAAGGACGATTCCATCAGAAGCAGTCTGAGTACAGAAGCTATGTATACCAGCCTTAAAGACAATTACAAGGCCAGAATTTCAGATCACACCAGAGTTTACAAAGGTGGAAGCTGGAAAGACAGGCCCTATTGGCTGGGTCCGGGAACGAGACGATATCTCGACGAAAGAAAATCGACCAACGATATAGGCTTCCGGTGTGCCATGACCAAACTGGGTGATGCTGAAGAATAAAAACATTTAAAACCCCGTCATCAGATGGGGTTTTTTTGGCTCCTTTCTCCAGAGAATATCCTGTTGGCAGTTGGATCGTTATCCTTGAAGTTCCAATTTTGTAGAATCAGTCAATTACACTATTTTCATTCCTAATTCTCCCGATGGCCGGGATTTTCATTTTATGAACTTAGAAGCACTTTATCAAATTTTTCTTCTGCACCCGCTGGTTACAACTGACACCAGAAAAATCGAGGAAGGATCCATTTTCTTTGCATTGAAAGGGGATCATTTCAATGGCAATGCATTTGCGCAGGCCGCGCTGGATCACGGAGCCTCCTATGCCGTGATTGATGAAGAAGAATACGAAACCGGCGAACAAACCATACTGGTCAAGAATACGCTTCAGACACTGCAAGACCTGGCCAGACTTCACCGCCAAAAAATAGGGATCCCGATCATTGCGATTACCGGAACCAATGGAAAAACTACCACCAAAGAATTAACTGCCTCGGTCCTATCGAAGAAATTCAATATTGTTTTCACGAAAGGAAACCTGAATAACCACATAGGAGTGCCGTTGACCTTGCTTTCGCTTCAACCGAAAACAGAATTGGCGATTGTCGAGATGGGAGCTAATCACCCGGGCGAGATCGCTCAACTTTGCAACATTGCCCTTCCCGACTTCGGATTGATTACCAATGTGGGAAGAGCTCATCTGGAAGGATTCGGTTCATTCGAAGGAGTGATTCAAACGAAAACGGAACTATACCGTTTTCTGGAGCAAAACAATGGAACCATTTTCATCAATGAGGCCAATCCTTATCTTACCACACTGACTGGAAAGGTTAAAAAAATCGGATATACTACCGGGAAATTGCACGAGGGTGTGGAAGGTGAAGTGATCAGTTCTAACCCTTTCCTTGTTTTCAAGGCACTTTTCCCCAAAGGCTGGCTCTATATCAAAACCAGGCTGGTTGGGGCATACAACCTCGAGAATGCGCTTGCTGCAGCAGCAATTGGTCTGCACTTTGGGATTGATCCGACCATCATCGCAGATGCCATCGAAAATTATCAGCCAGAAAACAACCGGTCTCAAATGGTTGCCACTGAACGCAACAACCTGCTGATGGATGCCTACAATGCCAATCCGACCAGTACTTTGGCTGCACTCGAAAATTTCGAATGGCTTGATTCCCCAAAAAAAGGTGTGATTCTGGGAGATATGCTGGAACTGGGTTCTGTGGCACCAGAAGAACATCAAAAGATAGTTTCTTTCCTGGAATCCATGAAACTCGATCTGGTTTTTTTGGTTGGTCCGGTCTATTCCGGATGTCAACTTCCTGAAAATTTCAAGATTTTCTTAGAGGCATCAATGCTTTCACGTATGCTGAAAGAAGAGAAACTCTCAGACTACCTGCTATTAATCAAAGGGTCCAGAGGGATGAAGCTGGAAACAATCGTTCCTGACTTATAATTCACAAGTTAACGTCTTTGGCGAACTATTATTATATCAGAACAATCGCAGGTAACCCGCAAATGTATTTACACCTTCTTTTGCAGGCATAGCGCATGCTCATTACATTTCCAAATTCCGGATCGAAACAATACAACGCCAATACAAGTATATAGAAGCAGACTTAAGTAATATTTCAAGAATGCCGGAAATTCTGAATTTAAAGGATCATCTCAACCACCCCACTTTCGCTTTGATTGGTTCAATCTCGGATGCAGAAGGTTTGGAGACCTATGTCATCGGAGGATTTGTAAGGGACTTGCTGATGTACCGGAAAAAGGAACATTACGACATTGACATTGTCACGGTAGGCAGTGGGATCCATCTTGCCAAAAAAGTTGCCACGGCCATTCACCCAAAATTGAAAGTAACCGTTTTTAAAAATTTCGGCACGGCCATGTTTCGAGACAAGGATGTCGATTTTGAATTTGTTGGGACCCGTAAAGAGTCCTACCGTTTGGATAGCCGCAAACCGATTGTCGAGGATGGAACTCTGGAAGATGACCAGAACAGGAGGGATTTTACCATTAATACACTTGCAATCAGCCTGAACAAAGACCATTATGGTGAAGTAACCGATCCTTTTAACGGGATGAATGATTTGGAAAGTAAGCTGATCAGGACTCCGCTCGAACCGGAAATAACGTTTTCAGATGATCCGTTGCGGATGATGCGGGCGATCCGGTTCGCTTCCCAGCTTGGATTCAGAATTGAAGATGAGACCTTTTCCGCCATTACCAGACAGGCAGAAAGAATCAGCATAGTATCCCGTGAACGCATCACCGAGGAACTCAACAAAATAATCCTGTCGAACAAACCTTCGATTGGCTTTAAGCTTTTGGAGACTTGCGGATTATTAAATCTCATCCTGCCTGAAATTCAAAATCTGAAAGGCAGGGAAAGCATCAACGGCATTTACCACAAAGATAATTTTTACCACACCCTTGAAGTCCTTGACCGAATCAGCGTGAATACAGACAATCTGTGGCTTCGCTGGTCGGCTCTTTTGCATGATGTAGCCAAACCTGTCACCAAAAGATTTTCACCGGCGCTAGGCTGGACTTTCCATGCCCACAATTTCGTTGGTGAAAAGATGGTACCCAAACTTTTTGACCGGCTGAAACTGCCGCTCAATGAGAAAATGAAGTTCGTGCAAAAAATGGTACTTCTGCATATGCGCCCGATTGTTTTATCGGAGGAAGAGGTGACTGACTCGGCCGTCAGACGCTTGCTTTTTGATGCAGGAGATGACATAGACGACCTGATGACCCTTTGCGAGGCAGACATCACTTCAAAAAACGAAGAAAAGGTGATCCGTTTCCTTGCCAACTTTCAACTTGTAAGGGATAAACTGAAGGAAATTGAAGAAAAAGATGCGGTAAGGAATTTTCAGCCTCCGGTAACGGGAGAACTGATCATGGAGACCTTTGGACTTCAGCCATGCAAGGAGATTGGACTGATCAAATCGGCCATCAAAGAGGCCATCCTGGAAGGCGAAATTCACAATAACTTCGAGGAAGCCCACAGGTATATGCTGGAGCAGGGTGAAGCGCTGGGATTAAAAATAAAGGCTAAAGGCTAAATGGAAACAAGAATCTGAACAAGAATTATGGCGCTGTAAATTAATTGCAGCGCCATAATTTTATCCTGTTGCCTGACTTTATTTCGTCAAAGCAACTGTTAAGGTAGCCGAAGTCTGGTTGTCGGAAGAATCCCAGCAGGTAACAGAAAAGTCATAATTTCCGATCGTGGTTGGGTTTCCTGTAATGGTGGCAGGCACAATAATTTCACTGTGATTGACGGCAAAAGTCTTTTTCCCGGCGGGAACAATCCAGGTTTGGGAGAATCCCCAGTCGGAAGTTTGGGTTCCTTTCAGGCTTTTGGCAATCGTTACCTTGTAGGACTTCAGTTCAACATTGTCGCTCAAATCCATCTGAAGGTGTAACGGAGTCCCCAAAACAAATGATTTGCCGGATGCAGGATCTACCAGACTAATGGTTGGCAAAGTCTTATCCGGAATTGGAACGGGGGTTTCGGTGGTGCTTTTTTTACAAGATACACTGACTACCAACAATATGGCAGGAATACACCAGATGTAGAATTTTTTCATACGTAAATATTATAGGTAAATAATTGAATATCTGTTCGTACGTATGGAATTCGCATGTTGATATTATCATTTCGGTTGGTGTTTTTCAAACATGCTCA
>JBAXUL010000004.1:0-82262 GCA_037129695.1 Prolixibacteraceae bacterium
AGCGTTCCGACCGTTTAGGGAGTGCAAATGTAAAGCCTTTTTTATTCCTAAACAACCATCTTCCAAAAATAGTTCAAAGAAAAAATTATAATGGTGAGTTATACGGTTGAAAATCTGAAACGTTAAACTCCAAAAAAAAATTAAAAAAAATTGTATGACTCGCTATTTTGGCACAGAAATACCACAATTGTATTATTTTTACCAACTCATAGAAATACCAGTAACGTGTCTGACAGCATCATTATAATTCCTACTTACAACGAAAAAGAGAATATCGAACGGATGATCCGTACCATATTCCTTCTTCCCAAGCAATTTCATATTCTTATCGTAGATGATAATTCACCGGATGGAACAGCAGGAATTGTCCTGAATTTACAACGAAAATTTCCGGAACAACTTTTCATGATCAGCCGAGAAGGTAAACTGGGTCTCGGTACAGCCTATCTGGCCGGTTTCCGGTGGGCACTCGAAAATAACTATCAATTTATCTTTGAGATGGATGCCGATTTTTCACATGATCCGAATGAATTGATCAACCTTTATCATGCCTGTGCAGACGGAGGGGCTGATCTGGCTATTGGATCAAGATACATTTCCGGAATTAATGTCATCAACTGGCCACTAAAAAGGGTGTTGATGTCCTATCTAGCATCAAAATATGTCAGGATGGTTACAGGCATGACAATCATGGATACCACTGCCGGATTCAAGTGCTTCAAGCGTAGTGTTCTCGACGGGCTCGACCTTGACCGCATCAGGATGAAAGGTTATGGATTCCAGATTGAGATGAAATTCAAAACCTGGAAACTGGGTTTTCAAATCCGGGAAGTCCCTATCATATTTACAGACCGTAAGGAAGGAGCTTCCAAAATGAGCGGCGGCATATTTGGAGAGGCTTTTAAAGGAGTCATCAAAATGAAAATTGCGAGCTATTTTACAAATCCGGGAAAAAAGAAGTAAGAAATGTACATTTCACCCACAAGACGAACTGCATCAGCAACTTCCCGGAAATATCCAGAATCTTTTTATTTGTTCAACAGAACAATCAAGACAAACATCGTCACCTTACTCTTAAATCAACGTAGTAAGTATATAATTTCTCATTAATCTTATATAAATTTATAATTAAAATTGAAATAGTATCTGTCACTATTCGACCAGAACAATGTTTCAGATTATTTAAGAAAAAAAATGAAAGACCTAATTATCAAGGATGCCAAAGTTGTCAATGAAGGAAAAATCATGCGTGATACCAGTTTGCTGATCAGGAATGGAATCATAGAAAAAATATTCAGGGATACAGTACCACAGGCCATTTTGGATCAGGCTGACGTGATTGACGCATCAGGTAAATTCTTATTGCCTGGTGTAATTGATGATCAGGTACATTTCCGCGAACCCGGACTCACCCACAAAGGGGATATTTATACAGAATCGAAGGCCGCAGTAGCCGGTGGCATTACCTCCTTTATGGAGATGCCCAACACCATTCCTCAGGCTACTACGCAGGAATTGCTGAATCAAAAATATGTTCGTGCCTCTGAATCATCCCTGGCAAATTACTCCTTTTACATAGGTGCCACCAACGATAACCTGGAAGAACTGCTAAAAACAGATCCTTCCAAAGTATGTGGAATCAAAGTATTTATGGGTTCTTCAACGGGTAATATGCTGGTCGACAATCCAGCCAGTTTAAATGCCCTTTTCAAGGAATCTAAAATGCTGATTGCCGTTCATTGCGAGGACGAAAGCATTGTGCAGGCAAATCTTGCAGCCGCCATTGAAAAATACGGAGAAGAAATTCCGGTAAGTGAGCATCCTAAAATCAGGGATACCAGTGCCTGCTTCAGTTCTTCCTCCAAGGCCGTCGAACTCGCCAAGAAATATGGCACACGTCTGCATATTCTGCATGTTTCTACGGCAGCAGAACTTGCGCTATTTGACGCTGCACCCGTAAAAAGTAAAAAAATAACGTCTGAGGTTTGTGTTCACCATCTTTGGTTTTGTGATGCCGATTATGAAAAATTTGGCGGTCGGATAAAATGGAATCCTGCCATCAAGTCTGCCAACGACAGAGCAAGCCTGATCAAGGCTGTCAACGACAACCGGATTGATGTAATCGCAACAGATCATGCTCCGCACACGGAAGAAGAGAAAAGCCAACCCTATCTGAAGATGCCTTCCGGCGGACCATTGGTTGAGCACTCCCTGACGGCCATGCTGGAATTAAGCAGAAACGGTAAAATCACTCTGGAGAAGGTCGTCGAGAAAATGTGCCATACTCCTGCAGACCTGTTTGGCATTGAAAAGCGCGGTTACATCAGGAAAGGATACAAAGCAGACCTCGTTTTGGTTGATACAGGCAAGTGGACAGTTACCAAGGAAAACATACAGGCAAAATGCAACTGGTCTCCTTTCGAAGGAGAATCGTTTTATTACTTTGTCAGCCAAACAATTGTCAATGGCAATCTTGTCTACGAAAATCATACCCCGGGTAAAAAAGGAACCTTCCACGAACAAATCAAAGGAGAGAGACTGTCCTTTTCGAGAATTCAGGAAGGCTGAGGCAGCAAAACACTATTTCAATAAAAACCTCGCGGCTGTTCTTGTCCTTTGTTCGACAAAAACTTGTCTGCCAGCAGTCATTTTTCTTACGATTTCTTCATTGTAATATCTGATTGTCAGCAATTCCAGATCACCATTGTAATGAACAATAAATTTAATTTTGAGGTCTTCAATCAATTGTTCAAAACCGCGCTCTGGCATATCGACTGCAATCGAAAAATTCATGGCAGATTGCTGAACCAGATTCATTTTGATCCTGTGTAGCGCAAAAAGATGATAGATACCACTGATGCTATCTTCCGCAATGAACGAAAAATCCTTCGGTGAAATCGTAATCAATACCTGATCGTCCTTGTCAATATAGACAGGGATATACTCCATTGGGTGATCAATCTGGCAGATGATGGTACCTGTCTCTTCAGGTTGGATAAAAGACCGGACATAGAGTGGTATAAGCTTTTCAACCAATGGCTTCATCGTCTTGGGATGAATGACTTTTGCACCGTAATAGGTCATTTCAACAGCTTCACGGTAGGATATTTTTTCCAGTTTGTAGGTTGATTCATAACGATGTGGATCAGCATTCATGATACCGGGTACATCCTTCCAGATCGTCACGCTTTCTGCATCCAGCACGTTGGCAATGATCGCCGCTGAATAATCTGATCCTTCCCTTCCCAGGGTCGTGGTAAGATTAAAAGTAGTTGCTCCTATAAATCCCTGCGTAAGGCAAACACTATTCTCCCCGAACTGAAAAGCCTGAGGCATCAGTTTCCTGGTAAGTTCCCAATCAATTTCTCCTTCCCTCCATGTATCGTTGGTCCGGATATAATGACCCGCATCTATCCACTTGGTCACTTTTCCCAAATAATTCAGATAGGCGGCGACGATTTCTGTTGAGACCATCTCCCCGGTCGAAACGATTTGATCATATTCGAAGTCGTAATTCAATGAAGGCGGTATATTTACTCTTTTTGTCAGTGCATCAAAATCTTCATTGACCGATCGCTCCAGTTTCTCATTTCCATTTTCAAACAGACTTTTCACAATTTGATGATGATACTCTTTCAACAGGTTGATCCCATGAAGGGCTTCATCCACATGACCGTCAAAGTAATTTCGGGTTACTGATACAAGCGCATCAGTTGTTTTGCCCATAGCCGAAACAACGACAACGAGTGAATCCTGTTCGGCATCAATGATGGATGCGGTGTTCCTTACACCGGCTGCATCTTTTACCGATGCTCCTCCAAATTTAAATACTTTCATATCCAATAAGTTACTAACGAATGCTATTAAAGAAGGCGTTTCCTTGTTCAATTGTGATCAGCCAATCATCAAAACAGCGATTTCATTGACAAAATCGTTCAATTTTCCTTTCACAAAGTAACAAAAAACAGAAACACCCCGCTTGCGGATTAGGCACAATCTCCAAAATTAGTAACTTCGCCCGATCATCAGATAGCAAACATTGGAATTAACAGAATTTCTCCATTTATACCGCTCCCACCCTTCACTTCTGGAGTTGAAAGAGTCGCTGACAAACAACAACGGGAAAAAAATCTCAGTTTCAGGTTTGTCGGGATCATCGGTTACTGTGGCCTTCTCAGTTCTGAGGGAGATGTTTCCCTATCAGGCACTTTTCATTCTTGGTGACAGAGAAGAGGCTGCATTTTTCTTTGACGACATGCAGGTTCTCGGACGGGAAGATGATCTGCTTTTTTTCCCTTCCTCCTATAAACGCAATATCTGGCACGACCATATCGACAATGAAAACATCATTTTGCGAACGGATGTGCTGAATAAACTTTCGGGAAAGGAAAAAAAATACCTGGTTGTGACCTATCCCGAGGCGGTAATGGAGATGGTAGTTTCTGAAACCGGCCTGCAAAAACATACCTTGCAGGTAAAGACCGGAGAGAAACTTTCAATTTCATTTATCAATGAACTCCTGTTTGAATATGGATTTGAGCGTGTTGAGTTTGTTTTTGAACCCGGGCAATATTCCATCCGCGGATCCATCATCGACATTTTCTCCTATTCCAATGAGGACCCCTACCGTATCGATTTTTTTGGCGATGTGGTGGATTCAATCCGTTCTTTTGACATTGAGGACCAGATCTCCAAAGTGCCCTACAACAAGATTTCAATTATTCCCAATATTCAGGATGGTTTAAAGGAAGAGAAGAAAGTTTCGTTCTTTGAATTCCTTGAAAAGGAAACCTATCTGGTTACCAGAGATTTTGATCACCTAAGCAGTCACATTGGCGAACTAAGTTTCTCCGTGGGTGAATCTCACGGATCAGATGAGGAGCAACATAGTGGAAATTTTCTCACTGCTGATCTTTTCAAGGGTAATCTCAGAAAATTCCCGTTGGTAGAGTTAAAAGCCAACAAAAAAAGCGGGGCCCTTCATTCCTATTTTAATACCTCTCCCCAACCTGTTTTCAATAAGAATTTTGATCTATTGGGAGCTAATCTCAAGGAAAACAGGCACAAAGGCTACCACAACCTGATTTTATCTTCCAGTTCCAAACAGATTGACAGGTTGCATGCCATTTTTGACGACAAGGGTGATCCCCAAAAATTGGATTCGTTGCCTTTTGCGCTTCAGGAAGGATTTATCGACCATGACCTCAAAATCTGCTGTTACAATGACCACCAGATCTTTGAACGATATCACAGGTATAAGTTGCGCACCAAAAAACCATCCAGACAGGCAATCACGCTGAAGGAACTGAGCAAACTTCAGGTTGGCGACTATGTCGTTCATACCGACCATGGAATCGGAAAATTTGCCGGACTGGTTAGAAATGTAATCAATGGTAATGTTCAGGAGGCAGTCAGGCTCTCCTACCGGGATAACGACTCATTGTTGGTTAGCATACACTCACTGCACCGCATCTCAAAATACAAAGGGAAAGAGGGTCAGGAACCCTCCATTCACAAGTTGGGTACTGCTGCCTGGCAGAACATGAAGAACAAGACCAAGAGCAAGGTCAAAGACATTGCCCGCGAGTTAATTGCACTTTATGCTGCTAGGAAAATGGAAAAAGGGTATGCTTATGCGCCTGACACCTATCTGCAGCAGGAACTTGAAGCCAGTTTTATTTATGAAGATACCCCGGATCAGATAAAGGCAACAATTTCGGTGAAGGAAGATATGGAGAAATTGATGCCAATGGATCGTCTTATCTGCGGGGATGTCGGTTTCGGCAAAACTGAAATAGCGGTAAGGGCAGCTTTCAAGGCAGTTACCGACAGTAAGCAGGTAGCGATTCTCGTTCCCACCACCATCCTGGCATTACAACATTATAAAACTTTCAGGGAGAGACTGCATGATTTTCCTTGCAATGTAGAGTATATCAGCAGATTGCGCCATTCAGCAGATGTCAAAAGAGTGATACACGATTTGGCAACCGGAAAAGTTGATGTTTTGATTGGCACCCACAAAATGATAGGTAAAGATGTGAAATTTAAGGACCTTGGATTGCTTATTGTGGATGAGGAACAAAGATTCGGCGTTTCGGTCAAGGAAAAATTAAAACAGATGAAAGTGAATGTTGATACGCTGACACTCACCGCTACCCCTATTCCACGAACACTACAGTTTTCGCTGATGGGAGCCAGGGATTTGTCCATTATCAGTACACCACCCCCCAACCGTTATCCTATTTCGACGGAAGTTCATTCATTCGATGAGGAGATCATCAGGGAAGCCATCACTTATGAAGTATCGCGAGGTGGACAGGTATTTTTCATCAACAACCGGATCAACAATATTTTCGAGCTTGAACGGCTGATCCATAAGCTTTGTCCGGGAGTAAGAACCATTGTCGGGCATGGACAAATGGAGGGAGACAAACTGGAAAAGGTGATGTTCGACTTTATCAATGGCGATTATGACGTCTTGATTGCAACCACCATTATCGAATCCGGATTGGATATCCCGAACACCAACACAATTCTTATCAACAATGCCCAAAATTTTGGATTAAGTGAGCTTCATCAGTTAAGGGGACGTGTTGGACGGTCCAATAAAAAAGCGTACTGTTATCTGCTTACGCCTCCCCTGGAATCGATGACGCAGGAAGCCAGAAGAAGGCTACAAGCCATCGAGGAGTTTTCTGACATCGGAAGCGGTTTTAGTCTCGCTATGCAAGATCTTGACATCCGGGGTGCCGGAAATCTTTTGGGCGGAGAACAGAGTGGATTCATAGCCGACATTGGCTTTGAAGCCTACCAGCGCATTTTAAACGAAGCGATGGAAGAACTGAGAAACTATGAATTTCAGGGATTATTCGAAGATAGCGACATTCAGGACCAGCAGAAAGCATTCCTGCAAACCTCCTTTATCAGGGACTGCAACCTGGATACTGACCTTGAGCTATTAATCCCGGATGATTACGTCTCAAGCATTTCAGAACGGGTCTTGCTCTACCGCGAACTGGATGACCTTAAAAGTGAGGAGACCTTGAAACTCTTTGAAGGGACTTTGGTTGATCGCTTCGGTCAGATTCCCAACCAGGCGCGGGAATTGCTCGATGTCGTAAGACTTCGATGGCAGGCAATTGCTTTGAACATGGAGAAACTAATCATTAAAGACAAAAAAATGATTTGTTATCTTCCTGCAGATCAGACATCAAGATATTATCATTCCGGTGAATTTGCAGGCTTAATGCAATGGATCATGAAAAATCCTTCCCTTTGCAAAGTCCGGGAGAACAAAGGCAAACTCTCGGTATTGCTGGAGAATGTAACTTCGATCAAAGATGCCCTCACCATTTTGCATTCTCTATCAGACTATCTGGAACAAAAAAGAAAGGAGTAATCCTTCATGAAAATCCTTCAACAAAAAAACCTGTTCCTGCGCTGTAGACCTTTGCTATGCCTCCTTACGCTTTCTTTCAGCTTATTGGCTGGTATCTCTGGTAACACCTTCGGGATGAAAATCAATTCTGAGCAGTTACTGATACGAGAAGATTCTCTGATAAAAACCATCCAGGCACCTGACACCCTGCTTCATTTCAGCTTCCAGCCCATTGTGATTGAGGCGGAATATCCATTCAAAGGCCAGCGACAGGAAAAGAAATACCGCCAATTGTACCTGGACATCCAACGTACCTGGCCACTAGCCAGAATTGTATCCAATGAGGTGAAGATGGTGAATCTGCAGCTGGACTCCGTTTACCTGACCAAATCTGAAAAAAAAGCCTATTTGAAATGGTACGAAAAGCACACCTTCAACACTTACATCGACACCCTCAGGTCTCTGAACATGAGACAGGTAAAACTCTTTGTCAAACTGATATACAGGGAAACGGGAAGTTCCCCTTTTGATTTGGTTAAAAAATACCGTGGAAGGTTCGATGCGTTCGTTTGGCAACTTTCAGCCAATGTCTTACTGGTAAATCTTAAAAAAGAATACGATCCGGAAGAAGATTTGCTGATTGAGGATATTATCACTAAATTGTACTGAAATCATTACATTTTTTATAATTTTGGCCTATTGAATGGACATGATCTCAACATGATTCCGGATGATATGGAAATAATCGATTACCATTAATAGCAGTTAAAGTGATAAATCTAAACATTAAACTTCAAAGTCAAAATCCAATATTTGATCACTCCCTGGATCATTTGCCGACCAATCTCACTCATCGTGATGTGCTGACGAAATATGAGAAAATTCCCACTTTTATTTACCATGAAAGTTATGAGGCCTCGGTTGAAGTAGCCAAGGAGGTTGCGGAATTAATCAGAATCAAGCAAAAAGAAGGGAAAACCTGCGTGTTGGGTTTACCTACCGGTTCCACTCAACTGGGCATTTATGCTGAACTGGTTAGGATGCATAAGGAAGAAGGATTGAGTTTTGAAAATGTAATCACCTTCAATCTGGATGAATACTATCCATTATCCTCCCATTCCATTCATAGCTACCATCAGTATATGCGAGTGAATTTATTCAATCACATCGACATTAAGCCCGAAAATATACACATCCCGGATGGAACGATTTTACTTGATGAGGTTCATGATTATTGTCGTGAATACGAAAAAAAGATAGAGCGAGCTGGAGGAATTGATCTTTTGTTGCTTGGCATAGGTCGAAGTGGTCACATTGGATTCAATGAACCGGGCTCGGGAAGAAATACGAGAACCAGGATTATTACGCTGGATCCTATGACCCGCCAGGAAGAAGCCAAACAATTCCGGGGTTTTATTAATGTTCCCCGGAGTGCTATCACTGTTGGAATTGCCACAATCCTCAATGCCAAGAAAATCATTCTTTCTGCTTTTGGAGAAACCAAGGCCAAAGTAATCAAGCAGATGGTTGAAGATGAGCCAAATAATCAGGTTCCCGCATCATATATCCAGTTTCATGCCAATGCCAAAGTAATTATTGACAATGGCGCAGCCCTTCAACTGATCAGAATGAAGACTCCATGGTTGCTCGACAGTATGGATTGGAGTGAAGACCGTTTGATTCGTAAAGCTGTACTCTGGTTATGCTGTCAAACCAATAAGCCACTGCTTAAACTTACAGGAAAGTATTACAATGACTTTGGGCTGAGTGACCTTTTAGCAACCGTTGGATCCGCATACAAAATCAACATCAAAGTTTTCAACGACCTTCAGCATACGATTACCGGATGGCCAGGAGGAAAACCCAATGTGGACGATACTGTTCGTCCTGAACGGGCGCAGCCCGAAATAAAAAGAATTATCATCTTCAGTCCTCATCCCGACGACGATGTGATCTCGATGGGGGGAACACTGCTACGTTTGATCGAACAAGGGCACGATGTCCATGTCGCTTATCAGGTTTCGGGTAATTTTGCTGTTTCGGACGAATATGTGACGCGCTTTCTCGATTTTCACCAGGAATACATCGAATTTTACGATACCAATAATCCTGTAGCCAGAATTCAGCAGGATAAGATCCTGAACTTCATCAAAAATAAAAAGGACAACGACATCGATATTCCTGACCTCAGAAAAGTAAAAAGTCTGATCCGGCGCATGGAAGCAAGATCTGCGCTCAGATATTTCGGGCTAAAAGAAGAGAATATCCATTTTCTCGACCTCCCCTTTTATGAGACCGGGCTCAAATCCAAAGCGCCAATCGGAATAGACGATGTTCAGATTATCATGAACCTGGTTGAAAATATCCAACCGCATCAAATTTTTGCGGCAGGTGATCTTTCTGATCCTCATGGAACCCATCGGGTTTGTCTGGATGCCATCTTCATCGCGCTGGAACACTTGAAAACCAAGGTATGGATGAAAGATTGCTGGGTATGGCTTTACAGAGGTGCCTGGGCTGAGTGGGAAGCAGATGAAATTGAAATGGCTGTACCGATCAGCCCAATTGAACTATCCAGAAAAAGAGAGGCCATCCTTCGCCATCAATCACAAAAGGAGGGGGCCATGTTCATGGGCGAAGATGAAAGGGAATTCTGGCAAAGAGCCGAAGAACGCAACCGTGCCACTGCAAAATTGTACGATCAATTGGGAATGGCTGAATACGAAGCCATGGAAGCATTTGTCAAATATTATCCCTGACAGAACAATAAATCAATAAGATCCGAATTAGAATGACCACTCACTCAAATGATTGGTCATTTTTATAGGTTCCAAAATAAACTTCAATGAGTCTGTTCCTTCGTAAAATATTTCTGACTTTTCTGCTATCTCCCATCCTTATCACGATTGGAAATCCTGCCAATCATAGGTTTGGCGAGAATGAAGAAACATTCGAAAAAAATCAGCCTGAACTTAAAAGAACGGAATTCAGGGCAGTTTGGGTAGCAACCATCAACAACATTGACTGGCCATCCAAACCCAACTTGTCAGTCAGTGATCAAAAAAAGGAATTTTTGCGTTTGCTTGATAGCTTTCAAAAATTCAACCTGAATGTGGTCATTTTTCAGGTACGGGCTGCCTCTGACGCGTTTTATCAGTCGAAAACTGAACCCTGGTCGCATTTTCTTACAGGAAAACAAGGACGACCACCTGGACCCTATTATGACCCGCTCGCCTGGGCCATTGAAATGTGTCACCAGAGGGGCATGGAATTGCATGCCTGGTTTAATCCTTTCCGGGTACGAAATCTGGGGTACTATCCTCTCGAGCCAAATAGTTTTGCGGCCAAACATCCTCAATATGTAAAGGAATTTGACAAGAAATTATTTCTGGATCCCGGGTATCCCGAAGTCAGGATGCATGTAGAGGAGGTAATTGCAGAAGTAGCCAGAAATTATGAAGTGGATGCGATTCTACTGGACGATTACTTTTATCCTTATCCGGTAGATGGGAAAAAATTCGGCGATGAAATGAGTTTTGCCAAATATGGACATGAATTTTACCCCAAACAAATCAAGGCATGGAGAAGGGAAAATATCAACGATTTTATTTCCGCACTGCATGATTCATTGAAACAAATCAATCCAAAAATCAAGTTTGGGATTAGTCCATTCGGGATTTGGAGAAACAAATCTGTTGATGCAGACGGCTCTCCAGGTCTCAAAGGAATTAGTTCATATGATGACTTATTTGCTGACGTTCGAAAATGGCTCAAAGAGGGATGGTTAGACTATGTGATTCCGCAATTGTACTGGGAAAAAGGAAACCATTTCGGCGACTTCAGTTCCATGGTTCAGTGGTGGAGTGAAAACAGCTATGGAAAACCGATCTACATCGGACAGGCCTTGTACAAATCTACCTCCGAAAAAAAAGGTTGGGCCCGGCCTGACGAAATCAATGAGCAGATCAACCAACTAAGAACAAATGAGAAAGTCAGGGGATTTGCTTTCTATAGCGCTTCAAACATCGGAAAACTGTCTTCAAAACAAGCTATGTCATTATTTAACAATCAATTAAAAGACTTAGCTGCCATTGATGACGACCGTCATTCAAGCATTATTACTGGTCCGGTTGCTGTTCAGCTGCCAGGAAAAACAGTCATACCTGTTGAAAGTGAAGAACAAATCAAACAAGATTTCAAGGCATCCCTTGAAGACAATCCGATTGCATTCCGAGAATCATGGAACTCTTTGTCCGGAATCATTCCAACTGTCAGACGCATGATCGGTAGCAGGGTGCTGACCTGGAAAGTACAAAATCCCGATACCCAAATTTGGATTGCTTTGGTTTCATTCAGGAAGACCAGGGAAAGAAAATACCTTCAAACCGTCGATGGATTTTCAAAAACTACTGATTTTAAAATATCAGATCAAAAATGGAAAGAATTGAAAGGCACTCAACTACTCCTCGTAAGCCGGAATATTCAAAACAAAACTGAAAGTAACTCCGATTTCTTTCTGCTAAAGAGAAGAAGAATCAAAACTACGGACAATCCCTTTAAGCCAAGGTAAAAGCTATCACAAAAAAACCGCCCCTGAGATACTCAAGGGCGGTTAACTTATTCCAAACAATCAAAAATCTAGCGTGTAAATAATAGTTCGCGGTATTTTGGTAAAGGCCACAATTCATTATCAACGACCAACTCAAGTTTGTCGATATGGTAACGGATTTCCTCCAGATATGGTTTTACATTTTGTTCGTAAGCCAAAGCTTTTTCTCTGGAGTGCTCAATGATATTGGCCACCTTGCGGGCGTCAATCATATCCCTTGTTTTTAATTTGATATTGGAAATGTGATTGGATATTTCCTTGATCAAGTCTTTGCGTGCTCCTGCCAGTTCATTGAATTCATCATCGGAGAAAATCGCTTTCAATCCTTTGACGTTCTCAATCAACATTGTCTGATAGGTGATGGCTGTTGGAACGATATGATTGATTGCCAAATCACCCAAAACACGAGATTCAATCTGAATTTTCTTGATGTATTTTTCATATTCAACCTCGACGCGAGCTTCCAGCTCTTTTTCGTTGAAGATACCCAACGATTCAAACACTTTTCTTGAGCCCTTGTTCAGGTAAGCATCCAATGCAAGTGGTACACTCTTGATATTGGTCAAACCACGGCGCTCTGCCTCGATCGCCCATTCTTCGCTATAACCATTACCGTCAAAACGAACAGGCTTGCATTCGGTGATATATCTCTTCAATACCTGGAAAATAGCCTCATCCTTCTTGACATTGGATTCAATCAGTTTATCCACATCTTTTTTGAATTGAATCAACTGGGCAGCAACTACAGAGTTCAGCGCAATCATGGCTGAAGCACAGTTGGCAGAAGAACCCACCGCCCTGAATTCAAACCTGTTACCAGTAAATGCAAAAGGAGAAGTACGGTTCCGGTCAGTATTGTCCAATAAAATTTCAGGAATGCGACCGATATTCAATTTAAGATCTGTTTTCTCATCAGGTGTCATCTTCTTTTCTCCAACCATTTCTTCAATCTGGTCGAGCATAGCGCTTACTTCAGTACCCAGGAAGGTAGAAATGATCGCCGGTGGAGCTTCATTGGCTCCCAAACGGTGTGAGTTACTTGCCGAAACAATAGAGGCACGAAGTAAATCCTGATGATCGTAGACTGCCTTGATTGTGTTGACAATAAAAGCAAGGAACTGGGTGTTGGATTTAGGATTTTTTCCCGGAGAGTATAGATTTACACCGGTATTGGTTGAAAGTGACCAGTTGTTGTGTTTCCCTGAACCATTGATGCCTGAAAATGGTTTTTCGTGCAACAGTACCCTGAATCCGTGGTGACGGGCGATCTTATTCATCAGATCCATGATCATTTGGTTATGATCATTGGCCAGGTTAACCTCTTCAAAAATAGGAGCAAGCTCAAACTGGTTAGGCGCGACCTCATTGTGACGGGTTTTAACCGGAATACCTAATTTATAGGCCTCATTTTCAAGATCCATCATGAATGAAGCAACCCGCTCAGGAATAGAAGCAAAATAATGGTCTTCCAATTGCTGGTCTTTCGCCGAAGAGTGTCCCATTAAGGTTCGGCCAGTCAGAACCAGGTCAGGACGTGCAATGAACAAAGCTTCATCAACAAGGAAATATTCCTGTTCCCACCCAAGATTGGCAGTAACCTGTGTAACATTTTTATCCCAATACTGACAAACCTCGACAGCTGCCTTGTCAACAGCATTCAGTACTTTCAGCAAAGGTGCCTTATAATCAAGTGCTTCACCTGTATATGCGATGAAGATAGTAGGAATACAAAGAGTTGTTCCAACAACAAAAGCAGGGGATGAAACATCCCATGCGGTGTAACCCCGGGCTTCAAAAGTGTTTCTAATACCTCCACTTGGGAAGGAAGATGCATCAGGTTCCTGTTGCGCTAGCAGTTTACCGGGGAAACTCTCCACAACACCGCCAAGTTCAGAATGATCGATAAATGCATCATGCTTTTCAGCCGTACCGTCAGTCAAAGGATGAAACCAGTGAGTATAGTGAGTGGCACCGTTTTCAATGGCCCATGTTTTCATGCCAATGGCTACCTGATCCGCAATTTTACGGTCGATAGTGGTTCCATTGTCAATTGCATCACAAATACCTTTGAAAGAATCTTTGGAAAGATATTTCTTCATCTTGGGACGGTCAAAAACCATCATCCCATAATAATCGGATGTCAGATTCTCTTCCCTTTTAACCTCGACAGGTTTGCGGGTCATGAGAATCTCAAGCGCTTTGAATCTAAATGTTGCCATAACTATGATTTAATAAAAATAATAAATTCAAAATTTTCAGCAATATTATATTATTTTTTGTTATACCCCCTAATATTTTACAAATAAAATAGCAATTTCATATATTTTTAACATTAAATCTAACTTTTTTGACGTTTTTGCATACAAAACATATATTTTTTCTGTTTTGTGCGTTTATACAAAAAATAAGACCGGATGGATATCCGGTTTTATTTTTTGCAATATTGAGACAAATTTTCTATCTCAAAAGGAGATTGTTTCCTTTTCAATCTCTGGTTGCCCCTGAAAATAACCTATATTAGATATGATCAGTATAGTACTTGTAGAATTGAACTACGCTTCTGATTCCATTGAAGAAATTTTCAAGAAGAAAATTTTCGTTGGGAGAGTGGATGGCATCCGATTCAAGGCCAAAACCCATCAGAATTGTTTTTACTTCAAGGACTTTTTCAAAAGTAGAAATGATTGGAATACTGCCACCGCTTCGAACAGGCACTGGCTGTTTACCGAATACCGCACCATAGGCTTTTTCAGCAGCCAAATAGGCAGGATGATCAATGGGGCACAGGTAACCCTGACCACCATGATGGACTTTAACTTTAACGTCGACTGATTTTGGGGCCAGAGACTCAAAGTAGCTCTTGAAAAGTAGGGCAATTTTCTCATGATTCTGGTTAGGAACCAGTCTGGAACTGATTTTTGCAAACGCCTTAGAGGGCAATATTGTTTTGGAGCCTTCTCCGGTATATCCACCCCAGATCCCGCAAACATCAAATGTCGGCCGGATACCGGTTCTTTCATTGGTGGAATACCCTTCTTCGCCCTGCAACTCCAAAACACCGATCGCCTCTTTGTATTTGACTTCATCAAACGGATTCCCGGCAATTTTTTTCCGTTCATCAGAGGATACTTGAATCACATCATCATAAAACCCAGGAATCACGATCCTGTTCTGATCGTCCTTCATCATTGCAATCAATTTGCAAAGTTCATTGATCGGGTTGGCTACTGCTCCTCCAAAGAGACCAGAATGAAGATCACGGTCAGGGCCTGTTACCTCAACCTCCCAATAAGCCAAACCTCTCAGACCAGTGGTGATAGAAGGAATATCGGCAGCAATCATACCGGTATCAGAGACGAGAATCACATCGCACTTCAGCATTTCTTTATGATCTTCACAAAAACTGCCCAGATTCGGAGAACCTATCTCCTCCTCCCCTTCTATCAGAAATTTCACATTGCACGATAACGTTTTACTTTTGACAAGCCATTCAAATGCCTTGGCATGAATGAAAGATTGGCCTTTGTCGTCGTTCGCTCCCCTTGCCCAAATCCTTCCATCTCTGATAACAGGTTCGAAAGGATCAGAATGCCATTTATCCAACGGATCGGCTGGCATTACATCCATATGGGCATAAACCAGAACTGTAGGCTTTGATGCGTCTACAATTTTTTCAGCATAAACAACAGGATGGCCGGGTGTTGGATAGATATTTACATGATCGGCTCCTGCCGCAAGCAAAATATTCTTCCAGTACCCGGCCGCCCGCATCATATCAGGTTTGTGCTTTTCCAATGAACTCACTGATGGAATCCTGATTAATCCAAACAATTCTTCCAAAAACCTCTCTCCGTTATCTTTCAGGTATATTTCAAGTTCTTCCATAGATTTTTACATTTTCACCAAATATAGTGAATTCGGTAGAAATCGAGTTGAAGTGTTTGCAGGCAATAATTCATCTATTTACCTGACCATCTTTTCAAGCCTTCCAATTTTCGTTTCTCTCAGGTCTCTTGTCTTAAGACCCTGCTGAACTGCCAGTTGCGTTTTTAAATCCCAACTTCCACCATTGCTTTCCATAAATGCTGCCAATTGAGCGACATCCTTATACATACTAAAGGTAAGATGGGTGCCGTAAGCTTCACTACCGGATGGCAAAATAGTCTGCAATAATCCCCATGAACCTTTTTTTCCTTCCGTCACCATCTGTTGATGCCATGGTTTGAAAATTTCGGATTCAACTTTTTCATAACTGTCATCAAGTTGTTTCATGATATCCATCGTAAGCATAGTCCCTATTGTCATTTTAAAATCATCGCTGGTCGAGTCAATTTGTCTGAAAAGCACCTGATGGGCCAAATCCCGCGATTTCACCGTTTGGTCCAGCATTGCGGTAATTTCCTTTTCAGTTTTATTGGGATAGGCTTTCTTTGCATAGCCGTATACATCCAAAGACTCAATTGCATTCAGCATTTTTTCCAAACTTGCAAAGAGGGTGACGGTCAGATACTGTGATCCCTGTTCTGTGCCTCCGGGTGCCAATGACCAAAGATCCCATCCCAGAATGGATTTGTCTGCCACACGTTGTTTGTGGATGCCTGACCAAAAATCTTCAACTTTCAGATAGTCTGAGGCTTGACCTCCTTTTACCTGCATAAATTCAAAAAGCAGATACTGTTGTTTGGAACTGTTTTGTGCATGGATTCCAAAACTCAACAAAATAACAAAACCAAAAGCCACAAGTGTTTTCATGTTTATGTTTATTTAGTTTAAATAAAATCAAATATAGTAATGAAAACACCTGAATACCAGCAATATTCAATATTATTTCTTATAAATAACACTTAGTTATACAAGTCAGCAAATACAATGATTGTATCATATCAACAAATCCTTATTTAGAATGATTCTGATATAAAAGGCTGGATATTTGCCTTTAATAGTCCTGCCAAGCATCCGAATGATGGATTAATTACAATCCAAAACCCATGTATAGGCAAAACAAGCTCAATGGAAATTTAACGATTAAGTAAGCATAAGAACCGAACCTTTATTTTTTTAATGCGATCCATTAAAAAAATCATAACCACGGATACTTCACCTTCATCAATTTTCTTAAATTTATCCGTTTTTTATTGGGGTTCCCTTCACTCTATTGTTCACTAATTTCAAAAAAGATTAATTATTCAACATGACGAACAGTCGAAGAAATTTTATCCGAGATGCAGGTTTAACAGCCTCCGGAATCGCTGTCTTACCTAGCGCAATGAGTTCATGCGTGTCGGCCAGCGACAAAGTCGTTGTTGCCCTGATTGGTTGCAAGGGAATGGGCTTTAATGACCTTGCCGCTTTCCTGAAACAACCGGGAGTGGTATGTGCAGCTATGTGCGATGTTGATAGCAATATATTAAACGAACGGGCCGTGGAAGTTGAGAAATTAACTGGCAAACGTCCCGATTTGTATGAAGATTTCCGCAAAGTAATCGATCGAAAGGATATTGATGCTGTGATTATTGGGACACCCGATCACTGGCATTGCCTGCCAATGATCTATGCCTGCCAGGCCGGTAAGGATGTCTATTGCGAAAAACCACTCGGACGAACCATCGAAGAAATCAACTTGATGGTGAAGGCAGCGCACAAATACAACCGTGTAGTGCAGGTTGGTCAGTGGCAAAGGAGCGATCCTCACTGGAAAGATGCAGTTGAATATATTCACAGTGGTAAATTGGGCCGTGTGCGTTCTGCCAGAGCCTGGTCATATGTTGGCTGGAAAGGGATGATTCCCGTCGAACCGGATTCTGCGGTGCCGGCTGGTGTGAATTACGACATGTGGCTGGGACCAGCCCCTCTTAAGCCTTTTAATATCAATCGTTTTCACTTTACTTTCAGATGGTTTTGGGATTATGCCGGAGGACTTATGACCGACTGGGGTGTCCACCTGCTGGATTATGCACTTTACGGAATGAACCAGTATGTTCCGAAATCGGTGATGGCCTCAGGAGGCAAATATGCCTTCCCGGGCGATGCCATGCAAACACCTGATACCATGATGGCGATTTATGATTTTGGCGATTTTAATATTGTTTGGGACCATACCATTGGAATCTACGGTCAGAATTACGGCAGAGGGCACGGAGTGGCTTTTATTGGCGAATATGCCACACTGGTCGTTGACAGGAATGGTTGGGTCGTAATGCCTGAAACCAAAAGTACTTCGGCTAAAGCAGATTTCGTGCAAGTACCACCCCATCCAAGTACCGGTAAAGGGTTGGACCTGCATGTTAAAAACTTCCTCGATTGCATGAAATCGAGGGAAAAACCGAATTGTGATATCGAAATCGGTGCTCACATTGCGAGGATTTCATCTCTGGGGAATATTGCCTACCGGCTTGGACGGCAAGTCAATTGGGATGGCGACAAACAATGTTTCAAAAATGACCCCGAAGCTGATCAGCTGATGTTGGCCAACTACAGGGCTCCATGGGCTTTACCCAAAATTTAAATGAAAAAAATCAAAGTTCCCAAAGTTTGTAACAACTATCTGGATGAATTAAAGTTGAAACTTTGGGAACTTTGAAATAATATACATTTGCTTGTTATCTCTTCACCACCCGGTAATACAACTCCTTCGCTTCAATCTTCATTCCCGGGTTGTGTCCTTGTATGGCAAAATGACCGTTGGTATACTCTTTGTCATCATAGGTCATCACTAGTTTTCCATTGATCCAGAACTGGATGTGTTCACCGACTGCTTTGACATGGTACTCAAACCATTCGTTGTCCTTTGTCAGTAATTCAGTCGCCTTCCCGGTAGGTTTTCCAGGTTTCCAGAGCCATCCGGTATAAGCATCCTGACTATGGCAAATTTGCGCCTCATAGCCGCGCGGGAATCCGTCGGGATTATCAGAAGGGACATTGGCACGAAAATACAACCCGCTGTTTCCGCCGCCTGAAACCCTAAACATACCCTTTGCTTCAAAATTGGCACATGAAACATCCGTAAAAATATGTCCCATACCGCCTTCCCCCACTAAAATAGCATCCTGCACCTTCCATTTTGCCTTTCCGTGAACGGTCCACCCTTTCAGATCTTTACCATTAAACATTGATTTCCACTTTTTCGCCTCACTTCTGGCGGCAAAAAGGAGCATGAATACCACTAATACAAGCGCTAATTTTCTTTGCATGGCATAATAATTATTTGTTGATAAGAATATCCTTCTGATTGATAGAGAATTACAAAATGATAGAGTCCCCATTAAACCACATTCCCGGAATTATCAGATTGATGGCCGGTCACTCCTGCAGCTTCCTTAATGGCATTCATATCGGATTGTAATCGTTGTGAAAACAAGGCCAGGTCAGAACTGTGAATAATGAGGTTGATCCCTTCCTTCATCCACCTGATTTGCCTTTCCGGAGATTCTGAAAAATGAATGCCTACTGCCAGATTGTTTTGTCTGGCAATACGAATTATCTTTTTAACCGCATCTTCGAAAACCGGATGATCGTATTGCTCAGGAAGACCAAGACTGATAGACAGATCATGCGGTCCGATAAAAACTGCATCCAGACCCCTGACAGCCAAAAGCTCCTCCAGGCGGTTAAGTGCCGGAACACTCTCAATGTTGGCGATACAAACATTTCCTTCATTCCATTTATCAAGGTATTGTTTGAGAGGGGGATCAATTCCGTCCTGATTTGCCAGAACTTTGTCAAGTAGTTCACCCTTCAAGGGCCGGTATTTCAAAGCACCGACCAGCTCCTCTATCTGATCAGGCCTTTCGAGATAAGGTGCAACTATTCCTTCTGCTCCGGCATCCATCATCTGGCAAGCCCGATAGGGATCGGGAGACGGAATCCGAACGATGGGGGCAATTCCCATTGCCCTGAATGTCTGACACATGCGTGCTATTTCCATCCGTTCCAGCGGAATATGTTCTGTATCAAGAAAAACAAAATCAAGTCCAGCACGAAGGGCAATGGCTGGCCAGGTGGGAGAAGTCGAGGTAATGCAGGTACCATAGACGATCTGACCTGATTTGATTTTTTTCAGCAAAGTTTTTTCCATTTGTAATAGTAGTTAATAGTATATGCAGGACCTTAGTCCGCAACCGGTTTTCGGATTTCCTGATTGAATTTAAAATAATAAAACGGTTGCCAGAAAAAAATATTGTTCCAAAATTAATGAATAAACCTATTTCAGAGTGATGAACATCCAAATATTTCAAAATGATCCTATTCCAATCGAAATTCTTCTGAATGCAATAATCAGGGCTATGAATGCAGGATCTATCAAACATTCCACCTATAATATATTGGCACGAACCCATCTCCTGAGGTTTTTACTTCCCGTGATTCTTCGGGGTACCCTATTTTTGTGCTACCTTTGCCCCATTATATTTAATTCGTTTAAAAATAATGATTCTGCTTTTCCCGCCCAATATCAGGAAACTCGTGAATCTGTTGACAGGACGGGGTTGATATTCTTACCGAAGTTCCCTTAATTGAAAAAAGAGATTGAGGTAAATGGTAAATAAACTGATTCATTGCGAGATTCATTTAAGAGAATCTTCATTCGTGTCAATTCGTGAAACTTGTGGTTTTCGTTGGGTATAATTTGTAAAATTCGTGGTTTTTTATGATATCTGTTGAAGAATTATATGTTGAATTTGGCGGTTTTGAGCTTTTCAAACAGGTCAGCTTTATTGTTAATCCCCGTGATCGTGTTGGACTGGCAGGAAGGAATGGCGCAGGAAAATCAACCCTTTTGAAAATATTTGCCGGCAAACAGATCCCAACATCCGGCAGAGTTGTTTCGCCCAAAGACGTAAAGATAGGTTACCTCCCCCAGCACATGGACACTACTGATTCCAGTTCTGTGATTGAGGAAGCAGCACGGGCATTTGAAGAGATTCATATGCTTGAAAAACGCATTAACTTCCTCAGCAACGAACTTTCAGTCCGTGAGGATTATGAGTCGGTCGAATACCACCAGATCATGGAAGAACTGCATGAAGTAAACGACCGATTTCACCTTCTTGGAGGCGGAAATTTTCATGCCAACATTGAACAAACTTTAATTGGCCTTGGTTTTGACCGCAAGGATTTTGACCGTCCGACTTCCGAATTTTCAGGTGGATGGCGCATGCGAATTGAACTGGCTAAAATATTATTGCAGAAACCACATGTTTTTCTGCTCGACGAGCCAACCAATCACCTTGATATTGAATCGATTCAATGGCTGGAGAAATTTCTGAAGGAATATGCCGGTGCCGTTGTACTGGTTTCCCACGATAGGGCTTTTTTGGATAATGTCACCAACCGGACTGTTGAAATAAGCCTTGGTAAAATATACGACTATAAGGTTAATTATAGTAAATACCTGGAATTAAGGGTCGAAAGGCGTGAACAACAGATGGCATCATTCCGCAACCAGCAGAAGATGATTCAGGATACTGAAGATTTCATCGAAAGATTCCGTTATAAGGCAACAAAATCGGTGCAAGTCCAGTCTCGCATCAAACAACTGGATAAAGTTGACCGAATTGAAGTTGACGAGGAAGATACACGATCAATGAACATCAGGTTTCCCCCTTCACCCAGATCCGGAACCGTTGTCTACAAGTCCGTTGGTGTTTCTAAAACTTATGGTGCGCTGCAGGTTTTGAAGGACATCGATCTGACCATCGAAAGAGGGGAAAAGATTGCATTTGTTGGTAAAAACGGCGAAGGCAAGACCACCATGGCCCGAATCATGATGCAGGACCTCCAATGCACTGGTGAACAGCAATTGGGTCACAATGTAAAAATCGGGTATTTCGCACAAAACCAGGCATCCCTTTTGGATGAGGAGCTAACTGCGCTGGAAACCATTGATCAGATAGCAGTGGGTGATGTACGGACAAAAATAAGGGACATCCTGGGAGCATTTCTTTTTTCGGGGGAAGATGTGGATAAAAAGGTCAAGGTGCTGTCGGGCGGAGAAAGATCGCGACTGGCAATGATCCGATTATTACTTGAACCCGTCAATTTTCTGGTTTTGGATGAGCCTACCAACCATTTGGATATTCATTCAAAAGGAATCTTAAAAAAAGCACTTCTCGATTTTGACGGCACATTGCTGCTGGTTTCACACGACCGCGAATTCCTGGATGGACTTGTCAATGTCGTTTATGAATTCAAAGGCAAGAAAATCAAGCAACATCTGGGCGGCATCTATGAATTTCTCCAGAAAAAAGAGATGGATTCGCTCAGGGAACTGGAAATAAATGCGCCCGTTAAACGGGATAAAAAAGAACCGGTTAAAGTGGTTTCAACCGTTTCATTCGAAGAGCGGAAAGAGATCAACAAGATGATCAGCAAACTTGAAAAACACATTTCTGATGTGGAGGCATACATATCCAAATTAGAAAATGAAATTACGATAACAGACATCTACATGAGTGATCACCCAGAAAAGGTAGACAGTGATTTGCTCAATAAATATGAATCTACCAAAAAACAACTCGACCAGGAATTGGGAAAATGGGCTGATTTAAACAGTGAACTGGAAGAGTGGAACGCAAAAAAACCTGAATAACAAGAAATTATGGAAGACAAGAGTTTTGTTTTCGGATTACATTCCGCCATTGAAGCGATCAATGCAGGCAAAGAGATCGATCGTTTACTGATCAGTAAAGGATTGCAGGGAGAACTTTATCAGGAACTGATGAGACTAATCAGAACCTATGAGATTCCTTTTCAACAGGTGCCAGTCGAACGCATCGATCGGGTAACCCGCAAAAACCACCAGGGAGTGATCGCCTTTATCTCACCCATTGCCTATCAGCCAATCACTGAGATTATACCTATGTTGTTCGAACAAGGGAAAAATCCGCTGATCCTCTTGCTGGACCGGATTACCGATGTAAGAAATTTTGGTGCGATTGCGCGTTCTGCTGAAGTTGCAGGGGTGGATGCCATCCTTATTCCGGAAAAAGGAGCGGCACAGATTAATGCGGATGCAATTAAAACCTCATCGGGAGCATTGCTAAAAATACCGGTATGCAGGGAAAAAAACCTGATCAATGCTGTACGTTTCCTGAAAAATTCAGGATTGAAAGTAATAGCTGCTTCAGAAAAAGGCGAATTGAACTACTTTAGCTGCGAAATGACACAGCCGCTGGTCATTATGATGGGCTCAGAAGAGACCGGTATTGATTCGGGATTACTCAGGATCGCCGATGAATGGACTAAAATTCCTCAACTCGGAACCATTCAGTCCTTAAATGTCTCAGTTGCCGCCGGAATTTTAATGTTTGAGGCCGTAAGACAAAGGATTCTGGCTTGCTAAAAAGTACTGTTCAGAATAAAAAGGGATGAAAAGCAATTTTCATCCCTTTTTATATTATTTTTACTATACCCCCATATTTTTACACGTAAACCTATACAATTATAGGTTTTTTGCGTTATTACCCCCTATATTTTTCATATTGTTTGTTAATTTAATATTAATTTGAACGATTACCCCTAATTTTTTGATCAATGTGTCATTAAAATACTTAGTTTTGATCCGTGGAGTAAAAAAACAGGGGTTGAAATAAGAAAAATGATATTTTTTATGAACACCCCCCCCATCAATCAAAAAGGAATTAAAAATAAGTTGAATATTAATCATTAATTTAAAAATCATGAAAAACAAAAATCTACTTCTCGGTTTTGCACTTACAATCCTCTTTGCGATCAGTGTAAATGCACAGGAAAAAAGTCCCTGGACGATCGGCACAGACATTTACAGCAGTTATGTATGGCGTGGAACAAAATTTGGATCAGGGCCAGCCATGCAACCGACCCTCAAATACACCAATGGTGGTTTTTCAATCGGAGGTTGGGGAAATTATTGCTTCTCAACCAGTGAAGCAACCGAATCAGATCTTTTTGCCAGCTATGCAGTTACCCTGGGAAAAAGTTCTTCTTTAACCATTAACCTGACAGATTACTATTTCCCGGGAGCGACTGCACCATATTTTACTGGTAGCTCCCATTACTTCGAACCTCAGGTAAGTTTGGGCCTTGGCAAACTTTCACTATCCGGAGCCTACATGTTTAATGCAGAGGACACCTACCTGGAGGCAGGATATGCTGCTGGTCCTATATCCTTATTTGTCGGAGCCGGGAATGGACAATATACGAAAGATGCCAACTTCAGCTTATGTAATATTGGAATAAAATCAGGCACTGCCATCAAGATCAATGATCATTTTTCCATTCCGATCAATGGATCATTAATTCTTAATCCATCTACTGAGCAGTTCAACATTGTAGTTGGAATTACCCTTGCTAACCAGTAACAAAAATCCTATAATTTAATTACGAAAAAATTGAAAAGTCATGAAAAAAATTGAAGCCATTATCAGGACATCCAAGTTCGAAGAAGTAAAAGATGCCTTACATGCCATCGACATAGATTTCTTTTCTTTCTGGGAAGCTACAGGTGTAGGAAATGAAATGAAACAGGTACAACGTACCTATCGCGGAAATCACGGGAGTACCTCATTTATCCCTCGAAGGTTGCTTACAATCGTGGTCAGAGATCAAAATCTTCGCAAAACAGTGGATTGCCTTTTAAAAGTAGCCCACACGGGGGAAGTAGGTGATGGAAAAATATTTGTCTCGACCATAGAAGAGTCATGGAGAATAAGAACAGGTGAGAGTGGAGATACATCACTGTTTGTAATGGACTAATTCTATTCCTATCCATCTTGATCATTCAAAAAACGTACAAAAAAATTGAATTATGATACTTAGCAAATACTTTGATAAAAAATCCTCGGCTGACCCAAAGGTCAGTATGAGTCGATCGGAAAAATGGGGTCTTTTCTTTACTGTTTTCGCAGGAAAAATGATTGGATTGGCCATCATTCTGATAGCGATGTTTACAATACCCGGATTGATCGGATTGTCTGCCAATGCAGCTGAAACTTACACTGCACACGAAACAGCAGCAATTAATGCTATGAACACCATGTGGACACTGGTGGCTGCAGCGCTGGTCTTTGGAATGCAAGCAGGATTTGTGATGCTTGAAGCAGGATTTGCCAGAAAAAAAGAGACTGTTAATATATTGATTGAATGCGCACTAGATACAGCCATTTGTGGTGTTTTCTTCTGGGCAATCGGTTATGCCTTCATGTTCAGCCATGGCAACGGATTCATCGGGTATAACTGGTTCTTCCTGCAGGGAGTGCCGCTGACCTACGAAGCAACAGGTGTTTCACTTCTTGCCCACTGGATCTTCCAGTTCGCTTTTGCCGATACGGCTTCCACCATCACATCCGGAGCTATGATTGGTCGCACAAGTTTTAGAGGCGATATTCTTTACAGCATTGGTGTTACAGGTTTTATCTATCCTATTATCGGTCACTGGGCCTGGGGTCCTGACGGATTTTTAGCAACCATGGGAAGTGCAGGCAACTTTATGCCTACCCTTGGTCAACCATTCCGCGATTTCGCAGGTTCTACGGTTGTTCACACCATCGGAGGAGTAGTTTCATTGGCAGGTGCCATTGTTCTGGGACCCCGGCTTGGACGTATCTTTCTTCGTGATGACAAGGAAAAAGGGGGTCTCCCCGCGCCTCACAGCTTACCACTTGCCACAATCGGAGCCTTCCTGCTTTGGTTTGGATGGTATGGCTTCAACCCTGGAAGTACCCTTTCGGCTATGGATTTCTCAGGTATTGGCCGGGTTGCAGCAAATACCACCTTAGCTGCTTGTACCGGAGCACTAAGCGCAATGGCATTGGCCTTCTATTTTGGACTAACCAAAGGAAAATTTGACGTGGGATTCACATTAAATGGTTTGCTTGGTGGATTGGTTGCAATTACTGCACCATGTTACTGGGTTTCTCCATTTGGATCAGTTATCATAGGTTTGATTGGTGGTGTTGTAGTCTTCGGCGGAGTTTATCTACTGGAATATTTAAGGGTTGATGATCCAGTAGGAGCATTCTCAGTGCATGGATTGAATGGAATCTGGGGTACACTCTCGATTGGCTTGTTTGCCTGCGGAATGTATGGGGCAACAGGACCTACAGGAGCCGACGACTCTTCACCTGTTACCGGGTTGTTTTATGGCGGTGGATTTGATGTTTTGAAGGCTCAAGCTATCGGCAGCTTCACAATAACTATAGTCACCTTTGCTGTAGCCATGCTGCTGATGTGGGTAGTCATGAAATTGCCACAACCATGGAGCCTGCGTGTTGAGGCTAAAGGGGAACTGGGAGAAGGCGGCATCGACATGTTTGAACATGGCACGAGAGCCTATTACGACAACTAATTGCGCACTGTTCTGAATTAGAAAAGTTCCGATACAACTGTTTTCAATTTACGTGCAATTTTCCGGGTAACACAGAAATACAAAAGAGAAATGTATTTTTGAGGCTGCCCGGATTTTGTTTTACAAATAATCTATTTTGGAATTAAATGATATTCCATGCAAAAATTGAGGCCGTAAATGAAAACAACATTATATTATTCTATTACACCCCCTAGTATTTTTAAATTATTAGATAATATATTACAAAATTTTATATTATTGCAAAAATGACGTAATTTTAATTTTATACGCAAATTTGGCAGCAGGCAGCTCCTATTCAAGTCAACTAATAAATCGGCACTTCTCTTTTAAAGGTTTCTTCGAGGGAGATAAAGGTTTCGGTACTGGAAATACCCGTGATTTTTTGAATCTTTTCACTGAGCACGGTTTTTAAATGCTCGTTGTCTCTGGCATAAATTTTGGCAAAGATGGCATACTGCCCGGTTATGTAGTGGCATTCCACTATTTCGGGAATTGAACGGAGCTGTTCCGCAGCTTCAGAATACAGACTGCCTTTCTCCAGAAAAATGCCAATATAGGAACAGGTTCTGTAATCAATCTTTCTTGGATCAACGTTATATCCAGAGCCAATAATGACCCCCATATCAGTCATGCGTGTAACGCGCTGATGTACTGCCGCTCTTGAAATTCCGCATTCCGCAGCCACGTCTTTGAAAGGAATACGGGCATTTTTGGTGACGATGTCCAATATCTGAAGATCTGTATCATCAAGCTGGTTTCTGAGTGTCATGGTAAGGATAAATAAGTGAAGGTTTAAAGAACACAACAATGATTTTAAAAAAACGAATTCAGGGAAACTGCGGAGATTGTCACCCGAAACTTCAGTAAAATTGACTTTTTCCAACAAAAATAGTCTAAATTTATTAATTTGTAAACAAACATGTCCCGATAATAGAAATATGAGTCACAAATGAACAATTATGTGGAAAAAAGACAATATATTATGGGAAAATTGAATTAAGGAAAACAATAAGAAATCTAATAAATTAAATACCATGAAGAAATCCTGGCAAATATCACTTGTACTACTTCTGATCATCTCATTGATCGGAGTTTTTGTATCCGGCAAAAATCCATTTGAAATGGATCCCAAAACAGTTCCTGGAGATGTGGCATGGATGCTGACTGCCACAGCCCTGGTACTTTTCATGACGCCGGGACTTGCTTTTTTCTATGGGGGAATGATCCAGCCCAAAAACATTATCTCTACGATGTTGCAAAGCTTTGTGGCAATGGGAGTCATTAGTTTAATCTGGGTAATTTTCGGTTTCTCGCTGGCTTTTGGTGATAGTATCGGGCCCGAAAAATATGGTTTATTAGGAAATCCTTTCACCTTCTTTATGTTCAGGGGTGTTGGGGGCAACATCAATGCTGCCCTGGCACCAACGATTCCGCTTGCTTTGTTCGCCATTTTCCAGATGAAATTTGCCATCATCACTCCCGCCTTGATCACAGGATCATTCGCAGGAAGAGTCAGATTCAGTTCCTACATCCTCTTCATCAGCCTCTTTGCCATCTTTATTTACGCTCCCTTGGCACACTGGACCTGGCATCCCAATGGTTTCCTGCGCAACTGGGGCGTTCTTGACTTTGCAGGAGGAACGGTAGTCCATATGTCTGCCGGTTTTGCCGCACTGGCCGGAGCGGTGTTTTTAGGTCCCCGCAGAGATTACCAGCAGCAATTTCATCCTGCCAATGTGCCATTCGTCTTACTTGGTGCCAGCATGCTCTGGTTTGGATGGTTTGGTTTCAATGCAGGATCAGCGCTCTCTGCCAATTCAATAGCCACAGTATCCCTGATGAACACCAATATAGCTTCAGCAGCGGCAATGATAGGCTTCATCCTATTTGACGTAGCAATGGGTCGGAAGCCTTCTGCCATGGGTGCCGCCATCGGATTGGTGGTAGGTTTGGTCGCCATTACCCCGGCAGCCGGATTTGTCAACCTCGGAGCTTCCATTTTCATCGGACTATTTGCTTCATTTGTTTGTAACATCGCCATTTCCTATCGTTCCAAAACCTCACTCGACGATACGCTGGATGTATTTCCTGCTCACGGTATGGGTGGAATTATCGGAATGATACTGACTGCCGTTTTTGCCCAGGGTGTTGGACTGATTTATGGTGAGTACAAAACATTTCTGTTTCATCTGCTAACACTGGTAATCGTTGGAGTTTTTGCTTTCGGAGGCTCTTATTTGCTGTTCATGCTCACCAACAAATTAATTCCAATGCGGGTTTCACCAAAAAGTGAGCGTCTGGGACTGGATATTACACAACACGACGAATCCTATCTTGCCGAGCAGGTCAGAGATTAGTTCGACGACAAGGAAAATAATCAAAGTGGAGAATATGAAAAAAAGCCGAAGCATGCAATACAACCTCAAATTTTGGACGCAAACGCTTGTGATGTAAGAAATTGAATGAAAACCACGAATCAATTCAGGTAAATTAATTCGTGCAACTCATCGAATATTATTCCTTCGGTTAAATAGACTAAAGGAAACCTTAATTTTAGCTTCTCATTTTGAAATTGTTTCATAGCAGTTTCTAACCACTTTTTGCCAGTCTATCTCCTTGTCGGTGAGTGCAGGGCGATCAGCTGCCTTGTAACCGATTCCCACTACTGAAAGAACTTCCAGATGGTCTGGAATACGGAGTAAATCGCCAATGAATTCATTAGCTGTCTCATCATCATTGTGATAGCGGCGGTGGATCTGCACCCAGCAGGAACCAAGGCCCAATGCCTCTGCTGCAAGTTGTAAGATAATGGATGCGATCGAGCAATCCTCAATCCATACATCACTTTTTGTTTTGTCTCCTGCAACAACAACGGCCAGTGGTGCATGTTTCAGCAGACAGGCGCCGTGAGGCTTTGCAAAGGACAGTTGACTAAGAAGTTCAGGTTCTTCTACAACGATAAATTCCCACGGCTGGCTGTTTTTAGAGGAAGGCGAAAGCAAGGCCGCCTTCAGAAGTTGATGAATCGTCTCCTCATCAACCTTTTTATCAATAAATTTTCGGGTACTTCTTCGGTTGTAAAGGACTTCAAGCATGGTTAGGTTTTTTTTTGTAAAAATAGAAAGCATATTGCAAACCCAACACCAATGAATGATTTTTATTCAAAAACTTCACAAATTTTGACAATTTAATAAAAAATTTCCTGCAATATTCAAATAATGCGGTGGAATGTTCAAATTATCGGGGTTTATCGTTCATTCATCCTTGAATAAAGTTGATCGGCAAACAACAGTATTGTGATAGCTGCCGCACCACCTACAAATTGGAAGGACATACAAGTCAGCGCATTTGAGAGAAGCTGAAAAGGTTTTAATAAAAAAGAATAATCAATCTGGTAGATCCAATGGGTTAAGACCGGATTTTCATTCCCAGGGAAAAAGGTACGCAACAAGATTGCACCCACAAAGAACAAGAACATTCCGAAGAATATCCTCCTCCAACTCCGTGCGTTAATCAGGGGTTGATAGACAACCGGTGATTTTACTGCTTCCAGCCTGACACGTTGCATGACCAATCTGGTAAAATCAGCAGAAGGTTCTTCTCTCGGAAGTTCCTTCATGTATTCCCTTAGGTTATCCTGCTTTTTCATACTATTTTCTTTTTAATTACTGGTGGAAAGGGTCTCTTCCCTTCCCTAATTTATGATGTCTAAACAGCAAATGCATCCTCACCTTTTAAAATACCATTAAGCTGTCCGTATAATTTTTTTCTACTCCGGAAGAGTTTTATTTTCACGTTGGACGCAGACAAATCCATGATGGATGCAATTTCTTCAACAGGAAGATCCTCAAAATAATAGAAATTCAGTATACTTCTTTCATCCGCAGCCAGTAAATCCATGGCCTTATGAAGTTGATAGGAACGTTCCTCCGCAGCAAGTTGTCCAACCGCATTTTCGGTTTCCTCTAACTCACTATCTGAAAGTTTATGATTCTCAAAACTGACAAAGTCATGCTTCTTGCCCCTTACCCTGGAAATGGCTGTTGTATATACGATGCGAAATAACCAGGTTTTGAAAGTTGCGCCACCCTTGAAATTTTCGAGTGACCGGTATGCCTTAAGGAAGGAATCCTGTGCCACCTCTTCGGCATCCTCCCTGCTTCTTGTAATTTTCAGGGAGAGTGAAAAAGCCAGTTGCTTGTACTTTTCTACAAGTGGGGCAAAGGATTCGGGATTTCCCCCCAATACTTCCGATATATAATATGCATCGCTTTTGGCTTCCATTACCCTATTAGACACATAGAAGATCTGATCGGTTACAATTTTCGGAAAATATTTTTGATTTAAAGTTACAACCGATTATTAATTTTTAGATGGTGATTCCTTTTTAAAATTTGCAGGATCAAACAGCTACATGATACCATGAATGATCTTGCACATTTGCCAATTTATCCTTCACAACTTTCCCTGATCAAATATCCTAAAGTCTGGTATCACAAAATAATAATTGATCAACATTCCCAGGTAAAAATTTATTTAATAAAATCTTGTAACCGGAATAATGATATTGCGTCAAATGGGCAAATGTTGAACCTTAATATTTACTACCATGTTAGTACCAATTTTAGTCCCACTGGCTTGTTTCGCCATGATTTTCGGAATTGTTTATGTGATTGTAACCGCCCGAAACCGCGAAAGAATGAGCCTTATTGAAAAAGGCGCCGACCCTAAATTGTTCGAGTCCATCAAAAGAACCTCAACTGGAGGAATTCTGAAATGGGGATTGCTTCTGGTTGGAATCGGACTGGGTATCTTCTTTGCCACACTGTTTGTTCAGAGTGGAATGGATGAAGGAGCCGCTTATCCTGCAATGATTTGCATTTTTGGAGGTGCAGGTCTGTTGACTGCCTACAAAATGGATCAAAAGTCAAGCCATCCCAAAAACCACGAATAAATCATTTGGATTAGATCGCAAACAGCGGTTATTCAGTACATTTTTGGATGGCTCTGCGAATTGCTTCCTGACAAACCGGACAAAAATTGTCTGGTTTGTTTGATTTCATACGGCAGTCCTGGGCCGGACTGAATATACCTTTTGCCATATATCCTCCCCCTTCGAAAACCCCGGTTGTTTTTTCAAAATTTGCTGTTCTGGGAGTCGGCACAGGAGTAGAATGATCAATCATTGCTCCCCATTTTGATTTAAAATCGATCATCGTAGTCAGATTCGGCTCCCAGGGCTCCACTTTCAGGTTGTAGAAATCTTCATAGGCTACCTCCGAAGTATAGTATTCATCTGCCAGTCCGGCAAATTCATGTCCGAACTCATGAATGAATACATTCGACGCCAGGCCATGATCTGCTGTACATACCGACAAAAAATTACAGAAACCGCCACCTCCGTATTCACTGGAATTGACTAAAACGATCAGGTAATCATAAGGAACACCTGCCGCTTGATCATGTACAGTTTTCAAATCGGTAACCGTCAGGTAGCGAGCCACATTGAAGGTATAAAAAGAGCTGTTAAACAAGGTGTTTACATACTTATTTCTACCGGGAATATCTGTTCCTGACTCCTCGGAAATTGTTTTTAATGCATAAACGTTGAACCCATTTTTTAACGAAGAAAACGGTTCAACAGAAAAAAGTGAGTCTGTTAAACGAGTGGCATCCTTGATGAATTTATCCATCTCCTCTCTTTTGTACCCTTCAGCCAGGATCGCCACATCAACTTTTTTGGCAGGATCGCCAGATTGTCGCAACGTCAAATAATCAACCTTTACCGGCAACTCTTTTGTAATAAAGTAGTTAGATGGATCAATTTCGGTAGAGAAAATCTGATAGAAATGACCTTCGCGATTTCGGCATTCAATTTCCAAAACCACTTTATTTTTCGGAAATGGAAATCGAATCACCTGATAGAATGCCTTTTCCATTTTTTTTGCTTCGGCTGTAGTTTGCCATTCCGAAAAGAGCGGAGAGAAGCCATTACTGAAAATCAATGTCCCGGTTGTTAGATCTTTGACTGAAAAACGATAATTGCCCAATATTGGTTCTTTGGTCGCAAGATGAAGTGTTCCACCCCAAAATGGTTCTTTTTTTTGCTGAACTTCAGTTACTCTGACAGAATTGCTTGTCCCCGACAGAAGGTAATCAAACCGGAATACACCCGGAATAAAATAGTCTTCAAATTTCTCCTGAGCGAAAAGCATACAAGGAGCTAAGAATAAAACGAGAAAGAATAGTTTTGACTTCATGATTGAATTTTTTGAACGGAAATGGGAGATTCGCGAATAATTTATGAACAATAGTTCCAGGGGGTGTGCCCAAAATCCGGCTCCTTTCATTAATTTTGCCGACAATTCAAAAGTAATTATTTCTGAACAGTTTTAAAGAAATACACCATGCAAGTTTTTTATGATTACCTACGGGAGCTGTTATTGAACGCCCAGTTTCATCCGCGAATTGCCATATATCTGGCAGCCTTTGGAACATTTATCATACTTTCCATCATTTCCCTGATTCTGTTCTTCCCGCTGCGCAAACTGCTCCTTACGATCGTTGAGCGAATGACGAGACATACTGAAACTTTATGGGATGACGCACTTTTTGATCACAGAGTATTTCATGCCGCAGCGCACCTGATTCCTGCAATCTTTGTCTATTTTTCGGCTGGATTTGGATCTGAGGATTTGGTTTCATTGCCTGAGATTATTAAAGGCATTGCTAAAATCTACATCACCTTTGCTGTTGTGTTGAGCCTGATTCGTTTTCTGGATGCCTCACAGGACATATACAATACCTACCCTTTTGCGCAGGAACGCCCCATCAAAGGCTACCTCCAACTGGTTAAGATTCTCATTTATTCCATCGCAGCCATTATTTTGGTCTCCATTCTGGTCAACCAGGATCCCGGCAAACTTTTCGCTGGACTGGGTGCCATGGCCGCGGTTCTGATGTTTGTATTCAAAGACCCAATTCTTGGATTTGTTGCCAGTATTCAGCTGGCTGCCAACAAAATGGTTAAGCCTGGAGACTGGATAACCGTACCCAAATTCAGCGTTGATGGAACCGTTGTTGACATATCCCTGACTACCGTGAAAGTTCAGAACTGGGATAAAACCATCACCTCCATACCCACCTATTCACTGGTATCTGAACCAGTCACCAACTGGATCGGGATGCAGGAATCGGGAGGCCGGCGCATTCAGCGTTCAATCTATATTGACATGGCCAGGATCAGATTCTGCGACCAAAAATTTGCCGAAAATATTGCTCTACTTCCTGTCATCAGGAAATACAATGAAGAGAAAAGGGAGGCGGACCCTACCTTCCCGGGCTGGATCGAACAAATGGGACCGCAACCTACAAACCTTGCCCTTTTCAGGGCCTATGTTGAAGCCTTTCTCTGGACCAACCCGAATACCCACAACAACATGTCTCTCATTGTTCGGTTTTTACAATCAACCGAACGAGGTCTTCCTTTAGAATACATTGTTTTCAGTAAGGAACAGCAGGCAGATCGTTTTGAAGCGATTCAGGCTGAGATCGTTGATCATATTCTTGCAGTCATCAAAGAATTTGATCTGAGGGTTTTTCAGAATCCTTCGGGGAGTGATTTCAGACACATGGCAAGGACCGTTCAGAAACAATGATATTTGTAATATGAGGATCAAAATGTTCGACCTTTTGTCACTGGCTAAATTTTCTAAAATGAATAATCTTGTGTAAAATTTCAACATTTATTTGTCAGGAGAACAAAAAGTTATAATTTTGGAGAAAAATAGTCAGTTTAATAACAAATTGAAAGTATCGTGAAGAAAAACAATCTTGAATTGGAAGAAGATTTTAAAGAACAAGCGGTTCAGATAGATGATCTCGACCGAAAAATATTAAAACTGATTACCAACAATGCAAGGGTACCTTTTCTGGAGGTTGCCAGAGAATGCGGTGTTTCCGGGGCTGCCATACACCAGCGGGTGCAGCGTCTTATTTCCATGGGTGTTGTAACAGGATCTGAGTTTATTGTAAGTCCTTCGAGATTGGGATACAATACGACTGCATTTATGGGGATCTACCTCGAAAAGACCAGTTTTGACAGGAAAGTACTTAAACAATTGAAAGATATTCCTGAAGTTGTAGAATGTCACCATACGACAGGACAGTATGCCATCTTCATCAAAATTCAGACCAAAACAAACAAGCATCTGATGAAGATCATCGACACGGATCTTCAGGCAATTGACGGGATCGCACGCACCGAAACCTTTATCTCCCTTGAGCAGGACTTCAAAAGGCAGATTCCTATTAAATAGGTAAATATTGGTTATAATTAAGGGATACAAGAATTGACTTTTGAAAAACAAAGCAATTCGTATGAAAGAACGCCAGGTAACATGAAGAAAACAAATGATTCTTCGCGTTACCTGGCGTTCTTTTTGTAAGATTAATTTGAAAGGCCGCTAGAAAGGCAGATCGTCATTTTCACCGTCCTTAACCGGCATAAAATCGTCCTCATTGTATGGAGGTGGCGGAGGTTGATCCCCTGCTGTTGAAGGCTTCTCCATCCTGTCGATTTTAAAAGCATTGACGTTGTGGTACCATTTTCCATTGTACTCACGTCCTTCGAGGCTGAAACTGACCTCCACCTCACGACTTTTGTCCTTTTCACTAATCATCTCTGTTTTGTCGTTGAAAAGGGTAAAGCATATTTTTTTTGGAAACTGTTCATCAGGGACCTCGAGCACGAAGTCCAGTTTCTTCCATTCCCCTCTTGTACTGCTGCCGGTTTGCAGTGGCAATATCTCGACAACTCTTCCTTTTACTTTAAAGCTCATATGTTTTGAGTTTTAGAAACGAAACCCGGAAGATGAAATTCATCCATTCCGGGTTTTGTTCCAGAGGTAGAACCTCTATGTCAATTAATTTCTTTGTATTACTTGGTAGCCGGAGCAGCAGCTGCAGCTGGTGTAGGCTCAATACTAATCAGTTCAACTTCAAAAATAAGAACTGAATTAGGCTTAATTTTCGGTCCGGCAGCTTGTTCGCCATAACCCAGTTCAGAAGGGATATAGATTTTCCATTTTGAACCAACTGGCATTAATTGCAGTGCTTCTGTCCATCCTTTGATCACCTGGCCTAAACCGAATGTAACCGGTTCACCACGATCAACTGAGCTGTCAAATACGGCTCCGTCAATGGTTGTTCCATGGTAATGTACTTTCACAGTATTTTCGGCAGAAGGTTTTGGTCCTGTACCTGTTTTGATCACTTCATACTGAAGTCCGGAAGCAGTAGTAGTTACACCTGCGCGTTTTCCGTTATCAGCAAGATATTTTTGACCTGCTTCTTTGTTCTTCCCACCTTCCATAGACTGTGCCTTCATAAAATATCCCTGGGTGATGGCATTAGCTTTGGCTGATGGAATCAGACCTGAGTCACCTTTCATGATTGTAGCAAAGGCCTGCAGAATAATTTGTGAATTAAGTTCTTTGCCACCCGGTGCCTGAGGTAGGTTTTTCTTGATGTTGTTACCCAGATCAACTCCAATGGCATAAGCTGCAGAGTCGGCCATTGTCACTAATTTAATTTGTTGTGAGTTGGAAGTGTTGCATGATGCCAGAACGATAGAACCGGCAACCAAAACCAGAAGTAAATTTTTAAATGCCATAACTGTGTTTATAAAATGTTTGAATGATTATTCTAAAAGGTGCGAAGATAACTATTTTTCGATAAAATTCCACGGATTGAAATTAAAATATTTATCTCTAACTACTTGTTAATAGGGTTTTTAATTTTTCTTTAACAAGCTATCAAATCCCTGCGTGTAATCAACAGAAAATCCGCCTTTTTGGTCATCGCTGATGAAATAGGCTTCAATTTCAGTATGTTTCGTCAGAAATACTTTTGATTTTTCGACTCCCATTACCATGAAGGCAGTAGCATAGGCATCGGCGGTCATACAATCATTCGCCAGAACTGAAACACTGAGTAAATTGTGCTTAACGGGATAACCGTTGGATGGATCTATCGTGTGAGAATACCTGACCCCATTTTCCTCATAATATTTACGATAACTTCCGGAAGTGGATATTGCCTTGTCTTTGAGTGACAATATTGCTTGAATCTTACGTTCGTCTGTTGCATTCTTAGAGGGCATTTCAATGGCGACACTCCAGATTTTTCCATCCGGCTTAGAACCTTTTCCAAGTACCTCGCCACCAACATCAATCAGGAAACTTTGAATCCCTTTCGATTCAAAGTAGTTCCCCAGCCAGTCGGAGGTATAACCCTGCGCAAGTGCGTCAAAATCAATTCTGATACGTGGATCGGCTTTGATCAGTTTTCCATTCTTCAAGCTAACTTTATGGTAACCCACCAAAGGAAGTAAAGAATCAACCATTGCCTGATCAACATTGGCCTTTTTGGAAAATCCAAAACCCCAGGCATTGACCAAAGGTCCAACGGTGATATCAAAGGCACCTTCAGTATTGGCAGAGACTTCCATCGACTTCCTGAAAACTGTTTCGAAGATCGGATCCGCTGTAGCTGAAGAGTCATTGTTGTTCAGTCTGGAAAGCACAGAGGCTGGAACATAGGATGACACGGAACGGTCAAACTGCCTGAACAGCGAATCAATAGCGGGTTGCAGATTCTCATTGCTTTCGGCACTATAGGTGATGGCATAGTAGGTCCCCTGTGCCCCGCCCGTGATCTTGTACAATTTAAGGTCCTTTTTCTGACTGCACGAATTCATGACCACAAGAACACACGAAAGTGCAAGCAGAATCACGAATGAACAATTTATACTCCTTGTCTGAAACTTCGTCATTTCCAGTAATTATCTTAATTTTTTATTTTCTCGCCCTTAACATCTCCCGTTTCCCGGGAGGGCCGGGTATTCTTTCCACACGGAAGCCAACTGTTTGAAGTAGTCTTCTGATTTGGCCCTTTGCACAATAGGTGACCAGTATTCCATGCTCATTCATCCTTGAATAGAGTCGCTCAAAAATGGTGTGATCCCAGATTTCCGGTTGTTTATCCGGAGAAAAAGCATCAAAATAGACCACATCGAACGATGGCAAATCTATCAAATCAAATTGTAATGCATCACATTCAATTTTACGCAACGTAAATTGGCGGTCTATTACTGCATCAGAATTCCAGGGTGCCGTATGAATGGAGTCAAAAAATCCGCTGTCGGAATCCGGAAAATGATTGCTGTATTCCAGATTTCTCCATATCGTCTCAGGCACAGGATATTTTTCAACAGAATAATAATGAACCTGTTGATCCTTTTTTAACCCATTTAATAATGTCAGGTAACAATTCAAGCCTGTTCCGAATCCTATTTCAAGCACCTTGACTTCAGCCAAAGTACATAGGTCGAATCCTTCGCGAATAAATATATGTTGTGATTCCTGGATGGCACCAAAAGTGGAGTGGTAATGCTCATCAATTTCTTCGATGTACAACGTCTGCGACCCGTCCAGAGTCATCCTGATTTCAGTCTTCATCAATCATTTCAGTTTTCGTATCAAATACTTCCTGACGGATCCTCGTAGGCAAAAGCCGGATAAAAGCAATTTTTTGATTAGCGGCTCCCAGGTAGTGCGGGTGTTTTTTCATCAACAGATAAAACCATCCAAATAAAACCAATCCTTTGGCAACCGAAGTGAGGGTGATGCTCCACCACACTCCGGTAACTCCAAAAACATTTGGTTGTGTGAGATAGAGTGCAAGCGGAATCCGGCTCCCCGTCAGGGTAATTCCTACCAACGAAGGCGGAATCGATCGTCCAATCCCATTGAAAAATCCTCCTGTTGTGATTTCCACGCACATAAAAAACTGGGAGATGGCTAAAATGGAGAGATAACGAACGCCCAAGGCAATCGCTTCCTGTTCATGCAAAAAGAGGGTATAAATTTCTCTTCCTAATGTCAGGAAGCATATTGTGACAAGAATACCGATGGTTCCACTGATGGAAATGGTTGTAAAATAACCTTTGAAAATTCTGTCCCATTTGCCGGCGCCAAAATTCTGGCCGGTAAAAATACCAAGTGCTGTAGAAAATCCTCCGGCAGTCATCCAGCTGAGAGCTTCAATTTGAGCTCCAACACTCTGCACGGCGATCGGCATCGCTCCCCATGGGGCAATAATCCGTGCCAATGCCACCGCAAATGAGGCAAAAAGGATACTATGCATCGCGACCGGCAAACCCAGCTTGAATATCTTTTTAACGTATATAGCCTGAAGTTGAAGTCGCAGTTTAATTTTACCCAAAGCACTGCTTCCTCTTCCAATCATTACAACAAATACAATTAAAACGATCGACTGGGATATTACCGTAGCCAAGGCAGAACCATTGGATCCCATTGCAGGAATTGGACCCAAACCAAAAATCAACAAAGGATTTAGCACCACATTAGAGATCAACCCAATGGCATTGATTCTGAAGGGTAGTTTTGAATTGCCCGTTCCATTGATAATTCCTGAAAAGGTTGGATTGGAATAATATAGCAGGGAACCTACAGAAATAATCCGGATATAGGAAATCGCTGAAGATTCAACTGCCTGATTTTCAAGATGGAAGAAAGAGACTAGTTCAGGTGCAAAGAAAAATGTAAATGCTCCGTAAATGGCCGAAAGAATCATAACGATTGTCACAGCGTTTACCGCATAAGTGGCTGCTCCTTTTTTATCACCTGCACCCAATGATTGGGCTACACCAACTTCGGCCCCTATCCGACCGATCAACATCAGGGAAACACCCATCCAGGTAAAATAGGAAGCAATTCCTACCGCAGCAACAGCAGTACTTCCCACCCGGCCAAGCCAAAGCATGTCGGTGAGATTGTAAGCCATTTGTACGAATGATGTGCCAAGAATTGGCATTGTCAACCGCACAATCTGCCCGGAAATAGGTCCTTCAGTTAAATTTTTTATATTCAAAATAAATAAGGTGAATCAGGTTGAGAAAGTACAGATTCAAATAGGGCATCAAGCCCGTTCACTTACGGCACTTGAATTCACCCCAAGTAATTCAGGTACTTTCAACGACGAAAGTATACCTAAAAAAGTTATTTTTACTATCTCAATCAGAAAAACCAAAATTTGTGCGACATGCTCGTCAGGCTATACAATGACAATCCCAACTTAAAAGAGATCGACAGAATCGTAGAAATGCTGAGAGATGGCGCTGTGATCATTTTCCCAACCGACACCATTTACGGCATTGGCTGTGATATCACCAAATCGAAAGCAGTTGAAAGGGTGGCAAGAATAAAAAATGTCAAACCTGAAAAAGCTGAATTTTCATTCATTTTGCACGATTTAAGCCAAATCTCAAACTATTGCAAACCATTTTCAAACTCAATTTTCAAGTTACTGAAAAAAAACCTTCCCGGTCCATTTACATTTCTGCTTCTGGCCAATTCCAACGTTCCCAAATTATTCAAGAACTCAAAAAAAAATATAGGAATCCGAATTCCGGAAAACAATATTCTCAGGACAATTGTCAGGGAACTTGGCAATCCTGTCCTATCCACATCGGTGCATCATGACGATGTCGTTCTGGAATACATTACGGATCCGGAATTGATTGAGGAGAAATACGGGCATCTTGTTGATCTGGTTATTGATGGCGGATACGGTGACAACCGTCCTTCTACCATCGTGGATTGCACTTCAGGAGAAGCTGAAATCACGAGGCAAGGGAAAGGTACCCTACTTGAGTAGCGCTATTATTTTGCCTGACTAAAATATCTGCAAACTATTCCGTCTGCATTTTCATACCTTGAAGGATCCGGTGTCAACCGAACAGATTGATTCATGGCAAAAATTTTTTGCCCCGGATACCTCCAACGCAGACTGTCAGCATTGACCCGTTTATCAAGAAGAATGATTTTAGGTTTCTGCTTGAATTCATCCTCAAGTCGGGGAAATTTGAGATGTGATAACCATACCAAATCTGTAGTAGAGATTGAGACCATGGTTTTCTTGAATTTTTGATCAGGCGGCTGAAAATAAAGCCCTATTCCCCTGAAATAAATGAAACCTCCAGTTACCTGAAAATTCTTGCCCCTGATACGCAAAGAATCAGACAAGACATGCATCTCCACTTTGCTGATCCCCCTTTCGCCCAAATAGGGCTTCATGTAATAACCCAGTTTCTCTGAAGCATTGATGCAGCGATCATACAAAATGGTTGTCGCACTGCCGGTTGTAAGCGCCAATGTCCTTGTTCCCGGAATGTTGAAGAATACTATTTCCGCTGTCGACTGACGATAATAGGAGGCTATTCCAATTGACAAGGTTAACAGAATGGCTAAACCAACAACCGTTTGCAAAAGCTTCACTTTTTTCGTTTTGAAAAAATAGAAAATGCCGATACCAATCAGGAAGGCCAGCAAAAGCTGAAAATAAGAAGGATACAATCCTCTGAGAACAGAATGAGGCAATGCCTCCACGGTATTCACGGTAAAAATGACCATATCTACTGACCAGTCGAGCACCTTTGCAACAAAGGATGCCACAAAAATGGAAAAAAGGGATAGAAAAATCACGACAAAGGAAAGGTAAAGAATCAATGTCACCATCGGAATCACAACAATATTCGCGAGAAGAAAATACACGGGAAACTGATGGAAATAATGCAGTGTCAGCGGTAATGTTCCGATTTGCGCTGCCAGGGTAACGGAAATCAACAGCCAGATTTTATCCGGCAATCGCTTTTTAAATTCAAATTGCCTGTAAATTATGGGCTGTATAACAACAATGGATAACACTGCCGCATAGGAAAGTTGAAATCCGACATCCCTGACAATGGCAGGATCCCAGGCAATAAGCAAAAATGCAGATACAGCGAGTGAATTATAAATGCCTGAACTTCTTTTGAGTGTCGTTCCCAGCAAAACAAAAGAAAACATCATGGCTGCCCTCAATATGGATGGTGACATCCCTGTAATGAGCGTATAACCCCAAATGCCTGCCAGCATAATCAACGGGTGCAGAATTCTACCTGCCCGAAAGACTTTGAGAAATCGAAAAAGAAAATCAAGAATGACGTAGACCAATCCCACATTCATGCCTGAAACTGCGAGAACGTGTATTACCCCGGTATTGGTAAAAGACTGGATAGTTTCCTGGTCAACCTCTTCCCGTGCACCAAAAGAAATCGAACCGATCAAATGCACATTTTTACTACAAATGCCTGAACGATCCAGGCAATCAATCAATTTCGATCTGAATATCAGTGCCTTGCGGGAAGAATTAAGATGCGATTCTCCGGGTAGAAAACAGAATTGATGCTGCTTCAGAAAAATCCGGTAGCCAATTCCCCTGCTGTTCAAATATCGGCGATAATCAAACTCAAAAGGATTTCCATCGTTCACTACCAATTCAGGCGTACCATCGAAACTGCAAACATCACCTGGTTTTGCATTCCTTACCTGCAAGGATTTGGGTAGATAGATTAATATTTTTGCGCCATTATTGACCAATTGTCCAACCATTCGGAAGGTTTTCTCCTTTTCTTCGGGATATTCGTCCAGTACCACGAAATACTGTTTACTAGGTAATTCAGGAAAAATATTTGTTGATTTCTTCGCCCGCTCCTGACCAAAGAGAAATAGGGCAATAAAAAATATTCCACCCCAATAAGGCTGGCTATAAAAATTGCCCTTGATAAAAAAGACCAGGATGATCCCAATTGTAATGAACAGAATCAGCAGGATGATTGGGTTTGAGACACCTCTTATCACAGGCCATATTACCCCCAGACAGAGCGGGATAAGCAACCGCAGGAAAAGTGCGACCGAAAGTTGAAAACCGGAACGTTCCATGTGAATAGTTATTCACCTTAAGTTACGGCATTTCAGTAAGAAAAAGAAAAAATCCGGACCACAAATTAATGATTCTCCCAATTGGATTCTTCAAAATGCAATTATATTCTTGGGATTTTTATCCGATAGGTTGCATTGGTAATGCCCTTTGAAATATCGGAGAGTTTACGCTTCAGCAATCTTTTTTTCAGGGGAGAGCAATGATCAGTAAACATGATGCCATCCAAATGATCATACTCATGCTGGAGCACCCTGGCCGTATAACCGGTATATACTTCGTTATGCTCACCACCGTCCGGATCAAGATATTGAATCCGGATGAGGTTCTTGCGGAAAACCTCTTCGTGAATTCCCGGTATACTCAGACAACCTTCCTCCATCAGTTCCTCATCTCCGCTGCGCTCGGTAATTTTCGCATTGATGAATGCTCTCTTAAATCCCATCAATGATGGTTCTTCCTTTCCCAGAGGAGACAAATCAACAACAAAAAGCCGTATTTGAAGTCCAATCTGAGGTGCAGCCAAACCAATACCTTCAGCATTGTACATCGATTCAAACATGTTCTCAATTAATTCAGGCAACCCGGCATAACTGAGGTCGATATTTTCGGTTACTTTTCTCAGAACCGGATCTCCATAAACCGTAATAGGCAAAATCATATTTTACAAGTACTTTTTTTGTTCAAGATAAGATTGGAGAAGAATAGTAGCACTAACTCCATCGATTGTTCCTTTGTCCTGGCGTTGCGATTTGCGCAATCCGGCATCAATCATCGATTGAAATGCCATTTTTGAGCTAAATCTTTCATCCACCTGCCTGATTTCAACTGTATATTTCTGCTGAAACTTCTGAACAAACGGATTGATGTACCGCAGGGCTTCGGAAGGCAGATTGTTCAACTGAACAGGGTATCCCACCAAAACAAGGTCTACTGTTTCCTTCAAAAAATAATCATCCAGAAAACGCCAGATCAAATTAGCATCTACAGTTTCAAGGCGGTTCGCAATAAGCTGTAACGGATCTGTCACTGCCACTCCTACCCTCTTTTTCCCATAATCGATGGCCATGATCCTACCCATATCTGTTTTTTATTTTCGCCACAAAGATAATGGTTTACAAAATCTTAAAAAATAGTTTTTGAGCTCCTACTGAAGACACAAAAATTTAATATGAATTAAGAAACATTTAACATACGGAAACGTTTATCGTGCAAATTGTTTCCGATATTTGCAGAGAAATATTATCAATGGAAATAAAGGAAAATGGAAATATCTGATGCACAGAAAAAGCGATTTCAGGAATTGGTCGAACCGATTAAGGAATTGTTTTATGCATATGGTTTAAAGAATCTCAACATGGATGAGTTGAGCAAACGGCTTGGAATCTCAAAAAAAACGCTCTATACCTTTGTTAAAAACAAGGAGGAACTCATTGAGAAAATTTTTTTGCATGAGGAATCCATCTTACAGAAATTAAATGAAAGTATAGGGAATGAGTCCATCAATGCGATTGAAAAATTACTGAGGCTAAGCCAATTGGTTCATAAGGAGATAAAAAGAATCAATCCGATGATCAAGTTTGAGATGGAAAAATACTTCCATCTAACCTATGAAAAGTATGCGGAGCAAAAGCGAAAATTCGTCTTTGAAGGAATGAAGATCAATATAAAGCAGGGAATTGAGGAAAAAATATACCGGGATGACATCAACATCGACCTGGTAGCGACCATCTACCTGAACAGCTTCATTGAACTGCACAATTCAGAGGTCTGTAAAATATTGGATATCAATTTCATTCAATTATTTGAGGTTTTGTTTGAGAACCACATCCGAGCCATTTCAACACCTGCAGGTCTCGCCTATTTCGAGTCCAGGAAAACAGAAATTATCGAATATATTAAAAACAATTAAAATAATATTAATTATGTCATTTTCAAAACGTTATCTAATTTTGATAACCACAATTCTTCTTTTGTTCGGCAACTTCAAAAGTGAAGCACAGGATTCACTGCGACTCTCTTTACAGGATGCCCGGCGTATTGCAATGGAAAACAATACGACCATCAGGAATTCGGCGCTTGATATGGAAATAGCCAACAAGAAAATATGGGAAGTCACTGCCATTGGGCTTCCTCATATTGATTCCAAGGCGAGCTACCAGTACCTGCCAACTGTACCGTCATTGCCACCCGGATCAATGGGCCCGGGTACACCAGCGCTTGAACTTGGTGTCAAGAACAACGTGACATTTGACGTGACTGCTTCGCAGTTAATTTTTAACGGATCCTACCTCATTGGATTAAAAGCAAGTAAAACATTGTATCAGCAATCCAATGAAAGCAATGAAAAGATTATTCAGGATGTGAATGAATCTGTCATCAACACCTATTATCTGATACTTGTAGGAGAAGAAAGCATCAAAAATCTGCAGCAGAACCTCGAAAATGTGCAAAAGACTGCGGCAGAAATTAAGGAGATGAACAAACAGGGTTTTATCGAAAAAACAGACGTCGACCAGTTGGAATTAACGGCCAACAATCTGATGAATGCCATCAACCAGGTGACAGGTAATCTGGATATGGCCAAAAGGTTATTCAAAATTATGCTCGGACTGGATGCGAATGTGAAAATTAAATTAACAGATCCCCTTGGGACTAATTATTCTTTGCCGGTAAAAGTGGAATCTTTAATCAATGAACCATTTAACATAGAGAAGAATATTGATTACAAATTAATCAATACTGCCTACGACCTGTCCAAACTTGATTATCAGAATACAATCATGGCATATTTACCGGTGGTGTCCGGATTCTACCAGCATTCCGACAAAATGAACAAACCATCTTTTGATTTTTCAGTAAAGGATGTATTGGGCATCAATCTGAGCTTGCCCATCTTCAGCAGCGGACAGAGAATGGCAGTAGTATCTCAAAAAAAGCTGACCATTGCCAAAATGGACAACAACAAAAAATTGGTATACAACAACCTTCTGATGCAGGCCGATCAATACCAGACAGATTTAAAGATTAAATATGAAAAGTATGTAATTCAAAAGAAAAGTCTGGCACTGTCTGATGAGATTTACCAGCGCACTGTTGAAAAATACAGAAACGGAGTTTCAACGAGCATCGATCTGACTACCACGCAAAATCAGTATTTAACCGGTTTGACCAACTACTACCAGAGCATTTACGATCTGGCTACCGCGAAGACTAAACTGGAAAAATTGTTTAATATCAATCAGGAAATAAATAAATAGGAATCATATTAAATACCCACGAGAATAGGTTCAAACCAACCGAAAATGAACGTCTGGGTATTCCATTTGACCGTAAAAAAATAAATATTATACACATGAAAAACACATTTTTTACACTGGCAATTATTGCCACATTGGTCGCTTGCAATCCAAGCAACGACAAAAAAGGAGAATTGGACAAATTAAAAGCAGACCGGGAGATTCTCAATACGAAGATTTCCAAGCTGGAAGGTGAGATCAACCCCGGACAGAAAAAAGATGAAAAAGCTGTTACTGTCAAGGTAAAAAAACTGGAGACTACCCCATTTAATCATTTCGTTGAAATTCAAGGCATTGTTGATGCAGACCAGAATGTTTCTGTAAGTCCGCAAATGGCCGGAGTGGTTACCAACGTTTATGTAAGAGAAGGTTCACAGGTAAAGAAAGGAGATATTCTGGCTACGCTGGATGCCCAGGTCCTGAAACAATCTGTTGACGAGGTAAAAACCCAACTGGATATGGCCTCCATCATTTTTGAAAAACAGAAAAATCTGTGGGACAAGAAAATTGGCAGTGAGGTTCAGTTTTTACAAGCAAAAAGCACCAAAGAATCTCTTGAAAAACGAATCAAAACCGTACAGGAACAAATAGCCATGGCCAATGTAGTTTCACCAATCAGCGGATCAGTGGAGAGTGTTCCTCTGAGAGTTGGTCAGATGGCTTCACCGGGTTTGCCTACCTCAACCATTCGCGTGATCAACATGTCGTCGGCCAAGATTACGGCAGATATATCCGAAAATTTTACATCAAGAATTAAAAACGGAAATCTGGCATTTATCAAATTTCCTGACCTTGGAAAAGAAATTGAGACAAAATTGAGTTTCACCAGTCGTTTCATTGATCCATCCAACCGTACTTTTAAAGTTGAGTGCAGGATTTCACCCAAAGATGTTGAACTGCGAGCCAACATGATTGCCTATGTAAAAATCCTGGATTATTCGAACAATTCGACCCTGGTACTTCCGGTAAACATCATCCAGAGCAATCAGGATGGCAAATTTGTATATGTAGCGACTCAAGAGGGAGGCAAGACAATTGCCACCCGCAAAAAAATTACAACCGGTATGGATTATAATGGTGAATCTGAAATCACTTCCGGTCTGAGCTCTGGTGATCAGGTGATCACAGCAGGATTCCAGAGTCTCAAAGAAGGTTCATCAGTTATTTTCTAATCGACCAATCAAAAATTATGTCAAAAGATAAATTTTTTATCAAAGAATTCTTTGCAACCAGTTGGGCTGTTGATAACAAGACAAGTGTTTATGTACTTGCTTTTATCATCTCAGTGCTTGGTTTGCTGAATTACTACCAGATTCCGAAGGAACAATTCCCGGAAGTGGTCATTCCTTATATCATTGTCAATTCTCCGTATCCGGGAACTTCGCCTGTGGATATTGAGAACCTGATTACCCGTCCGATCGAAAAGCAGCTTAAATCGATTGCAGATGTAAAAAAGATCACCAGCAATTCCGTTCAGGATTTCTCTTCCATTGTTGTGGAATTTGACCCAAGCGTGGCAGTTGAAACCGCCAAACAACGCGTCAGGGATGCCGTTGATAAATCCAAAAGGGATTTGCCCAGCGACCTTCCTGATCAGCCACAGATCATGGATGTGAATTTGGCTGAATTTCCTGTGATGTACATCAATATATCCGGAAATTATGACCTGGACAAACTCAAGAAATTTGCGGATATCGTTCAGGATAAGATAGAAGGAGTGAAGGAAATTACACGTGTCGACATTGTGGGTGCATTGGAAAGGGAAATTCAGATCAATGCTGATATCTTCAAAATGCAGGCAGCGCGCGTTACTTTTGCCGATATCGAAGGCGCTGTAGCCCGCGAAAATCTAACCATATCAGGAGGTACCATTACCATGAACGGGACTAAAAACACCGTTCGTCTGAAGGGACAGTTTGACAATGTTCAACAGATCCGAGATATTGTCGTACATGCATCGGGTGGCGCATACATCAAACTGAGCGACCTTGCAGAGGTAAGTGACAATTTCAAGGAACAGGAGAGTTTTTCCCGTCTGGATGGCAAAAACGTGATCACGCTCAATGTCATTAAGAAAGGTGGCACCAACCTGCTTGATGCATCAGATCAGATCAAGGAGATCGTAGAGAATGTTAAAGGTAAGGAACTTCCTGATGACATCACCTTGACTGTTTCCGGAGATCAGAGCCGAATGACCCGCAATACGCTGGAGGAATTGAACAATACCATCATCATTGGCTTTATCCTGGTGACCATCGTACTGATGTTCTTCATGGGATTTACCAATGCCTTCTTCGTCGGGTTGTCCGTGCCACTCTCAATGGCAATTGCTTACCTGGTTATTCCGAATATTGGGTTTACCATGAATATGATTGTCATGTTCGCCTTCATCTTCGCCCTGGGAATTGTGGTGGATGATGCCATCGTGGTCATTGAAAATACGCACCGGATGCACCGGAATCACCCTGACATAAGGGTTGCCGCCAAACTGGCAGCCGGAGAAGTGTTTTTACCCATTCTTTCAGGGACCCTCACCACGCTTGCCCCCTTCTTTCCTTTGGCATTCTGGCCTGGAATTGTAGGACAATTTATGCACTACCTTCCTGTTACATTGATTATTACACTATTCGCTTCCCTGTTTGTCGCTTATATTTTCAACCCCGTTTTTGCTGTTTCTTTTATGGCGCATGAATTTGATTCAGATGCAAAAGCCGAATGGAAAAAAACAAAGAAAATATTGTTGGGAATGTTTGGTCTGGCAATCCTGTTCTATCTCTTTAAATCAATTGGAATAGCCAATTTTATCGTTTTTGCCATACTGATGGTGTTCCTCTATCATTATGCCATCCAATTTTGGATCAAAGCCTTCCAGGAACAGTTCTGGCCAAAGATCATGGCAGCCTATGAACGTCAGCTGCGTTGGGTATTGCATGGTTTCCGCCCATTGTGGATGTTAATGGCAATGATTGCCCTGTTCATCTTTACGGTCGTTCTCACCGGAATCGTAAAACCCAAAGTCCTGTTCTTCCCTGACAGCGATCCCAACAGCATCATGGTGTACATCCGGATGCCCGGAGGTACAGATCAGAATGTAACTGACAGTGTTACCCGCATCGCGGAACGACGCGTTTATGATGCGATAGGACAACACAATCCTGATGTAGAATCTGTAATCTCCAACATTACCATTGGAGCAGAGGAGCAGGGATTTTCAAGCGCAGGAAAACCATTTAACAAGGGCAAGATATCCGTCAATTTCGTGGAATTTAAATACCGCACGACCGGAATCTCCACAACGAAGTATCTTGAAAAAATTCGCGAATCTGTAGCAGATATTCCGGGAACAGAAATTTCTGTCGGAAAACAAAAAATGGGGCCTCCAACCGGACAACCTATCAACATTGAGGTAACAAGTGAAAATATGGATGAATTGGTTACAGATGCCTATTCTTTCCGCAACTACCTTGATTCAATGAACATTCCGGGAGTAGAAGAGTTAAAAACCGACTTCGAGATCAGTTCTCCCGAGATCATGATCGACATTGACCGCGACCGCGCACAAAGAGCCGGTTTATCTACGGGTCAGATTGGTCTTGAGCTAAGAACAGCCCTCTTCGGCAAGGAGATCTCCAAGTTCAAACAAGATGAGGATGAATTTCCTATCAGCTTGCGTTACTCAAAGTTAACCCGCGAAAACATCAATTCATTGATCAATCTGGTGATTACCTACCGGGATATGAACTCAGGCCAGATCAGAACTATTCCACTCTCTACTGTTGCGAAAATTCACTATTCCAGTTCCTATGCAGGCATTAAGAGATTGGATCAAAAAAGGGTAATTACAATTTATTCCAATGTGATATCCGGTTACTCCCCAAATGACATCGTTCCTCAAATCAAAAAACTGGCCAAGGAATTTCCGATGCATTCGGGCACAAATATCAAGCTCACAGGAGAGCAGGATGACCAGGCAGAGACCTCTTCTTTCCTCCTAAAAGCCATGATCATCGCCCTTGGACTAATTTTCTTCATCCTCATTACCCAGTTTAATTCTGTCAGCAAGACCATCATCATATTGAGTGAAGTCATATTCAGTATTATCGGGGTATTGCTTGGAGTGATCATTTTCCGCCAGGATCTGGTGATCATGATGACTGGTTTGGGTGTCGTTGCATTGGGAGGTATTGTTGTCCGAAATGGAATATTGATCGTTGAATTCTGCGACGAAATGAAAAAACGTGGCATGAAAACCAGAGATGCCATCGTTCAGGCAGGAAAGACAAGGATTACGCCGGTAATTTTAACTGCATCTGCGACCATCCTCGGGTTAGTTCCGCTCGCTGTGGGGATGAACATCAACTTCGAAACGCTCTTCACCCATTTTAATCCGCATCTTTACTTTGGAGGAGACAATGTTGCCTTCTGGGGACCGCTTTCATGGACTATCATCTTTGGACTGAGCTTTGCTACTTTCCTGACGCTTCTTTTCGTTCCTGCCTTGTATTATATGGATTACATCATCCGGATTAAAAACCGGAGGAAGAAAAATCTCAAAAAAATCAAAGCGGCTAAAAGTTAATTCAATCCTGAAATGAATATTAATAACAGGGTTTCCGAAAGGGAACCCTGTTTTTTTTGAATCTCTTCCATACGGATTAAGTTGGAAAGTGAAATCGTGATCGTAGACCAATACTTCCGGAATTCTGCTAATTTCTCCACGATACTGCATCGAGTACTGGTGGATACCTCCAAAATTAGCACATTTGACTACCAATATCTTTCCCGGAATGGCTATTTCTTTTTCGCTATCAGGCTCGCCAAATCTTCCAGTTTCATTGAATTCATAATCACATCGCCAAAAATAGGGTATCCATTGTATTTAATGAAATCAGACTTTTCATCTGATGATCTTTCAGGATAATATAATGTCAGCAACTGAATGGCAGATGGCGGCAAGGATCGGTCCCAGTAATCGGGATTAAACCTCATCAGTTTTCCACCATTCTCTTTATCCTGGTCTTCCATTATCGGGTGGACATTGAGGACAAAGAGTTCCTCATTGCCTGAATAGGCTGGTGAACTTAGATCAGCTTCAGTTAATTTAGCGATTTCATCCTTGAGATAAGGCAATAAATGAACCTCCTTGTACTTGTAATATTCAAGTTTGTAGTTTACAACTTCGCGAACTGTAACCGGAAGCCAGAACGGAGGACGATCGGGGTTAAAAACAATGAGGTTTCCATCGCCATAAAGCCTGACTCCGGGAGCAATTTCCCTGACAAACGGAAACACGCGGAACAAGTCGTTCAGATTGGCAGCAGCCTTGTCCATCGGGATTTCCATAGAAGCAGGATCCTGGGTATTGTCCCATCCGGGAAGATTGGAATTGGTTCCATGCCCCGATTCAGTGTTGTTGATCTCGAAACTCCAGTGAGGAGGCTCTACTGTCCGTTTACCACCCTTGCTGAAAAACATTTGAAAATCAAAATTCAGCTCGCACCGACGCCCATAATTGCATGATTGTTTATTGTACTTGTCATTCCAATATCCCGTCAAATACACCCAAAGATCAAACCCTTTAGGATTGGTCATAACCGGTGCATTCTGATGAAACCACAAAGCAACGTCCTTCACATTCCTGTGGAAGGGATCGGTGTCGTTCATCGAATACTGATTCAAAATCCATTTTCCGGGTTTATCCGGAAGAAACTCAGCCGATTTTTGTGCTCTAATTTGGAAAACCTGAAGCAAAATCAATGCAACAAAAAAAAATCTTATTCTACTCATAATGAATATATTAATCCCTTATTTCGCATCCTGTCGAATCAATAAATATCTAATTTAAGGTCTTTGATTTTTTGACATAAACCTCATTCGAAAAATTAATAATTGGTTCCTATAATTTTGCCCTCAGATCAGAAAAATTTTGATCTATTCGCCTTTTAGATCCGGATGCTTCAGATCATCATTTACATCTGATACACAAGCAATTAAGAACAGTCCCGTTTCCATAAAATATTATTTGTCAATTAAGGCGGAAAACGAAAAAATATCCAATGCCTCCAGAAACCTGGAAAGATTGTATCCATTAGAATTATTTTTCAGCGATTCCGCCATGTCTCTGGTATACCGTTTGGTATCAGTCAAACGGTTAAAAGTAAGAATCTGGATGGCAGACTTGGGCAGCTTTTTGTTCCAGTATTCGGGGTTTAGGCGAACTACCGGCTGCGGACCTGGTATGGGTGTGATATGCAAGACTGCACTGCGTTCGTCATAGGTATTATTAAAGGCCCATCCATCGCGTTCGGCTTCCGTAAACTTTGCATATTCATCCTCCATCATTTTGGTGATCATGTCAGACTGGAGTTTATCCGGGTGAAATTTCCAATAATCAATCAGTCCTTCAGCCAATTCACGAAATTTCACAGGAAGATAATACGGTGGTCGTTCCGGGTTGTACACAACAATCATTTCACTTTCATACCTGTCAATTCCATTTCCCAGTTCTTCCTTGGGTCCCGGGATAAAGAAACATCCCCTAATTTTTGTGCCGGCATTTAGCCATTTTTCATAATTAAACCCTTCTTTGGGCTTTTCGCTGGGTTTTGCGGTATCGTAGGAAAAGGATCCTTTATAGGCAAAACTCCCAAAATGGTTTACCTGGACTTTCCAACTGGGTGGTTCAATTTTGTACATGCTAACCTTCCCTTTGTTCATGAAATAATCGCAAAACCCAAAACTGAGTTCACTTGGAATTCCGTATCCATTTTTATCAGGACAATTTTTGGCATAAACATAGGTCTCACACTCAAAGCCTTTCTGATCAGTAAAAACCGGATTCTTCCGGGCAACTTCGGTAATCCCGATAATTTTCCGATAATTGGCAGTAGTTTCGGCTTTGGTGAACCCACAATTCCAATGGGTATAAACACCCCAGTCAATGAGTTTGAAGCCACCTGGATGTTCGGTCAGGAGTGGGTAATCCTGAGCCTCAACTTGCTTAAATACCAATACCAGAATACATAAAATAAGTAGTTTAGTCTTCATTTGGATTGATTTTTAATTGAGTCCATTCTATCAATAAGAAACTAATCCTGGGGTACGCCGTTGATAACGACGTGTTTTTTCCCATTGTTCTCGTACCAATAGGATATTGATTTGCCTTCGGAATCCTCGCGGGTTACACGTCCTTCCAAATCATAGGAAATTGAATAAACCAGTTTACCCCTGGAAGTTGTAATTTCTGTATCGACTTTTCCATTTTCAAAATACGAAATGCTTTTACCACTGAGTTCGAAAGGTTCTCCGGTTAAATTACTCTCTTTTTTCAGAGTTCCATTTTCGTAGTATTCTTTTGAAACTCCCTGCGGCAGACCCTCTTTCAGGTTTAAATCTGCTTGAAGCTGACCATTTTCATAGTATGATTTAAAATACCCGTCAGGCATCCCATTCCGGAAATTCTGATCAGTTAACAGAATGCCCGATTCATTGTAGAATTTATAGGAACCGTCGAGCTTGCCATTCTTTACGATATATTCCTTCATGATTTTACCATTGGGATAATACACCTTTTTCGTACCATTGAGTGGATCATCGTCATTGATTAAGAATTGTTCCGGCAATCCATGTATTAGATTTTCAACCAAGACTGTTTGTCCAGCGTTTTCGGATATAAAATTTAGCTTTCCGGCAAATAAGTTGAAGGCGGAAAACACCAAAAGGGTTGAAATAATCATCAAAAATATTCGCATCGTATTTCTCCTTATTAATGATTCTAATTTTCTGGATTACTTGACAATACTTGGAATCAAGGTATTTAAATTAAGCTCATCAAGCAACCGATATACATAATAATACCCATCCTCTGCCTTTAGGTATCTCTCCAACTTACGTTTCACTTCTTCCTTTTTGGGGATTTCAAGCCACATGAACTGGATGTCAGATCGCGGAAGTTTCCGGTTCCAGTATTCAGGATTGGGGCGCATTACAGGCGTTTCATTTTTTTCAGAACCGATCCGATAGATGGATTCCGGCTTTCCGAAATACGCAAATCCATCTTTTTCATTCTCCGGGAAACCGGAGAATTCTTTTTCAAGCATTGGAATGATCGCTTTCACCTGAACCTGGTCAGGTACCAATCTCCAATAGTCCATTAGCAACCTAAAAACTTCGCGGATGGTAACCTGCACCCAATAGGCAGGTCGTTCAGGATTATAGATGATCAGGTTGTCGCCATAACGGTCTACTCCGGAAGAAACCTCTTCCTTTACGCCCGGAAGAAAAAAGAGTTCACGTAATGCAAAAGTTGCCAGATCCATCATCTTTTCGCTGAAGGCCGGATTGGTAGCATTATAAGCATTGCTGTAATTAGTCATATTAAAACCGTTGCTGCAAAACTTTTCTGTCATATTTACCTCAAAGCGCCATTGCGGTGGTTCTGATGTTTGCTTGACTTCTTTACCTTTTCGCATCCTCCAGGTTTCAAAGAAAAAGCAAGGCGTACAGGGAAGACCATAGCCGAATTTCGTATTGCAGCGGCCACCGTTCAGGTAACAATAACCATCGAACCCCTTCATCTCTTTCAAAACCGGATTCCTGCGAAAAACTCCGACAAGAGCAATTAGGTTTTTCTTTGCCGCTTCGGCCTCGGCATCCGAAAAATCACATGATTTCATGTATTGGTCCGGGCCTTGACCATTGAGTATTCCATAGGTGATTTTATAAGTCCCGGGCTTTTCCTTCAGCAGATTTTCATTCTGAGCGAATAAGATGAATCCACAAATCATGAAAATAGAAAGTACAAAAGTGGACTTTATCATGGTTGACATTTATATTTGATTTACTCTTTTGTCAGATGGAAATCGAAGGTAATTGTTGTCTTTTCCTTGATCGACGCGTCTTCTCTGACATTGGTGTCACTTTCTGACAAAACCTTGTCGAGCGAAGTTCCTTTAAATGGACCAAATATTTCGAATAAGGGAACATCCACTTTCTTGTCATCATTATCGGTTTTACTATTGTTATCGCAAGACCCCTGAGATTTTCTTTCAGTTTTTCTCTTAGAATCACCTTTTCTAGAGGCTGCTTCAACTTTAAGGATATAAGTCCCATCCTCATTAAAAGTGATGGTGCTTCGCGCATCGTCAATTTGAAGTCCTTCAGAAACACTCTCGTTGGAAAGACCCTCGACATTGGCCCGTTTAACTACTTTTTCATTGTACATATGTGGAGCCTGCCGGCCTCCGGGACAAGGATAACAGTCGTTTTGTTCTTCGATGGTGGTTTCCTCGTAGAGACGATAGGTGACCGTACCTCCGGTGGTATACTTCCCGGTTTTATTCAATTTCCATTTTATGTCACTGTCGTCATTAATATTTGTTTCGAGTCGGTATAAGCCCTGCGAACCATTGCAGAATACGGCACGCGATTCAACTTTCTGATCGGTTCGTTCGGTTTTAACGTTTACATTAATTGTTCCTTTGAAAGGGCAGATTTCATATTGTTTCAAACCCTCAACCAATTGTTTTGAAACCTTTTCAACTGCATCAACAGCAGCATCGGCATTGGATGCAACTTCCATGGCACGCGCTATAACCTTTGATTTACGGGTATCGGCACAAAAAGCATTAATCATGATTGATCCGGTCGTTCCTGTAACTTTCAGGCTCACAAGGTAATCGCTTCCCATGGCTTCACCGATGGAGGACAGATCTCTTTCTTCGCTTCCTAAAAGTTGTTTCATCCGTTCGAGCTCGAGCACAGAGGCAATTGTAGATTGGCTGCTGATTTCAACACACGGAAATTCTTTCTTGAGGGCATTGAAAGCCTTTGACTCAAAATAGGCAAGATAGGCCGCAGTTTCTTTGCTGCTTGCTGAAGTGCAGATAAAAAACTTAGGCTTGGCTGCTTCCGAGAATTTTACTCCTATCAGGATCAACAAGAGTAACATCAAAATTGGAGTTCTCATTGAAGTAAGATTTTACATTTTGGCAACTGTTGTTTGATCTTATTCAACTCGGCTTCTGAAACCTGGGTTTTGGCTATTCCCAGTGTATCCAAATGGTTCAGGGAATTGATGATGGGAGTCAGATTCGTTACCGGATTCATGTCAACATAAAGCTTTTTCAACGCGACAAGAGAACTGAGTTCGGGTGGCAGACTGGTAATTTTATTGTTGTACAAAGCCAGAAAAGTCAATTGAGGAAAATTGCGAATGGATTTGGGAATTTTATTCACAAAAATCCCGAAATTGATGATGTACAATTGTTCCAGCGGATAATTTTCAGCCTTAGTCAGAAGCGTTTCCAGGTTGACCGGTTTCCCTAATTTACCGCCGGTGATCACCAATGTTTTTATCGATTTAAAATTTTCCATTTGATCGATAATCAATTGTGCAACAGGCGATGACATATCAATACATAGCACTGTCATTTCTTCCTGAAATTGGGAACAACCAACTTTAGGAGCTTCATCTTGCCTGTACTCTTCCTTAATTTCTTCACGAACGGGATCTGCCAACAAAACATCAGCGCCTTTCCCTCCGGCAGCACTTTTTATGATTTGCTCAATCATTTTTATTTTCATATCAGAAACATCCTGGGTATTCTGATCGGATCCTCCTGATTTCTCCTGATTTTGAGTTTGATTTCCACCCTGTCCTCCACCCTGATTTCCCTGAGGCATCCCAGTCATCATCAGCTTTTTCGCAAGCTCACGAATTTGCTCATTGGCTTTTTTTGCAGCCGCAGGGTCTTCCCAGTTCGTCGATTGTCGAATTTTGGCCATCTGTTGCTTGATGGTCGCAGCATCTTGCTGTGCCACAGCATAAAAAGCAAGCATACAAATAAAACACAGTGCACCAAGAAGTTTCATGGTGAAATCATTATACTATGAAATTTTTCTAAACAACTGTTTGTTAATAATTTACACCTACCTACTCAAGTCAAATTCAGGGAAGATTTTCAAGATACCGCATGTAATCTTTCAATGCCTCCAGATACATAAGGCCTGGTTCATAAACCACTTTCTTTGACCCGGTGGTCGCGCTTGTAAGCTGATTGGCAAGAACATCCATGCGGTTATAATCATCGCCTGTAGCAACGATTGCATTAAACCGGTCGAGTAGCAGCGTTTTGTATTTTGGAATGAGAAAGCCGCAATAGGCCTGATAACAAGCCTCCTTTTGCAGTTTAATTGTTTCATAATACTCATCACCCAGTACATGGTTTACCTTATTTTCAAATTCTTTATCGACTTTTTTCTCACATGCTTCAAATTCTAATTTGGCTTTGACCTTTAGTTTGTCGAACTCTTCCAGTTGTTCGGAAAACTTCTGCAACCCTGTCTGTATTTTCTGGGCAAGTTGACTTTGCTCCTGTGCCATTTCGTACATTCCCATGCTGCTCTTCTGGGCTGCTTTGTATTTGTCAGGATTAGCCTGTGCATCAGCCATCATTTCGGTTGTCATTCCTTCTGCCCACGCCTGTTTCCCGGCTTTGCTCATCTTGCTCACCTTTTGGGCTTCGTCAACAGACATGTTCATGGTTTGCTGCATCATTTTATCAGCCATTGCCTTTTTTTCCTCCTTGGTCGCAGTCTTCATTTTTTGAATATCGGCATCCGAAACAGAAACTCCCATTTGGCTCATCATGTTTTTGGCAGCTTGTTCATCCATACCTTTGGTGTTTTTTTTAGTTTCATCTTTCCGGCGGGAAATTTCCTCATCCAATCTGCCTTTTAATTTGTCAACTTTTTGTAAGAATTGCTCTCTGATTTCCTTTTTACAAACGCTGGTCGTAACGACAGGCATCTCAATGACAAAGGTTTCGGGTTTAATCTGCGCGATTGTAGTTAACCCAAAGAATAAAAAAAATATTAATCCAATTTTTTTTTTCATAACTAGAATGTCTTAAATAGTTGATAATCTTTTTATTCTGATCACCTATTTTACTTCAACCAATTCGGTATGCGATTGCAGCGTACCATTCTTATCGTAACTCTCATTTCTAACAGTTCCTATTCCTTTGGCATACCATTCCATGCTTTTCGTTTTAAATTTAATCCCCAATGCTGCTGAGTTAATATCGCTCGAGAATTTATAACATTTGAATGTCCCACCTTTCACTGTAACATCTTCAATGGCTTCCACTTTGCGATTGGTTAAGTCAGCTGATATTTTCATGTTCACAAAACCCATTTTAAGCGCCATCGCAACATTGGCATCAGGCAATATATCTCCTGGAGTTGGATTCAAAGGAATTTCCATATTATTTCCGGTCACCTCAATATTTGCAGGTATCTCGCCATTTTGCTGAAAGGTGGCTTTGTTGACAAAATTGCTCATGTCGAGATAGAGCTTATCGCCTCTCTGATGAATGGTAATCTCATCTTTGAAAACGAGTTTGTCCTTAGGATCAATTGACTCACACAGATAGGTAATATCAATGTTGCTACCGTTGATATTTACCTTTTTTATGGTGTATTTTACCGAATTGGTAAGCTTATCTTTCTTGTCGAATGATTTGTAAACCAATACGATTCCTTCTTTTGTTGGGAAGAAGGTTTCCTGAGCTTGCGATAAAATTGCATTAATAAATATCACTGCAAATAATAAAAAAAATTTCATGTGAATGGGTTTTAGTATAATGAAAGGGTTGCTATAATTAATGTATACTGCTTTGGAGTAGATTGGCCCAATTTTATTCGGTGAGACTTTTCGTTCTCACCAAATAAAATCAAAGCATAAATGAAATTAGAGGTGTGTGCTATTATTAAAAATTACTGTTTAATGAATTCAACCCTTCGGTTAAGGGCCTTATTGACAGGAGTATCGTTAGGAGCAACAGGTTGGCTTTCTCCCATTCCGTCGGTTATTAACCTATCCGCATTTACGCCGAAAGATTTGGCCAGTTCGGCTTTTACAGAGGCCGCACGGCGTTTGGATAGATCAAGGTTTGCGGCATCTGCACCATCGGCATCGGTATGTCCTACAATTTTCACTTTTACGTCAGGCACTTCATTCAAAACAGCGGCGATATCTTTCAGCGTACCATATGATTCAGGTTTCACTACATCTTTGTTTACGTCGAAATAAATTCCGTAGGTAACCAGTTTTCCTTCCGTCATCAACTTATTTCGCGTGTCGGGGGCCCCAACGGCAACACGAATATTGGATATCATGGCAGCACCTTCCTCAAACCTCAATCTGTCGGGTTTCACACAGCCTGTGGGGAAAGCTTTGGGTGTATCGAAGAGCTTATTTTGATCCTGGTACAGGCGAACTCTTGTTTTCTGGACCCAGATAGCAATATGATACTTCTGATTCAATTTCTCTTTAAACTCCTCCCCTTCTTTGTTACCACCGGTCTTGAGTTGTTCACATTCGGTACCATACAGCCAGGTACCATAACCCGGTCTTCCGAAATATTCAACGCCAAACCAGTATCCTCCCTGACCCGGAGCTGAACCGCTGTCCCATGCTTTTACATTTTTCGCCTGCATCAGCCGCATATTCCACCCTGCCATGGCATTGTTACTTTCGGGTCCGCTGATTGGTATTACATCAAATTCAATGGTGTAATTCTCAGGTAATTTCAATAAACCATCCGTCCATACCGTTTCCCTGCAGGCAAATTTCATCCATTGCCCCGGAAACAGATTCGTTGTTACAACCTCCGCTGAACCATTGGTATTCCACAATGCAGGAAAATCACCTATGGCATCCTGGCTAAAATCTTCATAATAAACAACCTTTTCACCGGGGATAAAATCAAATTTGGAGTAAGCTTCCAAAGAAGGTTGTTTATCAGTTGAAGGCTTTGATCCTTGAGCTGAATCCTGAGGTTTTGCCTCCTCCTGTTTGATCTCTTTTTTTTCTTCTCCGGGCTTTTTCTTTTTGAAGAGTCCTTTTACGCCACTTTCAATCGAGTTAAGACCCTTCTCGATACCCTGATCGATATTCTTGTTAATATGCCTTTCGGTACTCTTCTCCACTTTTTTATCCACGCTCTCAATCTGTGCTTTCAGATGAAATGCAGAGCAACAAAAAATAAAAACCAATGTAAATAATAGTTTTTTCATAACGTTCCGCTTATTAGGTTTATAATTTAAATTGATAAATATCTGTTTGACATACAACAATCCGGACAGATCATCATACACATGATAAACCAAAAAAACATAAAAAAATAAGGGAACCAGTGGAAAGGTATAAACTTAGTATCGTGCAGTTTAGATCAGATATACTACCACTAAAATACGAAATTTATATTACTAAATCAAATTAGGATTAAATATTATGATTTAGAAAAAAAAATAGTTTAATTTCATTCCATATTGAATTTAATATTCTAACAAAATGAAGAAGTTGATTATTCTCCTGGGTATCATTATCTGGCTGATCTCGCCGCTTTCAGGCCAGACAAATATTCCTTGCAACAAAAATACAATAGCAGTCAAGGGAATTGCCATTTTAAAGCAAAAACCAGAAATCCTGACTGCCGGAATCACCATCAAGGTTACGGCAGATAAATTCAACCCTTGTCAGGAGAAGTTAATCAAGGCAGTCAACCAGGCCAAAAATATTTTTATTAAAAGGGGAATTGCCCCGGACATGATCCATACCAATGATTTGAACATATCTGAAAAACGGGATTATCTTTCAGACGGACGTACCAAGCTCAGTTATGAAGGTAATTCATCAGTCACGATCGAACAGCCCTATTCCCTGGAGTTCGCAACCAAATTACTGGCTGGACTACAGAATGATTCTGTTCCCTTGCTATACAGCATAGATTTTACCTTATCCGAGAGCCAGAAGAAGGAACTGAGGCGAAAGGCGATAAGTACAGCTGTTGCCGATGCAAGAGAGAAAGCAGAGGCATTGGCAGAATCTGCCAACATCAGGTTGCTGAAAATAAAATCAATAATTTTTACTGATGAAGAAATGGGAAGGTCTTATGAATCAGATCTTGTACAGGAAAGTGTGATGTTCTCAAGAAGTAAAAATGGATCAAGTCTTCCTGTCATTGATTTTAACCCCAAAGAGATAGGCATCAGAAAATCAGTCACGATTGAATGGGAGATAGAAGAAATTAAGTAACTGTTTTAGAACCGCTTGATCAGGCTGCAGTAAAGCTGGTGGTAAATAGTCTGCGGTTCAAAAGTTCCTTCATAGTTGACTGACATCGAGAATTTTCGGGTAATTTGATAAGAGAAATCGATTGATCCAATGTGTTCAAGAAGTTGACCGGATGAAGCAAGATAGGTATAATCGACATACCTGTAATTGATTCCCCAGTTCAATTTACCATTCAGGAAGTCCTTGTCAAACCTGATTCCATATATCATTCCATTCACATAACTCGTTTGCAAGGCATTTACATTGACAGAAACAGACATCTTCAATAAAGGCAACTGGGTATAGGTAAAAAATCCATTGATGTTATTGGTTGGTTTGGCATCCCCTGCGCGATCCCAATAACTCGTAGAAACTCCCACATTCATGTAATTTACAGGCCTGTAATTAATTCGAAATTGTACTCCCTGCCTGGTAGCATCTGCAAGCATCAGATCCACATAATTCTTAAAAGTCTCATAATAGATGATATTTTTTCGATTGTCGTACGAGGTTGAAAGAGACAGCTTTCTGGATACCCTGTAATTCAGCATCAGGTATAAACTCGTCAGGGTCAACTCATTGACCGGAATAAAATTAATCACTTTGTACAGATCAACTTCAGAAGAAACAAATAAATTCAGATTCTTTAGAAGTGAGTTATCGTGCTGAAAATAGACAAATCTCCTGTCCGTATTTCCTGCGTTGGTTTGATTGAATCCGCCAAATGAGGTCTGCATAACACCATTATTGTTTTTGGCGGCATGACCCACAAATACTCCGTATTCAAGCAGATTCTTGTTAAAACTGTAATCGTTGTAATCAGGATGAAATCCGGCAACTGCCCCCCAATAGAGATGCTGAAAATTGACTTCAAACTGCATCCCGTCTATTGCTCCAATGCTTGATATTTTGGGATTGGTTTTTCTACCCAACCAAATTGAAGTCTTATCTCCTGCTTCATACTTCAGATTCAGATCATATATTTTCAAACCGTTGAAAATATTTTCCTTGATGGTTGCCCAGTCACCCAGCTTGTGTGCAAATGAAATATAGCTGTCCAGCGAAATACGTGAATTTCCAATATTGGATGCATTCATGGTCCAGATATATCTCAGACGATTATTATTGCCTGAAGGTAAATTAGAAAGATTGGAATAGGATGATATCTGAATTCTTCCATCAAGCCGTTCTTTTCTGACAGGCTGCAAATTCAACGATTTCACAGTTGTTGACTTCGAACTATCGGAAAGAAGCTGAACTGGCTGTTCTTTAATAATTTCCTTCACCGCATTAGCCTCTTCCTTGGAAACAAGGGCGATCACTTTATCTCCAACTTTTATTATCTCCGTACCCAAAACCTTTCCTACACAGGAAACAGAGGAGGCACTCTCTACGACAAAAATGGGCACTAAAACCTCATTTTTCCTGATATAGATTTTGTCGCCAATCTTTATTCCTTTTGCGGACAAAAACTTAACATAAATATTTTGAGCTGTCAGGTAAGTAACTGCACCCTCAATTTCCTTTTTGCCCTCCTGAGCAATGGTCGTGAGGTAAAGGAACATCCCAATAAATATGAGTACGATAATTTTCATCAATCTATTTAATTTATTCAAAATAAAACCCTGTGACACTGATGCCGCCTACCATTATTGGCAATTATTAGCTATGTAAACTGGGATTGAAACCAAAAACTTCCTTTCAAAGTGATTACTATTCACTCAGAAATTTAAGGAAAGATGTTGATTCGCATTGTATTGATTCTCTAATTGATCTTGAATCATAGGGCTAAAACATGAAAAACTTACATTAAATAATTTATAAAATATTGAAATTCTGAATTATCCTGCCCTTCCGGTAGGATGACAAGTAAAGCAGGATGTGCCGGTATAGGTATAATTCTTTACTGATTTGTGATTACTGTCTACTGATGCCTTATTACTGTGCGTATGGCACAGAATACAACTGTAAACCGCATAGTTCGTTGGAACATTATGGCATTCCGTACACAGGGTCCAAACTCCTTTGTGCCTTCCGCTGTTAATTGGGAAATACTGTGCATCGTGGTTGTAGGTTGAAGGAACCCAAGCAGTAGTCTTGTGGCAACTTTCACAATTGGTCGGAAATTTGGCAGCAAGATGGTTCGGATTCGTCGAAACATTGTATTTGGCTGCATGACAACTATAACAAGCCGTCGGAGTTCCCTTAAATACTGTTGTATGGCATTTTGCACAAAGAACGGTTGTGTGTGCACCTGTCAGCGGAAAACTGGTTGTCGCATGATTAAAGCTATTTGCCAGCCAATTGTTTTGGGTATGACACATGGCACAATCGGTCGGATATCCTTGTGTTTTATGTCCAGGTGCAGTATCATATCTTGATTGGTGACAACTTAAACATGTTTGAAGCGTGGTTACAACACTTCCGATGTGACAATCAGAGCACTGAACAATACTTATGTGTGCTCCCTGAAGCACATATCCGGTAGTGGTATGGTTAAAGGAGGATGGTTTCCAGGCCACAGTTGTATGGCAGGTGGCACATTCTTTGGGTATTCCCGCAGCAAGGTGTTTGGGCAACTGTGAACTGTTATAGGCAGCAATGTGACAACTGCTGCAAACAGTAGAAGTCCCTTTTAAACTGACCGTATGACATTTTGCACAAAGAACGGTTGTGTGTGCACCTGTCAGCGGGAAGCTGGTGGTTGAGTGATTGAAAATATTATTTAGCCAGTTTGTTTGTGTATGACACATGGTGCAATCGGCAGGATAACTTTGAGTCTTATGGTTAAGGGCCGTATCGAAATTGGTCTGATGACAGCCGGCACAAGTACGAGGGGCAGAGGTAACATTTCCCTTGTGACACTGAGAACACTGGACAATGGTTAAGTGCTCACCTTTCAATTCGTAACCTGTTGTAGTATGATTAAAGGAGGATGGTTTCCATGCAATAGTAGTGTGACAAGTTGCACATTCCTTGGGTATTCCTGCAGCAACGTGTCCGGGTAACTGCGAACTGGTATATACCGGCAAATGGCAACTGCTGCAGGCAGTGGGAGTCCCGGCATACCCATTCACATGGCAGGTTGAGCAAAGCACGCTGGTGTGAGCACCTGTTAATGGGAATCTTGTTGTCGTGTGATCAAAACTGGTGGCAAGCCAGTTATTTTGAGAGTGACACTTTGTACAGTCTGTAGAATATCCATTTAGCTTGTGACCGGGTGCTCCGTCGTATTGCACCTGGTGGCATGCGATACAGGTCTGTGGAGCAGAAGTTACATTCCCCTTGTGACAAAGTGAGCACTGTGCGATTTTCACATGTGCTCCCACCAGCAAGTAGCCTGTGGACGTGTGATTAAAGGTGGAAGGCTTCCATGCAAGAGTGGTGTGACAGGTAGCGCACTCTTTGGGTATCCCTGCAGCAACGTGTCCGGGTAACTGCGAACTGGTATAAACCGGCAAATGGCAACTGTTGCAGGCAGTAGGTGTCCCGGCATATCCATTCACATGGCAGGAGCTACAAAGCACTTTGGTGTGAGCACCTGTTAATGGAAAATTAGTCGAAGAGTGGTCAAAACTAGTGGCAAGCCAGTTCACCTGAGAATGGCATTTGATGCAATCGGTAGAAAAACCGCTTTGCTTGTGACCGGGGGCTCCATCATATTGAACCTGATGGCATGCAATACAAGTCTGGGGTGCCGACGTAACATTACCTTTGTGACACAATGAACACTGTACAATATTTTTGTGAGCCCCTTTTAATTCATAACCGGTGGTGGTGTGGTTAAAACCGGATGGCTTCCATGCAATGGTTGTATGGCATGTTGCACACTCTATTGGCAGTCCTGCTGCCACGTGGCCGGGCAACTGGGAGTTGGTATAGACCGGAAGATGACAACTGCTGCAAACAGTGGAAGTTCCGGCAAACTTATTCACATGACAGGAAGTACACAACGCTTTGATATGTGCTCCGGTTAATGGAAAATTTGTTTTCGAATGGTCAAAACCAGTGGCGAGCCAGTTATTCTGAGTATGGCAAATCGTGCAATCAGTGGCAAAACCGCCTTGCTTGTGACCGGGGGCTCCATCATATTGAACCTGATGGCATGCAATACAAGTCTGGGGTGCCGACGTAACATTACCTTTGTGACACAATGAACACTGTACAATATTTTTGTGAGCCCCTTTTAATTCATAACCGGTGGTGGTGTGGTTAAAACCGGATGGCTTCCATGCAATGGTTGTATGGCATGTTGCACACTCTATTGGCAGTCCTGCTGCCACGTGGCCGGGCAACTGGGAGTTGGTATAGACCGGAAGATGACAACTGCTGCAAACAGTGGAAGTTCCGGCAAACTTATTCACATGACAGGAAGTACACAACGCTTTGATATGTGCTCCGGTTAATGGAAAATTTGTTTTCGAATGGTCAAAACCAGTGGCAAGCCAGTTATTCTGAGTATGGCAAATCGTACAATCAGTGGCATAACCGCCTTGCTTATGACCTGGTGCTGCATCAAACTGCGCCTGGTGACATCCTAAGCAGGTTTGTGGTGCGGAGGTTACATTGCCCTTGTGACAAAGTGAACACTGCACGATATTTTTATGCGTTCCCTTCAATTCATAACCCGTTGTGGTATGATTAAAGGAAGACGGTTTCCAGCCTGCCGTTGTGTGACAAACGGCGCAATCCTTAGGAATTCCTGCTGCCACATGAGCAGGAATCTGTGAAGCAGTGTAGGCAGTAAGGTGACAACTGGTGCATACCGCAGAAGTACCTGCTAAAGTGGAAACATGACAGTCTCCGCATTTTGCAGTGATGTGTTTTCCAGTCAGCGGATAGTTGGTCAAAGAATGATTAAAAATATTCTCTAACCAGTTGTTCTGAGAATGACATTTAGTGCAATCAACAGGATAATTAACTTTTTTATGGTTTAAAGCAACGTCATATTTAGTCTGGTGACATGCAATGCAATTCTGTTTGGCCGAAGTAAGATTCCCTTTATGGCAATCAGAGCATTGCAAAAGACTTTTGTGAGCGCCCTTCAATTCAAAGCCGGTACTTAGATGATTGAATGTGGATGGCTTCCAGGAATTGATACCATGACAAGTTTCACATTTGACAGGGATGCCGGCTTCGCTGTGTTTTGGGAGTTGTGCTGCAATAAATTGTTTGTTGTGGCAATTGTTACAGTCTGCAGGGATTTTAGCGTAATGGTTACTTGTATGGCATAATCCACAACCCACGTTATGACCACCTTTCAGAGGGAAAAGATCATGGTTCACTAATTTGGTTTGCCAACTGGCAATATTTTCATTGTGACACTCCAAACAATCCGGAGAATATTTACCCGTAACGTGGTTGGGGGAAGATGTTTTCAGAAAATCCTGCTTGTGACAGCTGACACACTCAATCCCAAGTGATTCAAATTGATAGACAGCTGCTGACTTGTGACAGTCATTGCAACTTACCGTTCTGTGTGCACCCAAAAGCGGAAACCGTGTTTGTTGGTGCATGCTTGTCGCGTCGCTAATGATCCAGGTTTTGGGAGTATGACATTTCTCGCAGATTTTCCCCAAAGTCAGGTTGTGAACATCCTTGTGACAATCGATGCAATTTCTTCTTCCATCCTTAAAGGTGAGGGACTTGTGACAATCCAGACAATTTACCATTGTATGCTGACCCGCAAGTTTAAAACTTGTATTGTCGTGATTGAACTTTACCTCAACCGGATTCACCTTCCAGTTTTTGGAAGTATGGCACTGCACACAATCAATTTTAAAACCCGCCCCGTGAGGGGAAGTCTGGCCCTGAACATAAAATACTATGATTAGGGCAATTACTGTAAGTGACAGGTAGCGCATAATATGTCCTTAAATTTGTAATTAATATATCTTTCGTTTCCCTCTGCGATAACTTTGTGGCATTTGATACATGCCACGTCTTTGTGACCGCCATCCAACTTAAAGCGGGTATTGTTATGATTGAATTTTTCAGGTTTCCAGTTTTCAAAACCGTGACATCTTACGCAGTATTTTTCAGTGTTTTCCTTAAACTGCGCATGATGGATGTCCTTATGACAATTTTCGCAATTTCCTCCCAACTGTCTGAATTTTTGCTCCGGAGCATTCCCTTCTTTTAATAAGAAATGACATTGTCTGCACGAAACCAACAAATGTTTCCCTTCAAGTTGGAAAGAGGTTGTTTGATGGTCAAATTTGATTTCACTCCATGAAGCAGCCTGGTGACAGTTCTCGCATCGCGATCCGGGATAGAATCTGGCATCTATCAAATTTTGATGAATATCCTTGTGACAATCTACACATTGCTCACCAATACCCCTGAAACTCCAATCTTTTCCTTTTTTATGGCACTCAAAACAAGGTGTTGCCAAATGGGATCCTTCAAGCTTGAATTTTGAAAGATTGTGTTTTTCCACCGTAAATGAAAACAGGGAAAATCCGGTCACATCATGGCATTCAGAACAATCTGGCGATTTATCATTCCTTCTGAATTGATTTTTATGATAGTCAATATGGCAATCTATGCATTTCTCGTGCTTTACAGGAGCTGTGACACTTACTTTATGGCACTGTTTGCATGTAACCTGTGCGTGGCGGCCTGCAAGCAGGAATCCTGTTTTACGGTGATCAAAATTACCAAGGCTTTTCATCGATTTAAAGGAATCCTCCATATGACATTGGGTGCAATTTTGCCCGAATTTATTTTCATGCGGATCCTTGTGACAACTGACGCAATTTTGAAATTGCAATCCGGAAAACTGTTGGAATTTTTTCCCTTCCCTAACACTTTTTGCATGGCATTTTTCACACAATACATCTGCATGCTTCCCTTTTAGTATGAATCTGGACTTGTTGTGATCAAATTTTGAGGCTGGTTTAAACGCATCAAAATTGTGACATGTCTGACAATTTACTGACATGGTTTTCTGGTGGTTGTCCTCATGACAGGTTAGACACTGCCCATTCAACCCTAAATAGGTTTCACTCTTCTTTTTGATCTGTAAATCAGTAATATGCTCAGTCTTATGGCAATCCTTACAATCTTTTGTCACATGTTTTCCCTCTAGTTTGTACCCGGTATCGTTGTGGTCAAATTTTTCTTTTTGAAGATGGACAATATCATAATTTTTCCCATAATGATCACTGTGACATATCGTACAGTCTTTCCCTTTCACCTTGGTAGAGGAGTGATATCCTTTGGCTTCCACAACCCTTGCCTTGATCTCCTTGTGACAGTCGAGACATTTTTCGTTCGAAACTTTTGCCCCTAATGTATGACACTGAGTGCAATTGGCCATGCCCTCCAGATGAGCGTGAACCTTCGCCAGTTCTCCAGGAGAAATCTGCCCTGATACTTTCAACGAAAGAAACAGAATGCTGATCAGAAAAATATTTTTATGCAAATAACTTGCTTTCATCTTGAACTGTATTGCAGTCATTCCAGTGAAGTCTAAAAATACTAATTAGTGTGCTTCAGGATGGCCTCACCGAATTTTTTGGTAATTTGAATACCTATTTTCTCTAGGAATTGTGTTGGCAACTCCCCTCCAGCAAAAATGTAAACCAGATCATTATTTAAAACAATATTTTCGGCTGAATCTGATTTTGAAATGCGTACTATTTTATCCTCAATGGCTTTCACATTTGAATTAAATAATACGTCGATCTTATTCGCCTGAATGGCTTCCTTGATGTTGTTATTGTTTTTAGGCTTTAACCTTCCAAAAATCTCACTTCTGTAGGATAATGTCACCTTGTTGTTGTCAGAAAGTAATAAAGCAGATTCAATGGCCGAATCTCCCCCACCCACAATTAAAATATTCTTATCCTTTATTTGTTCTGGTTCCAGTAATCGGTAAGCCACCTTTGGATTCTCTTCACCTGGTACATCCAGTTTACGGGGAGAACCTCTGCGCCCTATAACCAAAAGAACCTTCCGGGAGGAATATTCTTCTCCGGCCAAAGTCTTGATGATAAAATGCCTGCCTACAGGAGTGACAGACTCCACTTTGGCATTCTGATACAACTCAATTTCATTTTTAGACAGTACGTCAGTCCAGAGATTCAATAATTCCTGCTTGCTGGTTTCAAAAAGTTTAACTTTGCCATGTAAAGGGAGATCCATGGCAGATGTCATCACTATTTTGGAACGGGGAAAAGTAAAAACAGTTCCGCCCAGCGTATTCTGTTCAAGGGTCAAAGCCTTCAATTTGTTCATCTTTGCAGTCAAAGAAGCAGATATCCCGGCGGGCCCGGCACCTACAATGACCAGGTCGTATTGAGCCGGAATGTTCTTGTCAATTTTTCTGCTCAGATTCTCAACTGCCTGTTTTCCTTGTTCAACTGAGTTCTTAATTAGCCCCATTCCACCCATTTCGCCTGCTATATAAATTCCGGGCACATTGGACTCAAAACTCTGATCAACATGAGGCAATTCAACACCCCGTTTTTCGGTACCAATGAAAAGGGTAATAGCTTGCACCGGACAAGCATGAAAACAAGCCCCATGTCCAATGCAGCGGGAAGCATTAATAATGGTCGCCTTGCCGTCTTTGATGCCAATAATGTCCTTTTCAGGACACGCGCTGACACAGGCTCCGCTTCGGATGCAACGATTCACATCGATCACCGGATGCAGCGTGACGGGTTCGTTCAATCCTTCCTCAATGGCAATGGCAATCTTTTTCTCAACAATTCTTGAGTCTCTTTTCTGTTTAAACAAGTATACCAACAGAATGGATACGATAAAAACAGCCACCAAAGAATAGATAATCAATTTTTCTATGAGTACATCCATAACTAAAAAATCCATTTATATCCGAAAGTAACTGCAACAACAACATGAATTATCATGACTACCAGCATGATCAGCGCAAAAGGCAAATGGGCCACATGCCAGTAGGCAAATAGCTTTTGCATCGTAACCAACCTTTCTATTCTCTTTTTGAGCGTAAGTTGATTCTTGAATATCTGAATAATTTCAGCGGCTTTCTTTCTGGGTACAGCCTGCGATTTCAATTCATTTCTTAATTTCTTCAGTACAACTCTTTCTCCCCTTCTTCTCTCCAATATACCGGAATTCATATCTGACCTGCCTGAACGATAATCGATGATCTCATAAATACTTTCGTCCAATGTGATAGTTTGTCTCAATTGCTTGTTGATCTCTGCCCTTTGATCCTCCATCTCCATAAGAGTCAATTCCTTACCTTCAATCGAGTGAGGTATTTGAAGGTAGATATACCGACCAATTATTCCACTCAGGAAGACCGCAACCATACTCCAGAAACTGACAGCAACAATACCTCCAAATTTAAACGTGGTGTGAAATAATATAAGAAACGGTCCTAGTGTGCAAAGAAAAATATGAAATTCAAGCCAGTGTTTTAGTATTCCTATCCGGGAAAAAATTCTTATCCGTTTTCTGAACATATAAGAGAATACCCCGGTAATAATCAAAAGTGACCCAATAATTCCCAATCCGTGACCAACGATTCCGCTGGCTTTAAATGACAGGTTTAGCGGATGAAAATGTCGCTCCTCTAAAGGAATGGAGTAATAATCATAACCAAAAAATAATAGAAGAGAAACCGTTAATGCAACGATTATTACGAGAGAGGTTATAACGATTTGATGAATGGCAGAATCTTTTAATCTCATATTTCTAGCTGCTGAAAATGTGAATTTATAGGTCTAAACTGCACTCTTTTTGTAACTTACAAAGTGAAGATAGTGAAATTACAATTTACTGACAAAACAAAAATGATCATGTTTTACATTTTTTTTGTCAATGTATTCTTAACAAATCTATCCTATTGAATCAATATATTAATCCACTTTCAGTTAAATGTAGTTTCCTGTAATAAAATCAATTTTGTTATACGTGATCTTTTAGCCGTATTACAGGCAGGAAATATCTGGTCGAATATGTAATATCAATGATATATTTATTTGAATATTTAATACTTAGCCATGAATTTATGAAACACAAAATTCCCGTCCTGAGATTTTATTTAGTATAAATTAAAACAACACTGATTAGTGTATTTGTAATGATTCCATTTACATTTTCAATGAAAAAATCAAGAGATTATAATAATTCGGGAGATTTCGATTTATTTGATTAGGTCAGAAATAATTTGAACAAAAAATCTGATCGAATCAATTTATTAAGTTGAATACCAGGGGAAAAAAAGATTCAATCGCAAAATAGAATAAGGAAGAATAATCAGTCAGATGGGACCTGCTGATTTGAAGTCTACAAAGATTTGGGAGAGGAACAACAACAGCGACATCGCCTGATGTAATCTACAAATTTTCTTTCCCCGAAAAAAGCCTTTGAATATTGGAAAGATGCCTGACAATGATCATCAGGGAGCAAAAAAGAAGATAAAACAACAACCATTTCCCGGCCTGCAGAACCAGACCTGCAATAGGTAGAGTGAAGGCAAGTGCAATTGAGCCTGCAGATGTATACTTCAAAAACCGTTTCGCTATAAAATATACCCCGACAGCACAAAAAACCTCAACAGGCGCCAATAGTACTGAAGCTCCCAAAGTCGTATTCACACCCTTGCCTCCTTTCAATCGAAGAAAAATAGAAAAATTATGGCCCATAATTGCAAATATGGCAACCAGATAGACGGTTTCATCCTGAAAAATAGCACACCCGAAGTGGTTACAAAGCAGAAAAACGGATACAGGAATCAATCCTTTCAACATATCCAGTACCTGAACCTGGATGGCAATCTTTTTGCCCGCAACCCTGCCAACATTGGTGGAGCCGATGTTGCCACTGCCCTGCTCAAGAATATTCAGACCTGTTGCCTTCTTTGTCAGTAAGTAACCAAAGGGTATCGCTCCGATCAGATAACAGAGAAGGAGAATGAATACCTGAACCATGGTCATCATTTCAATTCTTTCAATATTTTAAGTGCCTCACTCACATGCATTTCGGCTTTTATCTGGGAATTAAACATGTAAACGACTTTCCCCTCTTTATTGACAACGTAGGTTACTCTGCCTGGAATCAAACCCAGCAAATTGGTTGGCACACCGAAGAGCTGGCGGATTTTTTCTCCCTCATCACTGAGAAGGGTGTAATTAAGTTTGTATTTGTCGGCAAATTCCTTGTGGCTTTTCACCGATTGGGAACTGATCCCAATGATCACCGCGTCAGCATCCCTGAAAACTTCAAATTGGTCTCTGAAAGAACATGCCTCCTTGGTACATCCCGGACTATCATCTTTGGGGTAAAAGTAAATTACAAGATTCTTCCTGCCAAGAACATCACTTATTTCAAAGCGTTTCCCATTCTGATCATTCAATGAAAATCCAGGAATGGTGCTGCCCACCGAAATTTTCGCATTGCCATCGGTATTTCCTGCCTGTGCCTGATTCCCAAAATTGAAATAAAGAACAAATAAAACCAGGTATACTGACAAATAAATACGGTATGAATTTCTTAACCTATTGTGCTGCAGGCTTCCAGGAAAATCATAACCGAAAAGCACTTTTAACTCTTTCATGAAAACGGGTTTTACATTGATAATCCAACTATCTGTCTGGTAAACTATCTTCCTGAATCGACTGCGAAACCAGGTTAAGGGAATGCCCCATATAACAAAAAGTAGGAGCCATATATTGTGAATGATAAAGTTCATCAGTTTATAATTTGTATTTAATTTGGAAGATGGAATCCCCGTTTGTGACAATTATTATCTCAGTTAGTGATTCCAAAATCATGAAGATTTCATTTGAAACTATTTTTTGGAAACCATGGAATAAATGAGGATGTATTTTTTATATATTCCTCATATTCAGGCTTTTTAATCTTAAGCGATTTTTCGAGCAGCGCAACTCCTGAAACCTTGATGATTAAGGCCGTCATCAAGACTGTACCCAAAACCGGAATAAAGCTACCTGCTGACATACAAAGGAGTGCAAATCCCCACCAAACGGCAGCATCACCGAAATAATTTGGATGCCGCGTATATTTCCAGAAACCGGTATTGAGTATTTTGCCTTTATTGGAAGGATCTGATTTGAATCTGGCGAGTTGCCAGTCACCACCTGCCTCAAAAATGAAACCAATGAACCAAACTAAAATCCCTGCAAAATCAAGCCAGGTAAGTTCCTGCTGTATTGAATCATATTGTGCTCCAAGAAGAGGAGAAGAAATCAACCACATCAATACTCCCTGCAATAAGAAAGTCTGAAAGTAGCTGATCCACCAGTATCGGTTCTCACCGTACTTTAGACGGAATTCACGGTAACGAAAATCCTCCCCCTTACCTATATTCCTCCATGCCAGATAGATAGACAAACGCAACCCCCATAATAGGACCATTCCCAACAATAATACTTTTCTTACCCCAATCTCTTCAGTTAATACAAAATAGGCTGTTGCAGAGACCACAAAACCAATTCCCCAAAACAAGTCTACAATACTCACATTTTTCAGAAATATACTAACCAGCCATAACAAGGTCATCATGCCGATGATCAAGGCCAGGTTAATCAAATAGATGCTCAAAAAGCTCATGAATTCAAAATTAGGTTAACATGATTGAAACCGCCGTTGCGCCAACACCAGCGTTCATTCCGATTACCGGTGAAATATCGACAACCGCGAGAGGTTCAAACCCGGTAAGTTGTTGCATTTGTCTGCTGTATTCATTCGCTCCGTCCAGATTATGAGCATGCAAAACGATGTATTTCCAAATTTTGTGTTCCATCTGCAAATCCTGGATTTTCCGGATAACCAGGCTCACATTTGAAGACTGACTGAACGTTTTGCCAATCAGGGTTGATTTACCATGCTCATCCATCGAGACAATCGGTTTAATGTTGAGCAGAGCTGAGATGAAGCCTTTTGGTTTGGAAACCCTTCCTCCTTTTACCATGTATTTCAAGGTCTTTACGCTGACAAAAACGCGCGCTTTCTTAATCCAATCATCCATTGATAAAAGAATTTCGTTGAGAGTTGCACCTTCTTCTATGGCCATTGCTGTACGCAACACGATTAATCCAAGCGCACCGGATAAATTTTTCGAATCAAAGACATGAACCGGTTTGTTGAATTCTTTGGAAATTCGCTCTGCGGCCTTTTTACTGTTTTGCAGGGTACCGCTAAATTGAGAGGTGAGATGAATGGCCACCACGGCATCATAATGAGAAGCAAGGTGGGAAAATAGATTGTTAAATGACCTTTCATTGATCTGCGAGGTATGTGGAAACAAAGAACTGCTCTCCAATAAATCGTAAAACAATTCAGGTGTGATAGTTACTTTGTCCAGATAATGATTCTCACCAAAGTTGAGGTTTAAGGGAATCACATGAATCTGGTATAAGTCCAGAAGTTCCTGGGGTAAATCGCATGTTGAATCTGTGACCAGGGCAATCTTCCACTTCCGGTTCTTCACCACTTCGTTTTGTCTCACCATATCATCCACTTTTTGAGATGTGATGGTTCCATATCCTCTTAAGTCTTTGAAAAGATCTGCAGGTCGATTGGTGTGAACATGGATGCGTGTTGTTTTGGCCGCTCCAGCAACAACGACAGAATCGCCAAAACGTTGAAGAAGTGACTGAATCGTTGACTGGTCTGCGGATGTATTTTTTATCAGTGCTTCAGTACAATACCGAAACTCTAAGTTATCATTGATCGCATCGTCACTGTGCACCAGCGAAACAATTTGAGGTGATTCAGCAATCAGGCTCCTGAAATTTCTGGACCGTATCAGATCGCTGATTCCTTCAATAAAAACCACAAATCCTTTGGCGCCGGCATCAACCAGGTTGAACTGTTTCAATATCTTCAACTTCTCTTTGGTTTCAAGAAGTGAGGTCCTCAGAATGTCAAGCGACTCAATAAGAACCTGATTAAAATCCGTTGCGATCTCTTTTCTGCTGTACAGAAAATCAGCCCAATCACTGATTACCGTAAGCATTGTTCCTTCAACCGGATTTGCAACAGCCTGATAGATATACCTGACTGATCTTTTAACGATTTCAGCAAATTCAGAAAAAGTCAGAACGTGTTTATCCTCCGTTTCAAGGCTAATTCCATAAAAAAACTGGGCAAATATAACTCCTGAATTTCCCCTTGCTCCAATCAGCGCAGCCTCGGCGATCACATCTGCAGTTGCTGTAAATGAACGATCGGGTTGAATGTTATCCATGATCGATCTGACAGTGGATGCCAAATTAGTACCGGTATCTTTGTCGTTAACCGGGAAAACATTGATCTTATTAATTTCAATCTGATGCTGGAGAATTCTTTGGGCACCCGCAATAAAGGTATAATAGAGATATCTCCCATCAATCTGGTAAACCGCTCGATTTTTCATCCTGTTCTTTTATTCTCTTAGATATACGCAGAAACCTATATTAAGTTTTTGCAAATTACAATCAACAATCATTCAGGCTATTAACACATTTCAAAGGTAGTCTATGATTAATTATCTTTAATTTATTTCAAATAGTTGCGCATAATTGAAATTAAAACTTTTTTTGTTTGCAATTTTACAAATTGTCTTTTGAAATAATATTTGTCAACAAGTAGTTATTTCTAACATTTGCCGGTAAAACGGATTGAACTTCTGCAATAAAGGCTGAAGGAACATTTTAGTTTTCCCGGTTACCACACGGGAAGGAGTTGTGAAATGAAAATTCTGCTGACAGGCGCTACCGGATACATAGGGAAAAGAGTACTCCCTGTTCTTTTGGAACAGGGACATGAAGTTGTTTGCTGCATTCGGGATAAGAATCGTTTCCCGACAGGTGGCATATACAAACATCCCAACATTTTTCTTCTTGAAATAGATTTTCTCAAAGAACCTGATAGTTACGATACCATTTCCAATATAGATGCGGCCTATTACCTGATCTATCCGATGGGTAGCAAGTCCAATAGTCCTAGCCAACAGGAAGAGACCATTGCGAGAAATTTTGTAGAGATGATCAAACTGACTTCCTCCAGGCAAATCATCTATCTAGGAAGTATATCCCAGATTACTCATCAAGAAAACCGAGCTACTACTAACAGTGTGGAAGCAATTCTAAAAACTTCCGGAATACCTATAACCTCTCTTCAAACCGAAATTATCGTAGGTTCAGGCAGTGCATCATTTGAAATTATCAGGGATCTGGTAGAATTACTTCCGGTGATGATTGCTCCTAAGTGGCTCAATACCAAAACTCAGCCAATTGCCATCAGAAATGTACTCGAATATTTGACAGGCGTATTGCTGAGAGAGGAGACTTATAATCAAACTTATGAAATCGGAGGACCAGATAAATTGTCGTACAAAGAAATGCTTCTTCAATTTGCTGAAGTTCGCGGATTGAAAAGGCGCATTTTTATAGTTCCCGTTATGACGGTCAGGTTCTCGTCCTATTGGGTGTATTTAATTACCTCTACTTCCTACAGTCTGGCCAAGTATCTCGTCGACAGCATGAAATCGGAGGTGATTGCCAAAGAAAACAATCTGGATTCCATGCTTGACCTATCGCTTATTTCCTACAAGGATTCGGTAAAGTTGGCTTTTCAGCGAATTGAACAAAACAATGTAGTATCGAGCTGGAAGGATTCCCTGGTGTCAAGTTATGACGACAATTCTTTGCTTGAACATGTAAAAGTGCCATCAAAAGGTTGCTACAGAGACAGACGAAAGATGGAGATTACCACGAGTGTAGATCAGGTTTTAAGCAATATGTGGTCGATTGGCGGTGAAAGAGGATGGTATTACGGGAACTGGCTTTGGGATATCCGTGGTTACCTGGATAAATTATGGGGTGGTGTCGGTTTGCGGAGAGGAAGAACCAATGCAAATACAATTTTCACAGGCGACACACTGGATTTCTGGCGTGTACTGGCTGCGGACAAACAAAATAAAAGGCTATTGTTGTATGCTGAAATGAAATTACCCGGCGAAGCCTGGCTAGAGTTCAGGATCATCGAAAAAAACAACAAGTACTACCTTCAGCAAACTGCCACATTCCGTCCTGTTGGAATTGCCGGAAGGCTTTACTGGTATGCAGAACTGCCATTTCATCTCTTTATCTTCAACGGAATGGCCAGAAACCTAATCCGGTATAAAAACAACCTTCCGTAACACATTACCATTGAGAAATTAACAACAAAAAAAGAGGCCAAAAGCCTCTTTTTACATTTTCACCCGTAGGTAAATTATTTTTTATCAGCAGGTTTTGATGTAGCCTTAGCTTCACCAGCTTTTGCATCCTTGCTGCAGCATGCAGATTTACATTCTTTTGCGCATCCACCTTTGGCATCTTTGGTGCACTCAGTTTTGGTACCTTCTTTTTTAACAGGATCAGCAGCAAAAGCAGGTGCTATCATAGCTACCCCAAAAACAAAAGTCAATACAAGGGCTAATTTTTTCATAACTATCAAATTAATAATTTATATGTGTTCAAAATAAATGAAAAATTCGATTCGTCCGACATGTCATGTTGTTAATGCATTGTTAAAAAATAAAAGAAATCAAATTTGTTTATAATTTTACTCCATGAGCCAACTCAAAAGATACGTTCCGGTCTTCATTGCCCTGCTTTCTATCCTGATACTCTTGGGTATGCAGGTTTACTGGTTGATTTATTCCTACCGGCTGGAAGAGGCGCTTTTCAGTAAAAGTGTAAGGATTGCGCTGAATCAGACGATCGCTACCCTTACTAAAGATGAAGGGGCATGTCAGTCTATGCAGAAAAGTATCTCCTGCGACAGCACATTCAGGGCCAGCAGAAAAATAACCCCTCATGTATGGAAAAGTCTTGATGGACAAATTCGTGATGAATTGTCCCGCTACGGAATCGACCAGGAATATGAACTGGCCATCTTCAAAGGAAAAGATACCCTCGAAATAAAAAAGCTGGATCAACTGGTAGGTTCTGCTTGTTACAGGCTCAGCCTGGATAACGTACTTGAAATGTCAGGAACCGAAATTGGAGTCATATTTCCCAACCGCTACAATTTTTTTCTGCACCGGATGGGGTTGATGTTCCTTGGATCTGTAATCCTGATTTTATTGATTGGTCTGTCATTTGTACTCGTGATCAGGCATTATCTGAAAGAAATTCGTCTTTCAAAAAACATCAAGGAGATGGTCAATAATCTCGCTCATGAATTCAGAACTCCGATTTCCAGTATCTCGCTTGCAGCAAAAATGATATACCAGTCAGATGAAATTTCAACTAATTTAAAATTAAAACGTTATACGGATACAATCATCGAGGAGAATAAACGATTGCAGCGTCATTCTGATCACATTTTGCAACTTGCAGCCATTGAACAGAATAACATGGCGTATCATTTCCAGAAGACCGACATTTCAGTGGTACTGGATGAAGCCATCCGGTCGGTCAATTTCCTGGTTGAACAAAAAGGCGGAAAAATTATCAAAGAATATGGCGAAGAACCAGTTTATGTTTTTGGAGATCATGCAGAACTGGTTCATGTGATGATGAATTTACTGGTCAATGCATACAAATATTCTCATCAAAAAATTGAAATTACAGTCGCTGTAACCAAGATAGAGACCGGGACGAAGATTGAAGTAATTGACAAGGGTATTGGAATGGCTGCTCATGAAAAGAAAAAAATTTTTGAGAAATACTACAGAATTCCTACCGGCAATCAACACAACATCAAGGGATTTGGAATCGGACTTTATTATGTAAAAGCAGTCCTGAACGCGCATCATGCCTCCATTCTCGTAGAAAGTGAACCGTTAAAAGGGAGCAGATTTACCATCATCTTCCCAAAAAAGAAAGGCGAATCATGGAGTTGAAGACCAAATTGCTTCTGGTTGAGGATGACAAAAGCCTTGGATTCCTGATGACAGAATTTCTCAATTCAAAAGGATTTGAAACAACATTGTGTCAGGATGGAATGAGTGGCTGGAGAGCCTTCAACCTGGAGACTTTTCAATTCGCCATCCTTGATGTCATGTTACCTCTCATGGATGGATTTACTCTTGCAAAAAAAATCAGGAATAAGGAGTCAGGTATCCCGATCATCTTTGTTACCGCTCGATCCATGAAAGAGGATAAGATCAAGGGATTTAACCTTGGTATAGATGATTATATCACCAAGCCCTTCGATGAAGATGAGCTTTATTGCCGTATTCAGGCCATATTAAACAGGATAGAAATCAAACCAACAGTCACTGACGCAAAAGTCCAGATCGGAAAGTACACGTTTGAATATGCCAACCAATGCCTTTGTCTCGATTTAGCATCCAGAAGATTAACCAGCCGTGAAAACGAGGTGATCCACCTTTTCATTCAAAATTCAGGGAAGATTGTCAAAAGAGAGGAAATTCTGACGAAAATATGGGGAAGAAACGACTATTTTTCTGGAAGAAGCCTTGATGTGTATATCTCCAAACTTAGAAAATACCTTCAGGACGATCCAGCCATTACCATTGAAAACATCTCAAAAGTTGGATTTCTTTTTCAGGTAACTGATATACTACCTGTTGCCAAAAGATAAAATATAGCATTCAAAACAGGAGAACTTCATTTTTTATCTCTTTCATTTTTCCTGTAAGCCAACCACCAGATTAAAAATCCGCTGATCAGGACCACCAAAATGGTTAATCCCATGATAGGTACATAAAGAAGGTAAAAAGGACCGATCAGGAACTCAAATATCCTTCCCGTATGAACTTCAAGAGCAGCATTCCAAAGTGATATTGGACTTTGATCCAGAATCACAGCGGGCATGGAAGGAAAAGCCTTTCCTCCATCAACAGCCAATGTTCCGCGGTTGTAATCAATCCAGTAACTTCTGCTATTACCATCTGTAATAAAACCGGCGACCATATTTTGGCCGACAGGCCTTCCGATTCCATGGGGTGTTTCAGTCGGTAACCCGGAAAAATAATCCACAACAACACCAGAAACAGGATTCCAAATGAATAGTCCGCTGAAAGATCCTACCAGCCATGTGCCAGAACCAAGCTGTTCAAGTACATTGCATCCCATGATACTGACCAGCGGTTGATTTGATACAGATATCAACTCCTGATTAATTGATTGATTGGCGTAAAAAAATCCGTCGGAGGTAGATATCAGGTATTTTTTCAGACTTTCATTCCATGCAATCCGGCGCAATTTGTCCTGCCATGGATTCCCGGCATCCAGATGCGTAAAAGGGATGATACCCACACAGGAAGAAGAAATAGGGATCAGCAAAGGTGGCCGTAAAAACATACCGGCAGTCGTATTTACGACCAGAAATAAAGCAAAAATATAGCCCAGCTTATTGTGCCACTTTAAATTCCATTTCTTGACCGAATTTTGAGCCTGATAGGATTTCCCCAATTTCTTCAGTCTTCTGATCCATCCTGGAAACAGAAAATGCAATAAACCTGTCAGTGAAAGAAAAATCAGGACTAAGCCCAGAATATCCACAAACAACATCCCTGAAAAACCCAGGAGTTCACCACTGTGCAGTTGCCATAGCGTCAGAAAAAGTCCAACTTTGCGTTCGTATCCAGCAGGAGGAGGTAAATTGATTTGCTCCAGATGCGCCAAATCCGTCGTAAAGAATAAATTATCGCGCGTCAGTATCAGCAATGAATCCCCTTTGATACATAAATCGCTGATCCGATCCTCCCCTGCAGGCAAATTGATTTGCTCCCAATTCTTTTTGACCAGGGTATTGACGAAAAGGCCAAAATGCGTTCCAGCAACCAGATGCCCCTTGAATTTTACGATCGAATAAATCTTTCTTTTGTCAATTCCTTCCGGGAAACCATGATTAAAATCCTCAAAATTGGTTAGTCCGGCTGAAACCATCCAAGCTCCAATGTTGCCGTATAATAAGATTGAATCATTACCAACTGGCACTGACGACTTCACTCCGCTCAGGTTCCAGTTATTGTACTGATAACCCGGAGGCATCCATTTTCTTGATATATCTAATTTAGCGATCAGATTGCGATGATTCAGAAGAATCCCGGATGTTGCAAACAGTAATGCAAAAACAGCAACAACAATACCCGGCCATTTGTGGTACTTCTTCATCTTTTTGACCCATACTACTGCCTTGGGAGATAGGAATGTCATATATTATTTGGACGAATTTAATTTTTTGTAAAGCAAATATTTTTTAATTTCGTTTCAAAGTTAAATACCACCTATTTGTAGTAATTTATGATTTTTAATAAAACTACTGAATATTCGCTGTCTGTTCTGGGATTTATGGCCATGAGTCAGGATGAAGTATTTTCAGCTGAATATCTTCACGAACAGCTGGATATACCCCGACGATACCTGCGAAAAATATTGACAGAACTATCAAAATCCGGATTTATCAGGAGTACAAAAGGCCGGAATGGCGGTTTCGTTTTTGCTAAATCACTTGAAGAGATCAGCCTTGCTGACATCATCAACAAAGTCGAAGGCACAGAAGTCATGGAAAACTGTATTGGAGGAAATTCGAAATGCCATGCAGAGCAGCCATGCGTCATGCATGAAGTATGGTTTGAAGCCAAATCAAAAATGGTAGATACATTGTCTTTCACTACCTTGCTGGAGTTAAGGAAAAGGAATGAAGAAAAAAAGGAAAAATTTATAATGTGAAATTTAACTTTTTTAATCGACGAAGTTCTAATGCAATATTGATTACCTCTGATTTGCATTATTAGATTGAAAAATCTAATTTTGTGTAGCTAATGTGCGAAATATCCAAACAACATACCAAAAAATAAATCTTAATCCTTAAATAAACTCGAAATGAATCGTAAATTATTATTTGTAAGTTCTCTTTTTACATTTGTAGTTTTGGTATTTATTTATGCATGCCAGAAAGAAAGTGGGCCAACGGTTGTTGACAATACTCCTTTTAATGATAATTCAGTTGAAAAAAATGCAGTGATTGCAACCACTACTTTTGAGGCAATCAGTGATTTTGCTCAGGCAGGGTTTATATCCACCAATTTCAAAGCCGGGAACATTAGCATCGGAAGCTGCCCGACTATCAATGTCAATTACCTGACTCCCCCCTACTCAATTTCTTTAGATTGGGGTACAGAATGTAGCGTTGGAAAAGGAAAAATTGACATCAGCCTAAGCGGCTTAATGACCACTAAAGAGAATGTGGCTACCTTCAAAATTGAAAATTATATTGTTGACAACAAGAAGGTTACGGGAACAACTAAAATTACTTATTCAGGACCAAATCCAGGAAATAACTGGCCAAGATATGATTTTATCTCTGAAGGAAAAATTGTATATGCCGATAACAGTTTCATCACTTTTCGCTATGATGGTGTAAGGCTGCTGGCAGAAGGTGCCAACACCGCTACAGTGCTTGATGATCTTTGGAGAACGGAAATCCATAGTTCCAACGGTGTGAACAAAGACGGAACCACCTGGACTGCCAAATCAACCAAAGTGATGATCAAAAAAGGTGACTGCCAGTGGTACAATAGTGGAATCTATGAAATTACCCCATCTAAAGGAGACAAAATAACCATTGATTTCGGATTTCCTACAGAGGGCAGTTGCGACAACAAAGCCAAAATGACAGTTGGCAGCAAAGTCACAGAAATCACCTTGAATTAATAATATCAACTAGCTGAATAAAGAAAACGGGCGGCCAATATTGGCCGCCCGTTTTCT
>JBAXUL010000040.1:0-33187 GCA_037129695.1 Prolixibacteraceae bacterium
TCAATCCTTGGTATTGCAACCTGACCTAAGAATATGACATTATGAAACGAGCATGGGCCAATCCCGCAAAAGGCGATGTAAAGTCATTTGCGAGTTTCATGCGTACTTGCTGATATTCAATAATTTAATAATGATAATTACGTGTGAAACCCTCATGCACAATCGTTCGCAAAATAGAATGTAAATTATCCTGAGGGTTCCATACGTACGTTCTAATAATCAACATATTAATACTGTTATTTACGTGTGAAATACCCTTAAGACAATTTTCAAACCAACCGAAAATGATTACCCGGGTATTCCATCTGGCAAATTTTAAACAAATTATATACAGATGAAAACAATGAAATACCTTTACGACCGCAAGGGTCCATGGCCTCAGCCTAGTCCGTCTCATCCATTTGGAGAAGCGCCTGCAGTGGTTCATATTCCAAAGGAAGAAAGAAAAACATGGTTTTGGAATATTGGTTTGAGATACATCCGAAATACCTTGTTCTATTGGCCAACAGCCATGGTGAAGGCATTTAAAAATCCCAGTTGGGAGATATTGCCGGATGAAGTCTTTTGTGATCAGATACTTACAACGCCACTCGCCAAGTTTTTAAATCCCGTGATTGATCCCAATTTGCAGGTAATTTTCAAAGAACTGCTTGAGAACAAATTGGACGATTCGACCTATTATGTCGCTGATTTTATATGCATGAAGGAGGTGATTCCATTCAAGGGTTTGTATGTTGCCAGTACGGTGGTACTTCTGAGCAAAAATAAAAATGAGTACAAACTAAAAGCGCTCGGAATATATATTTATGATACAAAGCTGTTGACCGTGCCTCAGGATGGTCAGGCATGGGATTTGGCTAAAAACTATGCCATGATGGGAGCCACTTATCGCATTTTACTCTCAACCCACCCAATTTTGCATTTTCCGTTCGATACGATCAATGCCATCACCAAAACTTCCTTACCTATCGAAAGTACTGTTTTTAAACTTTTATTCCCTCATTTTCAGTTCACCCTGACCTTAAATGACAGTGTGCTCGAAAGCGGTAACTCCCCGGTGGCGAACGATCAGAAATATCTTTATACCGGTTTCTGCGGACCACAGGAAGGGTTGTTGACCTTATTGGTCTCAGGATACAAGGGTATTGAAGGAAATTCCTCCTATCCGGCGTTCAGATGGAAACTCTTGCCCTCCAAGGTTCATTCGGACTATGATGTTTTCCTGAAGAGCTATTACAATGTTTTTAAGCGATTTACCGATGCAGTCGTTCAGCGCATTCCTATCAGTGAATATTCTGACCTCCGAAAATGGGCAGACTATATTTCACAATGGTTGCCTGGATTCCCGGATGGGAATGAACTATTTACCGGAGACAACCTGTCGGGTACACTTGCAAAGGTCATGTGGGATCTGTCGGTCGCGCATGCAACAGATCATCATTCCTACGGTACGATTCCCATTAACAGGATGCCAATCCGAATGCGCATCCCACCGCCAGCATCGAAGAACGATACTTTCAATGTGAAAGATCAGGCAAAATGGAAGGATGTTTTCAAATATGCGCTTGAGTGGAAATTGTTCTTCAATGACTGGACGGTCACCAGGCTTGTTGATGTGGATTACCAATTTAATACCACAGAACTGCAAAAATTACAATCAAATTTTCTCCGGGATCTCGCAGAGTTAGATGGCAATATGCCAGTCAAAAAATACATGGAGCTGAATGAAATGTCGGTAAGCATTCAATTTTAGAAAATGGTACGCCTTCCTTCCAATATTTTCAAAGAGAACAGGAATTATACTTTCTACAAGGATTTTGATTCGGAGGCAAACTGTGAAGTTATTTTTAAAGTACCCAATCATTCCGGCGAACTCGCGGAAGAGTTGAAAAGAATCAGAAACGAGTTGGCTGTATCGGAGCAAATTCATTCGCCCAGGATTGCAAGGGGGCTTAGAATTGACAGGGTAGGCGACAAGGATATTCTTGTTCGATCTTTTGCAAGCGGGATGGATTTGCAGGATATGATTACCCATGGCGATCGTAATTTTTCGTCAGTTATTCGTCTGGCTTTCCATATCACAGAAGCAGTTAAGGACCTTCATGATGCAGGTGTCTTTCACAAGGACATCAAACCCAGCAACATTATTGTCAATGAAAAAACAGGATTGGCAACCCTGATCGATCTGGGTGTGAGTGAGAAAATTGGAAGGCATTTGCATCAGATTTCAACAGAAAAGCTGGACGGCACACTCGATTATATATCCCCTGAACAGTCGGGTAGAGTTAACAGACAGGTGGATTACCGGACAGATTTCTATTCTTTGGGTGTCACTTTTTTTCATCTTGCCAGCGGACAGTTGCCTTATTCCGGGGAAGAATCTCTTTCTCTGATTCATCAGCATATTGCTGCCGACATTCCCTCCCTTTATCAGATTTTTCCATCCGTTCCGGTTCTTTTTTCGAGGATTGTCACCAAACTGATGGCGAAGAATCCTGACGACAGGTACCAGAGTGCATCGGGACTGCTTTTTGATTTGTTGAAGTCGGAAGAGATTCACGAAAACAATGGCTCGTTCATCGATGAAAAATCTTATCAGCTGGGTCAATTTGACGTGAGCACTCAACTGCGCATTCCTGATCGGCTTTATGGCAGAGACCATGAAATTTTGCAGTTGGAAGTGGCTTTTGATGGACTAAAATACCATTCAAAATCATTGGTTCTGATTAATGGAAGATCCGGAACCGGGAAAACAAGACTCGCATTAAAACTTAAAGAAATAGCCAATGGTAAGGGCTGCCATTTTATTGAGGGAAAATTTGACCATTTGCAAAAGAACATCCCCTATTCGGCACTGATCAATGGAATACAGTCTCATATCGATAACATTCTTGCAGGGGAGGATGAACGTGTTCTATTCTGGTCTGACCGTTTCAGAAAGGCTCTTGGGAGATCAGGCAAAGTAGTTGCCGATATCATTCCCAACCTCGAATTGTTGACCGGACCTAGGGAAGAGGTTCTTCCGATGAGTGGAACAGAAAGCCAAAACCGGTTCAACAATGCCTTCGTCAAGTTTATCAAGTCGTTGGGTACTTTCGAACGGCCGACGGTTTTTTTAATTGATGACCTTCAGTGGGCCGACCTTGGCTCCATTACCATTCTCCAAAACCTTTTACAGGAGGCGTCGAACAAGGAGATCCTCATTGTTGGAACCTACCGGGATAATGAAGTGCATGAGGCACATCCTTTGGCGGTCATGCTCAGATCGCTCAAAGATTCAGGGGTTGAATCAGAGGAGATTGTACTGGAAGATCTGACACTGAAAGATGTGACGGAATTGTGTCAGGATTGTTTTGGGAAGGAAGAGGAAGTGAAGGAACTTGCCGCTCTGATTTATCAAAAGACCAACGGCAATGCATTCTTTACACTTCAGCTTTTGCGGGGTTTGCACGAAGAAGGAGTCATTTATATTGACCCAAACAGCCGGAAATGGAACTGGGATACGGATCAAATAATCCTGGCAGAGTCCTCCAGCAACGTAGTGGAATATATGACCGCCAAATTGACCAAACTTAGCAATGAGGCTTCCACTGTTTTGAAATATGCTTCCTGTATTGGCAATAATTTTGATCGCCGGATCCTTGAGAAAATTATTTCAGTGTCGAATGAGCTTGCCGACCGAGGATTGGATGAAGCTATCATCAATGGACTTGTTGTCAGGAATCTGAACAGTAAGGAGAAGGGATTTTACCAGTTTGTACACGACAGGATACAGCAAGCCGCCTATCAAAGTCTGACAGATGAAGAGAAAAGCAATATCCATCTGAGTATTGGGCGTGCGTTGCAATCATTGGCTTCGAAAGATGGGAAAAATGAGCTGCAATTTGATGTAGTTGACCAGTTAAACAACGGTCTGAAAAGCATTACATCCAGTCAGGAGAAAGATCTTTTGATCGATTTCAACATATTGGCAGCTAAGATGGCCCGAAATGCCGCTGCCTATGATATCGGGCTAAAATATGCCAAAACAGGTCATTCCTTATTGCCAACCGACCATTGGGATTCGGAATACGAAATTTCACTGACCTTGTACAATGAAATAGCAGCAAATGCATTTTTAAAAACCGATTTTGCGGAAGCGCATATACATATTGATGAAATTCTGAAGCATGCCAAAACGGTACTTGATACTGATGTCGCCAACAAAATCAGGGTGTTGGTCTATCATGCGCAAAATAAACTGATCGAAAGTATCTATTCGGGACTTGCTTATTTGGAACAGTTAGGAGTGACATTACCCAAAAATCCGGGTCAAATGACCATCATGCGTTCTTTTCTCCGAACGCGTTGGGCATTGAGGAATGAGACCATGGTTTCACTGCTCAATAAGCCACTGATGACTGATCCATACAAGCTGGCTGCCATACAAATGCTGACCTATCTCAACGGTCCGACTTATGTCGGTCTGCCCAACCTGAATCCCATCCTTATTTTCGAACAGGTCAGGTTGTCTGTGAAATATGGCAACACTTCTGCTTCATCGAGTGGATATGGAGGATATGGCCTGGTTTTGTGCGGGGTAACAGGCGAAATGCGGCATGGGGCCTTGTACGCACAACTGGCCAAAGACATCGTTGAAAAATATGATGCCCGTGAAGAATTTGCGAAAGCACATTTGATTAGCAATGTATTCGTCAGGCACTGGTCGATGCCATTGCCCGAATCCCAGAATACCACCAATGAAATCTATCTCCGTGGTGTCGAGGCCGGGGATTATGTTTTTGCTGCTTATGGAGCGGAAGTGTATTGTTTCATGCATCTTTTTGCCGGTACACCATTGAATCAGTTTTATGAGGAGGTGGAGGCATACGACCACGCAGTTTTGAATGTGATCAATCAAAAAAACACCGCACTGGCAGTTTCCTCAATCAGGCAGACCATTTGCAACCTGAAGGATCCCGACTATCATACAGGCAAAATTGAAGGCGCCTATTTTGATTATGATACTTCCATCGATTACCAGATCAACACCAATGACCTCAATGGTATTTTCAAGGTGGGAGTCTACCAGATGATGATGTACTATAATTTTGGAAAGTATGATCAGGCTGCCATAGTTGCAAGTACGACAAAGAGTTACAAAGATGCCGGTATTGCTCTGTTTCACATTGGAGCTTTCTATTTTTATCAGGCCCTTATCCTGCTGGCCAGACTTCCTGAAATGAAAATCCGGCAAAAATGGGCTGCCAGGTTGGAGGTGGAAATTTGTCTTAGGAAAATCAAATGGTATAAAAAATCGGCTCCTTTCTCGTACGAGAGTAAATATCTCCTTATCCTTGCCGAATTGTCACGGTACAGAGGTCACAGGCAAAACGCAAGAGATTATTATGAACAATCCATTTATCTGGCAGGTCAGAATGGGATGATCCAGGAATGTGCGCTTGCCTGTGAACTCTATTGCCGTTACCTCGAAGAATTGGGATTAATAGAATCTCTGGTCTATTATTTGAATAAGGCAATCACCAATTATAAAATTTATGGAGCCTTGTCGAAGGTCACTTTTCTTCAAAAAAAATACAGCAACTATCAGGTTTTACGGGTGGGGCCTGGTTCAACATCCATCAGCGCAAGGACGACCTCTCATACAACTTCGAATCTTGATATTTCCACCATCTACAAGGCCTCTCAGCTGATTTCTGGTGACATTGTCCTGGATGACCTGCTGCGCAAAATGATGTCTTTACTGCTCGAAAATGCAGGTGCCAACAAGGGTTGGTTTTTGATCAGGGAGGAGAGCGACTGGTTCATCAGGGCTTTTAGTGATGTTTCAAAGCAGGAAAGAGCCCAGGCGGAAATGACTGATCTCGCCAAAATGAGCAAGGAGGAATGCCCATTGTCCCTGAAAATCGTTCAATATGCTGAGCGGACCAACAAAGCCGTGGTATTGGGTGATGCATCAGCAGTCGGGAAATTTGCACAGGATGAGATAGTCAAACTATTGAAGAGCAAGTCGGTTTTTTGCAGTCCGGTAATCAATCAGGGGAAAATACTTGGGATGATCTATCTGGTCAATGATCACATTGTCAATGCATTTACCGAGGACAGCGTGGATCTCCTCAACATGCTTTCTTCCCAGCTGTCTGTCTCGCTACAGAATGCTTTGCTTTACGATAGCCTTGAGTCGCAGGTCAGGCAACGCACCTTCGATTTGATGAAGGAAAGGGATCTTTCTGAAAGTCTGCTGAAAAATATCCTGCCTGCCAAAGTGGCCGAAGAATTGAAAAATGCAGGGGCTGTTGAAGCGAGGTACTTTCCGAAGGCTACTGTTTTATTTACTGATTTTAAGGATTTTACTCAATTAACCAAGGAGATAAAACCGAAAAAATTGGTTGAAGAACTGGATTATATCTTTAGCCGGTTTGATGACATAACCAGTCACCATGGCATTGAAAAGATTAAGACCATTGGCGATTCCTACATGGCGGCCAGTGGAATCCCTGAACCCGGAATCAATGATGAAATCAGGATCATACAGGCTGCCATCGATATGACTGTCTTTTTGGAAGAGGTCAAGCAAAAGCGAATTGCTGAGGGCAGCGATTTCTTTTTTGAGGCAAGGGTTGGCATTCATACCGGACCGGTGATTGCCGGAATCGTGGGTAAAAATAAATTTGCCTATGATATATGGGGAGGCACCGTCAATCTTGCGTCAAGAATAGAATCCAATGGCGAAGCCGGACGGATCAATATCTCCGGAACCACCTATGCCTTTGTAAAGGATGAATTCACATGCACCCACCGCGGCAAAATAGATGTCAAAAATTACAAGAACGTAGACATGTACTTTGTCGAAACACACAAGTGACTGTAGAATTCTTTAGTATTCTGAAGCGCAATCACAAAAAAATCTGATTTATAAATGGTTTGTTGATTTGGTCAGGTGATATTATTGTAGTCGACAAAAAACATGGAAATTCTATTATTGAATGAATTGGTGACTGATTTTGCTCAGAAGTTCCATTTTAATCTCACAAACGAAAGCAGCAAAACCTGTTTTTCCAGTTGAAGCGTGTTTGCATCCGGAAAATTTCCATTGAAATACTGGGCAATCACCGATAATCCAATATTATTTCCGAGAGAGAAATCCAAAGAAGGTCCCGTGTAAAATCCATGGATGCCTCCGGTATCCGGAAACCACATCATGGCAAGGGAGCCAGTGATTAAGGGGGTAATTGGATAGGAAATACTTCCGAATAGATTGATTTTGGCAAATGCAATCTTTCGGACATCCAGTGTTGTCTGAAAAAAATTAAGCAAACTGTTGATATTCATGTTCTTGTTGACGTACAATCCCTCGAATTGCATACGGATGTTGTTGCCCAGTGTCTTGCTGCAACCCAGATCGATCATCGTCATGGCCGTCGTGTCGGCGAAATTATGGATGGGTCTGAAATAACTCCCTTCCCCGTAAATGCTCACTGAATGGATGTTGCCGGTAAAGCCTGCTCCGAGTACTGCATCCTCACTGCTCAACAGTCCCCCCATGACCTGGTAATCCCATCCTTTATGGTTAAACCTGTATAATCCTGCCACTGTAATTTTATGGAATCTGTCGATTTTTGCAGCCACTTCGGTCACTGAGGTAAACGAATTGTAATATTGAAGCCGGATGGCATCAGAACCCGGCCGTTCGATGTAATCGAAATCGAAGTAGGAGTAAGAATTGAAAATGTCGTTGGGGTTCCAGACAAAAGACTGTCCCCAGTTGATGCGTTGGCGTCCTGCCGTGACTTCCAATTGATCCTGCGTGAATTTCAGGTTGAACCTGTCAAAATTTGAATTCAGGCTGAGTTGATTTTTCTGCCAGAAAAACCCGTCCTGGATGTTTATATAAGAGCTATCCGGGCCTGCCTGGTTGTAGATCAACCTGCTTCTGAGCTGTGCGGTAAACGACAAATGGCCGGAGGGTGTCCAGTTGAAATTGAGCCTTTGGTTCAGATAATTGGTGGTTTTCCACTGATCGAGAAAATTGTTGTATTGGGGTGATAAAAGATCCGAAAAATAGCCATTGAGGCTGATTTTACCTGGTTGGGAGTTCTCTCCGTTTTCTTTTGACACTTCCTGTGCCAAGCCGGAAAGTTGAATGTGCAATAGGATACCCACCAAACAGGTACGCAGGCTCATCATTTTCTTTCTTCCTTTGTAATCTTGCCATCTTCGAGCAGGATGACCCTTTTGGCCTTGTTCATCACCCTGGGGTCGTGCGTCGAAAAAATAAATGTGATATTTTCTTCCTTGTTCAATTTCTCCATAATATCGAGCAGATTACCTGCTGATATTGAATCGAGATTGGCGGTGGGTTCATCCGCGAGGATAAATTTCGGCCTTGAGGCCAGTGCCCTCGCAACGGCTATCCTTTGCTGCTGACCACCTGAGAGTTTCGCTGGCCTGTTGTTCCTTTTATCCTCCAGTCCAACTTCCTTCAATAGCTCGCTGCTTCTCTTTTCCCTTTCTTTTCTGGATTTTCCCTGCAGTTGCATAATGAATTCTATATTTTCCCTGGCCGTTAGAACAGGTATCAGGTTGTATGCCTGAAAGATAAACCCAATGTTGTGCAGCCTGAAATCGGTTAATCCGGAAGAGTTCATTTCCCAGATGTCAATGTCCTGAATCAGGATTTTCCCTGAGGTGGGTTGGTCCAGTCCGCCAATCATGTTGAGCAGGGTCGTTTTGCCTGAACCGGATGGACCGACCACGGCTGTAAATTCACCCTCTTCAAATTGCAGGGAAATCCCGTTCACCGCCGTCACCGGATTGGCACTTTTTTCGTCATAAATCTTGACAACCTCTTTGATTTCAATTATTTTCATGTTAAATCGACGAATTGTTATATTAATTTGCTCTATCGCATCTTTCAGTATTCTATCTATTCCGTCAGAGTCATTCAGCTCTCTTTTTTCTTATGGCTACCGCGGACGGTTGTCATTTGGCAATCTTTAACCTGGGGTGCCGCTCCTTCGTCGATTCACAACAGGCTACTCACTTGCCGCCACGTCGTGGCTGGATTGGTACTGAAGTAGCCTGGAGTCAAAAAACAATGGAGTCGGATTACAACCATTTTCCTCAGAGCTAATCATCCCATCATCCCATCTTCTCATTGTCTCATTTTTAGTTATCCGTTTTCAATGCCTCCACAGGTTTCATCCTGATGGCCTTCCAAACGGGAAATACCGCTGCCATGAATCCGGTCATGATGACCAAAAGCACGACTTCCATGATGTAGGAAAGTTGTATGGAAGTGTAAACGGTGGATGCAAACCCGTATTGGCTCATGCCTTTGCCCCAGAATGAGAGATCGATCCCATGGTGGCCATAATAGTTGATGACCGTCATGCCGATTGCTATTCCGAAAAAGGCTCCGGTCAAAGTAAGCAGTACCGTTTCGTAGAGGATCATCCTGACGATCCGTCCCCTGCTCATTCCGATCGCCATCAGCATCCCAAGTTCCTTGACCCGTTCGAGGATCGCCATCATCATGGTGTTGACAATCCCGAATATCAGCGCAAGCAGGACCACCACCATGATGAAGTAGAGGTATTGATCCATCGTATCGCTCATGTAACTCAATAACACGTCCAGTTCCTTCCAGGTGTCAATCTCAAGTCCGGGGAATTGGCTTCTCAGTTCAGACTGCATCTGTTTGGAAAACTGGTAATCCTTTAAATAGATTGCAATTTCATGTACAGAAGTTGTATCGATGCCGGTTAGTATCCTTAAGTCTTTATTCAGGACGAACACATTGACTTCATCGTACGGGGTGTTTTGGGTCTTGTAAATTCCCGAAACCCGGAATGCTGCAGGAGAGATATTTCCACCCAAATCCTGAATCTGCAGAACGATCTTTGAATTGAGTTTAACTTTCAGTTTTTCAGCAAGTTTCTGTCCCAGTAAAACAGGATTGAGTTTCTCTTTTGCAAAGTAGCTCCCTTCAATCATTTGTTGGTAAAGGTCTGTGACCATTTTTTCCTTTTCCGGATCAATGCCTTTCACTTTGACGTTGGTCCCGGTTTCTGCTGAAGAAATAATAGAGTTGAGCAGGATCCGGGGGGAGTATCCGGCAATCAGCTCATTCTTGCGCAGGACATTCAAAACGGAGTCGGCCGAATGAATCAGGAGGGTAATGTCATCCTGCACCATAAAATGAGGCCGATGAATTTGAACATGGGATATTTCTGTATTCAGTGCGTTGGCAATCCGCTGTTTGGTCATCCCTTTGGAGAAGGAAACGATCAGAAGCCCTGCAAATATTCCGAGGGTAGTCGCACTCATGATGATCAGGCTGCGCAACCGGTTTCGCCAGATATTTTTCCACGCTATGTTGAGCAAGATATTCATTGATGTTTTTTTGTTTTGCGAAAATTAGTCTCTGATTGCCCGGATGATTTTGAGTCTTCTGATGGAAATGAAAGGGAAAAGATAAATGACAAGCGTCAGGCAGAAAACAACGATGGGCTGCCAGTAAAAAATTTCAATGTTCCTGGAGAAAAAAATGAATGGTTCGAATCCGTATTCCTCCACGGATTTTGCCATCTCACCTTGTAAGGCGATCGGGTGGATAAAGAGCCAGGAGGTAAGCAGGTACCCGGCAACAACGCCAAGGATCGTACCCAAAATGGATATCAGGATAACCTCGAAGAATACAACAATCGACAAGCTGCTCTTTTGCATGCCGATGGCAGCCATTATGCCGAACTCCTTTCTCCGCTCATACATCATCATCGTCATGGTACTGAAAATAATGAAGCCCAGAATCATATAAAAAATGCCTTTGACGAAATTGCCTCCTGCCAGTTTTCCATCGATCAGCTGGACAATCTCGGGTTGTATCTCATCCCAGCTTCGGATGCATGTTTCGGCAGGTATCACCGTATTCAGTTCTTTCCTGAGTTGTTTTAAATTTTTGGTGTCATCCGCTCTAACCAGCACTGATGTGACCAATCCTGTAGCACCATAGAAATTTTCAGCGGCAGCTCTGCTCATATAAATCATCCTGCTTTCCATTTCGACAGAAGGCAGCCTGATGGTACCCCTCACCGGGAATAGTCCGGCGGCAGAAGCTCCATGGTACCCCTGGGAAATCAGGGCGAGTGTGTCGTTGACATGGATCCGGAGATAAGAGGCAAGTTTCTCACCCAAAATGACACCATCGTCCTGGTCCTTCAGGTAAATCCCTTTTCCTCCGGTCTGTTTGAGGTATTTCTCTTTAAACCCTGCAAAATCCTCTTCTTCTGAAGGAACAATTCCGACAACCATCACGCCTCTGGTCATTTCCCGGCAGGAGGCAAGGGCAAACGATTCGAGGTGTGCAGTCAACTGCCTGACATGATTGGTTTTTCTGAATTTTTCGAGCATGGCTGAATCCAGAATCATTCCCTGATTGATACTCCTGCCGTCCTTGTATTCTTTGTCCTGAATCTGCAAATGGCCTGTCATGTCAATGACATTGTCGATGATATTGCCATAAGTTCCATCCTCCTCCGAAGTCATTACAATGGCAAGGAATACGGAGATGAATAGTACCCCCAGCGTGAGCAGGGTTCTGGTTTTATTTCTCCAGATATTCCTCCAGGCGATCTTCAGAAAAGTTCCCATTGCGGTTTATTTTCGCATTTTGATAAGTATTCTAGCTGTTAGCTGTTAGCTTCGCTATATTCAATAACTACTGTCCCTCTATCTCCTTACTTCACCACTTTCATGTTCTGTTGGGAGAAAAACTGATCGGGTATCGGACGGTTAAATTCGACGGTTTCAAGGGTCACTACCGTCTTGTTCCCGGGTTTATCGGCGGGTATCAGTTCGATGCGGGTAGGAATCACCCTTCCTCCTATTTTTTGGATGTCGAAAGCGAGTTGAGTCTTGATCAGCTTGTTCTCTTCGTCGTAAAATTCGGTTTTCAGTTGCAGGAAATCACCCTTTGAGATCCACATGATGACTTTGCCCCAGACCACGGCGGCGCTTTCTTTGGGTACGAGTTCAATCTGGTAACAATCCTTCTCTCCGATTTTTTCATGCCCAATCATTTTATGCAGGTAATCAGTGACTATGGAAGCTTCATTCAGCAGATCGTCATTGGTAAAGTCAGATCCCATCCACCCCTGCGACATCATGGAAGGCGGGAGCTTGATCATCCGGTTGATGGTTGGGTTCCAGTTCCACATCTCCTTGCCCCGTTTCAGAAATGACTGTCCTTCCTCTTTTTTAGGTGCCGTAACCAGAGACAGGGATAGCTCTGTGCTTTTACTCCAGCTTTTAAATGATATTTTCCTGCTCCAGGCAGGACGAATGATCTCCATATTCATGGCACTGAACCCCGAAGATTCACCCTTTAACCTTTCATAGGCTTTCGTAGCTACTTCGGTCGCAGTTAATTCCTGCTGACAAATACCTGACAATGGGATCGTCCAAATCAAAAGCAATAAAAAAATGTGCGTAAGTGGCTGTTTTATAATTTGTTTCATATTTTGCCTCTAAATTGTGTGGCTGCAGTGTAACCTTTTAGATCCTATTTAGTCTAATAGCCTGTAATACTGCCGGGAAGGGCGCAATTATCCTGCAATTTATTAAAAATAAATATCTTTGGAAACTTAATCTCAGATTCATTACCATGAAGAAAAAATTTGTTGTTATCTCAATCTCATTATGTATGCTCGCAGCCACAACCATCTCTTGTGTGGAGGGAAACAAGCCGGTTCCTGCCATTGACCCTGCCAACCTCGACAAATCAGTTCTTCCGGGGAACGATTTCGACACCTACGCCAACGGCGGATGGAAAAAACTTAATCCGTTACCTGCCGATCGTGGACGCTTTGGATCGTTTGACAAACTGGCTGAAGTTGCAGAGAGTCAGATTAATGATTTGGTGAAAGTTACGGCCGCAACGACCAATACGAAAGGGTCCATTCCTGACAAAATAGCTACCCTGTTTAATTCAGGTATGGATACGGTAAAGATTGAAAAAGAGGGATTCAAGCCGATTGCTCCCTATTTGCAGGAAATAGATCAAATCAGCAATTTGGATGAAGTACAACAGGCTATCTCCCGTTTCCATCAAAATGGTATGTCACCGCTTTTCGGTATCTATGGTTCAGCTGATGCACGCAACAGCTCCATGGTCATTACCCAGCTTTCGCAGGGTGGCATGGGAATGCCTGACCGTGACTATTACCTGAAAGAGGATCCACGGTCGGCTGATCTTCGCGGCAAATATGTCGCCTACATGACCGCCATGTTCAAACTGATCGGATACGATGATGCCGCTTCAGCGCAAAGCGCACAGAAAATAATGTCGCTTGAAACCCAGTTGGCCAAGGCATCCATGTCACGCCTCGAGCGACGCGATCCCAACAAAACATACAACAAGGTCACAACAGATGAGTTGGTGAAATTGTCTCCGGTATTTAACTGGAACCGTTTTTTTACAGATTTGGGTATCGGCAATCCGGGTACCATCAATCTGAACCAACCCGAATTCGTCAAGGAGATCAGCAACATGCTTACCTCCACGCCTGTTGAGGACTGGAAACTATATCTTAAATGGAACCTGATCAACGGAACAGCTTCTTATCTTTCTTCTGATTTTGTTCAGACCAGTTTCGATTTTTACGGAAAAGCCATGACCGGAACTGATGTGATGCGCCCACGTTGGAAAAGAGTACTGGGTGAAACAAGTGGCTCGTTGAGCGAAGCGTTGGGACAACTTTATGTAAAGGCCTATTTTCCTCAGGAAGCCAAAGACAGGATGATCAAACTTGTAGCCAATTTAAAGGTTGCTTTGGGCGAAAGAATTCAGAATCTGGAATGGATGAGTCCCGAGACCAAACAAAAGGGAATGGATAAACTGGGCGCCATTAGCGTAAAGATCGGTTATCCTGACAAATGGAGGGATTATTCTGCGCTCGAAATCAAGGATGACGCTTATGTGCTGAATGTTATGCGTGCCGACAAATTCAATACCGAATTCTACCTCAATAAGATCAACAAACCTGTGGACAAGCAGGAGTGGGGCATGTCTCCTCAAACTGTCAATGCCTATTACAGTCCTACCAACAATGAAATTGTATTCCCGGCTGCCATCCTTCAACCACCTTTCTTCTTCAAGGATGGAGACGATGCAGTCAATTACGGTGCGATCGGTGTCGTAATCGGTCACGAAATGACGCATGGTTTTGACGACCAGGGAAGGAAATTTGACAAGGAGGGTAACCTGACTGACTGGTGGACGGCGGAAGACTCACAAAGGTTTGACGAGCGCACCAAAGTACTGGTGAATCAGTTTAACAGTTTTGTCGTGCTTGATTCCATTCATGCAGACGGACAACTTTGTCTGGGTGAAAATATCGCCGATCTCGGCGGTTTAAACGTTGCCCATCAGGCTTTCCTAAACGCCAACAAACAAACTGAGGCCATTGACGGTTTCACGCCGGAGCAAAGGTTCTATCTGGCCTATGCCCATGTGTGGGGACAAAATACAAGAGATAAGGAGATTCTGCGCCGTACGAAGGAAGATGTCCATTCATTGGGCCGCTTCAGGGTACTGGGACCACTTCAGAACCTTCCCGAATTCTATGCCGCTTTTGATGTGAAACCGGGTCAGTCGATGTATCTGGAACCTGATAAGCGTGCGAAGATTTGGTAGAAGAACATTACAAAATACAAATTACAGATAAAAATTGGGGGCAAATTGTCCTCAATTTTTATCTGTAATTTGTAATTTTTAATTAATGTTCTTTTCTGATTTGATAGATTTGATCCCGCATCTCCTCCAGTTTTCCAATCAGTACATAATATTTGTACTCGTAGACAGAATTTTTGTACAATATTTCCTTTTTCACCGGTGCGATGTAAGAAGTTGAACCATCAGAAGCTTCCTTGCCCGGCACTCCTGACAGTCCGGCCAGAAAATCGGCACTAATGGGATTGTAGACGGCCATTCCCCATCCCGAATCATCCGTGAATGCCATCCAGTTTTCGGATACATTTTTGTAAATTCCCCAGAATCCACTCGAAAGGTTGACTACCTTAAGTTGTTGAACGGGTACCCTGGTGAAGGGTGCGCTTCCCTGGTAGGTGTACAGATTTTTCAGGGCAGACACCGGGTATACGGCAGGCAACTCCTGGTCACACAAAATACTGTCGCCATAAATCCGGTCGGTACGGTGGCAGGTGAGCCGATTCCTGACCTCCAGCACATTTCCATTTAGCGTCGTCCATTGCTCCATCTCCGCTTCTGCCGGTTTGTTGTTCATGTCCCACTGCATGGGGATGCATTTGACATACAATGAATTTTTAGTCTGTTCGTAAGTGAGGATTTTGGCTCGGTTTCGAAACGCATCCCCCACCTGAATAGGATTCCACGACCAGGGCGACCATCTGGGGGACTGACCTTCCGACTTGCGGTCGAGCGATTTTCCTGCGTAATAGGATTGCTGGATGTATCTGCCCTCATCCGCGATGTTGACAACGCTTCGGGTCGATCCTGAAAGGGAGAGATAGGATATCGCACCGCCGCGCGTCAAATCAAGTTTAAGGGTGAGTATTCCATTGTCGGCAACTAGTTCCGCAGGCATGCCCTGACCTTGCTCGTGCACGGTCTGACTCGTGCAAGACAGTCCGATCAGCAGTATCAGTGATAGGAAGTGATATTTTTTCCGGGACATTTTATTCGAGATTTGGAATGGCATTAAAAAGTATCTCAATGGGATGCACCGCTTTTTTCCCCGTCCCATCCAGAATATGGTGCCGGCAACTGGTCCCGGGGGCAGCTACAACTACCTCTTTCCCCAATCGAAGCAGATCCGGAAAGAGAACCAGATTCCCGATTTTCATCGACAGGTCGTAATGTTCTTTCTCGTAACCAAAAGAACCGGCCATGCCGCAGCAGCCTGATGGTACTTCCTGAACATGGTAATTGGCAGGCATGGAGAGCATTTTTCTGGTCGGAAGGGTTGAGGCAATCGCCTTCTGCTGGCAATGGCCATGAAGCCTGATAGTTAGTTCGTTCTGTGTGAAACTTGCATCAGAAAAATTCCCTTTTCCCTTCTCCCTTACCAGGAATTCGTCAATCATCAGACAGTTACGGGCGATTCTTTGTGCGGCAATTTTCTGTTCTCCGCGCAGCAAATCCGGGTATTCGTCCCTGAAAGTAAGAATGGCTGAAGGTTCAATACCTATCAATGGATGCGCATCGTCGATCAGTGACTGAAAGATGGAAACATTCTTAGCGGCAATTTTGGCTGCTTTTCTTAGGTATCCTTTCGAAAGGAAAGTCCTGCCGCTGACTTCATGGCTCACAACCAAAATTTTGTAATTCAAATGGTTCAGTACCCTGATGGCCTTGATGCCGATTTCAGTATCGTTGTAATTGGTGAACTCATCAACGAAAAAGTAAAGAGTGCCTTTTGGACTTGAGATTCCGGCATTGAGTTTCTCCAGATTTTTCTGGCACCATTTGCGCAAAGTTAATTTGTTTAAAACCGGGATGCTTCTTTTTTGCGCGAATCCGGTCATTTTTTTTAGGAAAGAGGCAGAAATCCGGTTCGTGATTAACCGGTTGAATAACCATGGAAACACTGAGCCCAGTTGGTAAATTCCTGAAATATTGGCAACCAGTTTCGACCGCAACGGAGAGCCTTCGCGGTCGTATTTGTGTTGCAGAAATTCCGCCTTGATTTTGGTCATATCCACACCTGAAGGACACTCTGACTTGCATCCTTTGCACGACAGGCATAAGTCGAGGATATCGTACAGTTCCTTGCTGGTAAAAACCTCCTTCTGGTTTCTGGTACGCAGGTAATCGTTCAATAAATTGGCCCTGGCCCGGGTCGTGTGTTTCTCTTCCCTTGTGGCCATGTAACTGGGGCACATGGTTCCGCCGATGAGTTCGGATTTTCGGCAGTCGCCCGACCCATTGCATTTTTCGACATGCCTGACAAATCCTTGAGAATCCGACCAGTCGAAAAAGGTCTCAGGTTCAGGATCATGATCCCCCGGATTGATTCTCAATGAACTATCCATGGGAGGAGTATTGACAATCTTACCCGGATTGAAAATATTCTCAGGATCCCAGGTTTGCTTGATTTGTTTGATCAGTTCAAAGTTGTGTTGGCCAAGGATGACCGGGATAAATTCGCCTCTCAGTCGACCATCTCCGTGTTCACCGCTGAGCGATCCCCGGTATTTCTTGACCAGATATGCGATTTCGGTCGCCACTTGCCTGAACAATTTAACTCCTTCCGGATCTTTCAGGTTGATAACGGGCCTCAGATGCAGTTCTCCCGTTGCAATATGGGCATGGTACACACATCTCAAACCATGCGATGCCATGATCTTCTTGAACTCTGCGATGTATCCGGACAAGGCCTTCGGATCAACCGCAGTATCTTCAACCAGTGAAACGGGCTTGGCATCTCCCGGGATATTGGAAAGCAGTCCGAGCCCCGCTTTGCGCAAGGCCCAAACTTTTTTGATGTCGTCACCGGTCACCAGGGGAAAATGATATCCATATCCTGCTTCCCTCAGCTCTTTTTCAAGCGCTTGTTGCAAAGTGGAAATTTCTTCCCTGGTTTCCCTGGCCCATTCAACGATCAGGATGGCACCGGGTTCGCCTTCAACGAAAAACCTGTTTTTCCTTTGTTCAATGCTATCGAGCGTACATTTCAAAATGACATCATCGATGAGCTCGATGGCGCCCGGCTGGTATTGAAGGGCGATCAGATTTCCCTCCATCGCCTCTTCAAGGGTATGAAAATGGATGCAAACCAGACCAACCTCCCTGGGTGGAAGTGGAACCAGGTTGAGTTTGATTTCAGTAATAAAGAGTAAAGTTCCTTCTGAACCTGCAATGAGTTTGGAAAAATTGAAATTTTCCTGACTATCCGAAAAAAGAGAACTGTGCATCAGTTCATCCAGCGCATAGCCTGTATTTCTCCTCCTGAGTGTTTTAACCGGGTACTCATTTTCAATTTGATCCCTGTTTTCGGGATCGGTAAGAAATTGGTCAATCTGTCTGTAAATTGAATTTTCCAACAGGTCTCCCTTCGTTTTTTCTTTGAATTCTTCCGCGGAGAGTTTTTTGAAATTGACTTCCGAACCATCAGACAAAAAGCCGGTTACCTCAAGAAGGTGATCCCTCGTGCTCCCGTAGATCAGTGAGTGAGCACCGCACGCATTGTTTCCGACCATTCCGCCGATCATGCATCTGTTGGATGTAGAGGTTTCCGGTCCGAAGAAAAGACCGTGAGGTTTCAGGTGTAGATTGAGTTCATCCAATACAACTCCGGGTTGCAACCTTACCCAGTTCTCTGCCTTGTTGATCTCCAGAATTTGGGTCATTGTTCCGGAAATATCTACTACTATTCCGTTTCCTACTACCTGTCCGGCAAGTGAGGTGCCTGCCGTTCTGGGGATAATTCCGAGGCGATGCTTCCTGCAGAATAAAATTGTCTGAAGAATATCTTCTTTATTCGTTGGAAATACAACAGCAACAGGTCGTTCTTTGTATGCAGACGCGTCTGTGGAATAGAGAATTAACGATGTGTCATCGGTTGCAATTTCCCCTTTCAGAGCCTTTTTCAGCGTCGAAAAATCATTCATCTACCGCGATGTTTTAAAATAAATATGTAGATTTAAACAAAAATTGGCTGTCATTTTAGTAATGATTCATTAAAAATTGGTTGGTTACAACTGGTAACTTACAATTACTTAAGGTTATATTCGATTTTCTTTTTGAAATAGTAACAGATTTGCCCACCTTCATTCCTATCGGGTTACGAAGTTAGGAGAAAATCTCAATTCTGAATGATGTGTCTTATTTAATGTTGCAGAATGTATTTCGTATAATTCATATAATCAATAACATATAATTTCTTTTTATCAAAATCCACTGCCTTTTGCATGGAAGCAGCAGAATCTGATTTACAGAAAAATTAACAACCCAACAATTATGGCGTCAGAAGTAAATACCAATTTTTTGAAAGATAAGCGGCTGGATCGTATAGCTTCGGATATTTTGAGACCGGTTGGTGCCGACCGGAGTTTTTTTATTTGGATGGCCAGTCTGACCACACTTTTGCTGGTCTGTCTCTATGCCTATTACATTCAGCTTGACAATGGATTAATTGTTACCGGACTGAGAGATTATGTGAGTTGGGGAATGTACATATCCAATTTTGTCTTTTTTGTGGCCACTAGTTTGATTGGGATGTTGATCAGCTCAGTTCTTGGGATGATGGGCTATAAATGGATCAAACCAATTGGCAGGATGGCAGAAATTATCGCCGTCGCATTTTCAGCGGTAGCTGGTCTGGTGATCGTGTCTGACATGGGGCGTCCAGAAAGATTGCCTTACGTTTTCATGTATGGGAGAATCCAGTCACCGATTATGTGGGACGTCACCGTTGTGACCACCTACATGACACTGAGCATATTACTTTATGTCCTTACCATGATTCCGGATATGGCTATCAGCAGGGGTCGGATGGGACATGCACCTTCCTGGTTACAGAAAACCTATGAATTGCTTTCCTTTAATTTCCAGCATACCAAGGAGCAATATAAAATATTACTGAAGGCAGTGCGTATCCTGCTTATTCTGATTGTACCAACTGCCTTTGCCATTCATACGGTCACATCCTGGTTGTTTGCTGTGACGACCCGCCCAGGCTGGGACAGCACCATTTTCGGCCCTTACTTCCTTTCGGGTGCCTTTGTTGCAGGATCAGCCGCACTGATTATCCTGATGTTCGTTGTCCGCAACAACTTCAAACTGAACCGATATATCACACTTGAACATTTTGACAAGATGGGGAAATTGCTTTTTCTGGTTTCAATCGTTTATTTCTATTTTAACCTGAACGAGTACCTGGTTCCTGCTTACAAGATGAAGACTTTTGAGGCCCGTCACCTGACCGAATTGTTTGTAGGGGAGTTCGCTTTTATGTTCTGGAGTGTACAACTTCTGGGTTTGATTATTCCAATGATCCTATTGCTGATCAAGCCTTTACGCAAACCGTTACCATTGCTGCTCATTGCGATTGTGGTTTTGATCGCTTCCTGGTTTAAACGTCTTTTAATCGTTGTGCCAACCATGGAATCCCCATTCCTGCCCAAACAAAACGTACCCGATGCCTGGATGGTATATCATCCTACCATTGTTGAAACTGCAATTACAATTGGCACTATCACACTGGCCGTGATGATCATCTCAGTTCTCATGAAATTATTTCCTGTTATACCGATTTGGGAAGTTGCGGAAGAAGAGAGTGCTCATCCTGATCTGCAGCCTGTTGAATAATTGACACAACAATCACCATGACAAGTAGATTCATTCTTATCATTCTCCTTGTATTATGTGCTGCTTCTCTTTCAGCTCAAACAATCTGGGAGGTTCCGGCAGATCGGCAGGCAAAGCTTAGCCAAGCAATGTTTGCCGGGCAGAACCGCCTTTCGGGAAGAGAACTCTACATGACCAACTGCAAATCGTGTCATGGCGAACCGGCGAAAAACAATGCCATCAAGCTGGTTCCGCAGCCTCCTGACCCGGCAGCAACACAAATGCAACAAAACAGCGATGGCGCTCTTCAGTATAAAATCAGTGAAGGGAGGGGTCCCATGCCGGCTTTCAAAAATGTGCTCACTTCTGCTGAAGTCTGGAACATCATTGCATTTATCAGGAGTCTCAACAAAGATTACAATCAGTTGATTGCCATTAAGCCGACTTTCGCCGGAGCGGTTTTTGACAAGGTTCGCATTCAACTCACGTGGGATCAGTCCCGGACAACGGTGGTTGCCAGAGTGACAGGCGAAAATGGCTCCTTGATTAAACCCCTGGCCGGACTCGAAGTAAAACTTTTCGTCAAATGTTATTTCGGCAATCTCTTGGTTGATAAACCCGGCGATACTGATGCGGAAGGAAAAACCACTTTCAATTTTCCAAATAGCCTGCCGGGAGATCCCTCCGGAAAACTGTCACTTTTGGCTCAGTTGTCTAATGAGGAACTTTTTGGTTTAGTCAAAACCGAAGCAGATGTGGCCATAGGAGTCCCCTCCAACAAACCCCCGTTGAACGAATCACGTGCGCTGTGGAATGTAGTTCAGAAAACACCCATATGGCTTTTTATTACTTTCATCTCCTGTGTGCTTGCAGTTTGGGGACTAATTTTTGTGGTGTTGTTCAGGCTTAAAGCCATATTTGAGCTAGGGATGGTGGCAAAAAATGAAGTCTGAACAAGTGGATTTTATGCGATAGGTTGACACTGAGATCTTGCAATTATTACCAACGGTTATATATACACGAGCTATCGGGGGGATTGATATCTGACCGGGAAATTAAGTTCCTTAGAAAAGTTAAAGTACCGAAATTCCAGTAGAAGAGACTTTTAGTATCGAATTAAGATCCTACTGATACTGGTTAATAGTTTGATATTTAAGATAGTGTTCTGTATTGTATGGCTATTTTGGATTTAATAGGTGTTATCCTCAACTGTAAATTTTCTGAAATTCTAAATTATCTTTAGGCAGTACATTCAATTGCGTATGATTACAATCAAAAGAACCAACTCGGAAGATGCAATTTTTCAATTGTTGGTGAAAGAACTTGATGTTGAATTGAAAATCCGGGATGGGGATGAACATTCCTTTTATGCCCAGTTTAACAAAACAGATCAAATAAGGCATGTTGTGGTTGCATTCGACAAGGATGAACCGGTTGGTTGCGGAGCTTTCAAGGCGTATTCATTTGATTCAATGGAAATTAAACGGATGTTCGTCAGGCCAAACAAACGAGGAAGTGGCATTGCATCAGTTATTTTAGCTGAATTGGAATCCTGGTGCATAGAACTTGGGTACAAAAGATGCATTCTTGAAACCGGAATCAAACAACCAGAAGCAATCAGGCTTTACCAGAAGAACGGATACTTAAAAATACTGAATTTCGGGCAGTATGAAAATGCAAAAAATAGTGTTTGCTTTGAAAAGCGGATTGTATCCTATAATTTGTAATCTTAATCAGGTAATCAGGACAAAATTCTTCTTTTAATAATTCAGTAACTTCCATCATCGAACTTGATCAAATATTGATTCCAGATTTTTTATTTCTAACGACTCAGAACAATTGTATGAAAAAAATTCTCCTTCTTATTTTGCTGATATGTAATGGATTAAGTTTTGTATTGGCCCAAAATTCACAGGATTCAATATGGATTAGAAATAACTACATAAAAAAGGAGGTTTATATCAAAATGAGGGATGGAATCAGGTTGTTCACGTCTCTTTACATTCCGAAAGACACAATTGATAAGCACCCTGTGCTGATGTCGCGCACTCCGTATTCGTGTTCGCCTTACGGAGTTGATAAGTGGAGTAACTATTGGAACAGCTATTATCGCAATTATATGCGTGAAGGCTATATCCTTGTCAAACAGGATGTCCGGGGAAAATGGATGAGCGAAGGCGAGTTTATGGATGTGAGACCCTTCAATCCCAATAAGAAAACATCTGCTGATATTGATGAAGCCAGTGATACCTATGACACCATCGACTGGATCATCAAAAATATTGGGAATAACAACCAACGTGTGGGTGTATTGGGTACATCCTATCCCGGTTTTTATTCCACAATGGCTGCATTGAGTGGTCATCCGGCATTAAAGGCGGTAAGTCCCCAGGCTCCGGTTACAGACTGGTTTTTAGGAGATGACTTTCACCACAATGGAGCTTTTTTTCAGATGGATGGATTCGCCTTTTATTCAGGTTTTGGAAAGCCTCGTCCCGGGCCGGTCTCTCAGATGCCACGCTCTGGATTCAGTTTTCCGACTCGCGACAGCTATAAGTTTTATCTGGAAGCAGGGACTCTGCATAAGTTGGCCGAATTGATGGGCGATAGCGTAGCCTTCTGGAAGCAACTCTACCAGCATCCAAATTATGACGGTTGGTGGAAAGCCAGGAATGTGAGAAATTTTGTGGACCTGATTCCTCCGGGAACTGCCACATTGGTGGTCGGTGGATTATTCGACGCTGAGGATTGTTACGGTACCTGGCACACTTATGAATCGATTGAGCGGAAAACCAAAAACAACAACAAGATCGTCATGGGCCCATGGTCTCATGGTCAATGGAATAGCAGCGACGGAAGTAAACTGGGCAATGTCAGGTTTGGCAGTAATACCGCGACCTGGTATCAAAATGAAATAGAGCTTCCATTTTTTAATTTTTATCTGAAGGATAAGGGCAGCGTCAACCAACTTGCGGAGGCGACCATCTTTTTTACTGGTGAAAATAAATGGAAGGAATTTTCCGAATGGCCTTCTGCGCACAAAAAAGACAAGTCTGTTTACTTGCAAAATAATGGGAAATTGGGATGGGCCAAGCCTGCCGGCAAGAATGGATACAGTGAATACGTGAGTGATCCGGCCAAACCGGTTCCTTACACGGAGGATGTTCATTTTTATCGCACTACTTCGTATATGACAGATGATCAGCGCTTTGCTGCCAGAAGGCCGGATGTATTGGTTTTTCAGACAGATGTTCTAGCTGAAGATATGAGGCTTGGAGGCACTGTGATTGCTGATTTGTGTGCCTCTATTTCAGGTACGGATGCTGATTTTGTTGTGAAGTTGATAGATGTTTTCCCGGAAGGGTTCAGTTATGGAGACGAGAAATTCTCAAGGCGATCGCAGCCGCAGTCTTACCTGATGGATTCCTATCAGATGCTTGTCCGCGGTGAAATAATGCGTGGCAAATACCGCAAGAGTTTTGAAAATCCCGTTCCGTTCAAGCCAGGCGTGATCGAACATGTCAGGTTCGAATTACCGGATATCGCGCATAATTTTCAGAAAGGGCATCGCCTGATGATTCAGGTACAAAGTAGTTGGTTTCCATTGGCTGACCGAAATCCGCAGAAGTTTATGAATATCTATGAGGCGAAAGAAAATGATTTTCAGAAAGCCGTGATCCGCATTTATCATGATACGCAAAACAGCAGCCAGATCATTTTACCCGTCATTGAATAGCCGAAAGGTGTAACTTTACCCTCAAATAATTATCCATGGAAGGTCAGAACAGAAATGAAGTGAAGGTGGGCGCTGAAGTTGAAATTGTGCTGAAGGAAGATCAGCGGTCGGGTAAATTGACAAAAGGTATTGTACAGGATATTCTGACCAATAGTTTATTCCATCCGCATGGGATCAAAGTCAGACTGAAAACGGGAGAAGTAGGTAGGGTCAAACAGGTTCATTAACCATTTTTTTGCATCAATGAAATCGGCTTCACTGAAAGAAATTAAAACAGAACTTAATACGCTTCACCCGAAACGAATACATGAGCTTTGTCTTCTTATGGCTAAATTCAAGAAAGAGAACAAGGAATTGCTTTCTTATCTGTTGTTCGAGTCAGGAGATGAATCAACTTATGTCAAGGAAGTAAAGGCCGAGCTGGATGATTTATTTATAGAGGTTAAAAAAGGAAATTCCTATCTGGCAAAGAAAACTATCCGGAAAATTCTTGGAATGGCCAATAAATACATCAAATATTCAGGTTCAAAACAAACAGAGGTTGAGATACTGATTCATTTCTGTAAAAAATTGAGGAAGTCGGGAATCCCTTTGCCAATCAACACCGCTCTCGGAAACATCTATCTGAGACAAATCACCAAAATCAAAAAATCCCTGGCGACCTTGCATGAGGATTTGCAGTTTGATTATTCCGATGATTTGAGACTGCTGTAACTGATATTTTTTTCTGCAAGGTTTCCAGGAAGGTGAAAGTCTGTAAATCAATCTAAAAAGACATTTTTTTTTGTCTGGTTGAATTCGAAATCAAAAAACTGCTATCTGGTCATATAGCCTTTAGCTCTGAATGGATAGGCCATTGTTAATTCATTGATTGGTCCGACGAAATGTCTGGGATAGCATCCGAATCAGCGATTAATTGAAAAGAAAGGGCCGTAAACAGTGCTGATCCATACCTATACAAGTGGGGATGATGCCCCAATCCCGAAGGTTCATCATCCGAATGTTGTGCGCTCCTGTAGAAAGAAATAATTTTTGAGTGCGAAACCTCTGTATACGGTCTGGGTAAGCAAACTTTCTGCAATATAGTTAACAGCCGGTACTATCAACGTGTCTTTATATTTTATCTTTCGTGTCGTAGCACGCGACTCAAAGGCCCTTCTTCTGCCTTGAGGATATCAATCGGGTAACATGTAGTTTATTTGGATAGGATTTTTTAACAATGCGAAGAGTCACGAATTGAGGTGATTGCAGTAGCTGAACTGCTCTGTTTTTCTTTTTTCGGCTAGCAAAAACAGGGATTATTTCATTTTTCGAATTTTCAAACAAACAAATCTAATAAACTGATATTCAATTAAGTGCAATTTGGAATTAATTAAATTGTTTTTAACTTCGCGGTTGATTTAATCTTTTTTAACATCTGTTTGAATCGATTAATTGGAACCATGCTCCTTCAAGTTATCAGATACTGAAATATAAAATTTTGAGATAGTTCTAAAATTCTAAATTTAAATTATGAAAAAATTAATTGCAACGGCGGGTTTGTTTTTGTGTTTTGGAGTTGTTTTTGCCGGGGGTCTTCTCACGAACGGCAATCAAAGTGCTCAGTATATCAGGATGTTGTCAAGAAACGCATCGACCTCTTATGATGCTGTTTACTTTAATCCGGCTGGACTGATGAAGCTGGATAATGGGTTATTTATTTCGATTCAGAGTCAGACTCTTTTTCAAACCAAAACGATTACGAGTGGTTATCCTTTTTTGAATTCTGCCCACTATGAAGGCGAGGTTAAGGTTCCTGTTTTCCCAACAGCTTTTGCCATTTACAAAATGGATAAGGTTGCTTTCTCTTTGGGATTAGGTCCAAACAGCGGAGGCGGTAGTGCTGAATATGCAACAGGTTTGCCTTCGTTTGAAAAAACAATATCTAGCCTTGTTCCCGGTCTTGCAGGTCTTTCTAAGCTGGGTCAAAGCGTGACTAATTATAAAGCTGACATTTCGTTCAAGGGAGAGTCTATTTTTTGGGGAATTCAAGGTGGTGCCTCCTATAAAATCAATGAGATGTTTTCAATTTACGGTGGAGCCCGTTATATCCCTGCCACGAATACCTATACAGGATACATCAACAATATTCAGTTAAAGGTGAATGGCACATTTAAAAATGCTGCTACTTATCTGACCAACGAGATTGCTCCAAGTATGGTAAGTATGGCCAATCAGTCAACTGCTGCAGCGAGTAGCGTTCAGCCTTTGGTTGCTGGTGGAGCAGGCGGATTGACACTTGCCCAGGCCAATGGTGCCGGATTGATTACTGCAGCTCAACGTGCACAACTTGAAGGTGGTTTACTTGGATTGGGTGTTACTTCCGCGCAAATTGGTGCAATGCCTATCACTTCGGTTCAGGCAACTTACACTGCCGGTGCAGCCTCGCTAAACGGTCAGGCTGCCCAAATGGTAGGTACAGGCGCGCAGTTGAAAGATAAATCAGTAGACGTCAAACAGACTGGCACTGGAATCACTCCTATCCTAGGAGCAAATATTACACCCATCAAAGGTTTGAATATCGGTATTAAATATGAATTCAAAACCAAACTGACCCTTACAAATGCCACTGTGATTGACGGAACAGGTATGTTCCCTAATGGCGCTGAATCATCAAGCGATCTGCCGGCACTGTTTTCAATTGGTGCGGATTATCAGGTAAGCAAGAATTTTGATTTTTCTGTATCCTATAACAACTACAACGACAAAGGAGTAGAATGGGGCAAAAATATCTATAGTGAGCCACGTACCATCGACCACAATGCATGGGAATTGGCCATTGGTGGTCAGCATACGATATGCAAAGGATTGGCCGTTAGTTTAGGTTACCTGCATACAGAAATGGGTGTTGCTCAGCAATTCAATAGTGATTTCAGCTATTACAGCAATTCAAATACTTTTGGTGGTGGATTTGAAATCAAGCCAATGGCCAATCTGACAATTGATCTTGGTGCACTCTTTACCAATTACCAGACAGCCTCCAAACCATTCAAGGATGTCAATCCTGGAATAGCCAATTATGTTGAACTGTACGACAAGCATAACATTGGTTTTGCCATCGGACTGGGATATCATTTTGGCGGAAAATAACAAAGACAACTTAATAAGTTTTAGATTTCATAAAAAGCCTGCAGAAATAATCTGCAGGCTTTTTATATGGATAATGTGTATAATTGTGTCGGTTTTGGAATCAAATCTTATGATCTACCTATGGAATTGATACGGCACAATCCGCTGAACGAAGTGTGGCTGAAAGCTGCAGTAGTCGGTAGTTTGTGGGCATCTGTTGAGGTTGTGGCCGGAAGTTTTCTGCACAACCTTCAAATACCTTTATCCGGGACAATTCTCACTGCTTTTGCTGTCTTTCTTCTTGCTGCCTTCTCCCGTTTATGGAAAGATAGAGGGATCATCTGGCGGGCAGGTGTTATTTGTGCATTGATGAAGTCTATTTCACCCAGTGCCATTATCATCGGGCCTATGGTTGGGATTATTACCGAAGCCTTCCTGTTCGAATTAGTACTTCTGGTAATGGGCAGAAATATTCTGGGAACCCTTGCTGGGGGGGCACTCGCTGCAGTAACTGCAATTTTCCATAAATTCTTTACGCTGCTGATCCTTTATGGTTTTGATTTCGTCAGGATACTTGACCAACTTTATCAATTCGCTGTTAAGCAGCTTAATATCAGTAATATAAAACCTCTCCACCTGATTGGTTTGCTTGTTGCCATGTACCTTATTGTCGGTTTTGTTGCTGCCCTTCTCGGAGTTGCTGCCGGAAATAGCTTTTTGAAAAAAGAGAGTCAATCAGAATCCATTATTCCTTTGAAAATCAGGAATGAGAATCTCCTTTTCGGCATGTCGGCGAAGCAGGATTATGCGGCAGTTCTCCTATTGATTCATCTGTTGGTTCTGACAACTGTACTGGGATTACTCAACCTGAATTATTTTATTTCCTCGGGTGTGATCGCACTTATATATACCGGATTTTGCATTTACAGATATCCTACCGCACACCGACAGTTAAAGAAAATCTCTGTCTGGTTTCAGTTTTTACTTCTGGTTTTGGTCTCGGTTTTGATTTGGGATGTTTTCAACATACAGATATCAGGCGGTGAAAGTGGTTGGTTGACAGGATTAAAAATGATTTTTCGGGCCATTCTGCTTATCATTGGCTTTGCTGCGATCAGCGTGGAATTGAAAAACCCACTGGTTAAAACGGTTTTGTACAAAAGAGGATTTTCCAATTTGTACCAATCGCTTACCCTGGCCTTTGGTGTTCTTCCCGATCTGGTTTCTTCTCTCTCCAGTTCAAAATTGAACATTCTCAATCCTGCGACGGTGGTCAATCATCTCCTTCAATCTTCAAAGTCATTAATTGAATTATTCGAAAATGAACAAAATAATCTGCCGGTCATATTTATTGTTACTGGTGAAGTTGGCTCAGGTAAAACAACCTTTGCCGATCAGCTTGTCAGATTGTTGCAGTCTGCGGGACTACGAACCGGCGGATTCCTTTCGGCCGGAACAGCCAATGATTCTGAACGTACCGGATTCAGGCTGATTGATATTTATACTTCCAAATCCATCGTTATGTGCGAAATAACTCACCACGAAGGATGGATTCAAATGGGGCGGTATTATTTTAATCCTGAAGCATTTGAATTTGGCAATTCGATTTTGAATCCGCTCAATTTACAGGGTAATCAACTGGTTGTGGTTGATGAAATCGGTCCACTGGAAATGAAAAATCAAGGTTGGTCGAGGGCGATAGACCGCCTGATCAGCAAAAGGTCCGTGTCTCAGCTATGGATTGTCAGACGAAGCCTGTTGCCTAAGATTGTGCGGAAATGGAATGTTGGAGATGTCTATGTCTTTGATGTAGTTGTGGATTCTGTCGCTGATGCAGAAAGAAGCATTCTTGCTCGACTTGGCTAAGTTGCCATTCTCCTTTTTATGCCAATCAGTTATTTACTCAGGACTGAAAAGCTCACCGGCCATCGATATCTGTTCTGCTTTGCCCAGAAGGTAAGCCACATCTCCTTCGCAAAAAATCAGGGAAGGTTTCGGGTGATCAATCACATGCTGGTCTCGTTTCAATGCAACCAGAGTGACGCTGTAAGTGTGCCTTAGTTGACTGTCTGATAGTGATTTTCCAATAATGGCTGATCCTCTCATTACTTCAAGAGGGATAATCTCGATATCAGGAATATCCTTTGAAATATTGAATTTCGTATTGGAGGTTTCTTCCAGGAAAATGCCATAATGATCGTTCCTGATCCGGTCGACCGCCAGGTCGATCTCTTTGCGCGGCAGGAGAAAATTTGCCATCACCCGTTCAAAGAGATCAATGGCTGTCTCAAACTCTTCAGGTATTACTTGGGTAGCGCCAATGTTGTAAAGGGCTTCAATGTCTTCTATTTGTCTGGTGCGAACCACGATGGAAGCATGCTTATTCAGTTGCCTTATTTTACTTATGATGACTTTCAGAACCTCCAGTTTCCCGATCGAAATGACAACAACATGGGCTTGAGCCACGTGCGCCTTTTGTAGGATAGGCAGATTAAAAGCATCCCCGTAAACTACGGTTTCGCCCATCTCCTGTCGTTGACGTGCAATCTCAGGGTCGAAAATAATGGAGACATAGGGAAGATTGTTGAATTTGGCCATCCTGGAAAGGTTCAGTGCCCGGGAATCTTTTCCGATCAGGACAAGATGATTTTGCAAATCCGGAATGTCTATCTGTTTCAGAGGAAAGAGTCCGTCAATCATGAACTTTGGGATCGGAAGCTTTAAAAGGAGGTTGGTTATTGTGGAGCCCAGCATAATCAAAAATGGTGAGATGGACATGGTAATGATCGCCACGGCCAAAAAAATCTGGTAATAGAAGTTGTCGAGGATATCATGATCTTTGCCGAGTTTGGCCAGAATAAAAGAGAATTCCCCCACCTGACTCAGTGCAATTCCTACCAGAACAGTGCCTCTGAAGGTGTGACCAAGTAAGAAGGCGGTGAAGGCGCCAATGATGTATTTGATGAAAACGACCGCCAGTACAATAAGCAGGATCACGGTGAAATGTTCTGCAACAAAACCAAGATCAAGGAGCATGCCGATGGAAACAAAAAAGAAACTGGTAAAGGTATCCCGGAAGGTGATGAGATTGCCGAATGCATCGTGGCTGTATTCTGATTCTGAAATCATCAGGCCTGCAAGAAAGGCTCCAAATGCCAGTGGCATACCCATTTGGTAGGTAAGAAGAGCCACCGAAAGGCAAATGAGCAGTACGATCATCATGAAGAGCTCCTGGTTGCGTGTCAGGGCAATCTGATGGAGTAGTCTTGGCATTAGCCACCTGTTGCCAACATATACGCAACCTATGATGATTAAAGATTTGAGGGCCAGAAGTAAAAGCTGACCCTGGTAGTCGATTGGTCCGCCGCTGAGAAATGGAGTGAAAAGCATCAATGGGACCAAAATGACGTCCTGGAAAATCAGGATGCCTAATACCGTTCTTCCGTAATTGGAAGTGATTTCCGAGCGATCCTGCAAAATTTTGAGTACCACTGCCGTGCTGCTCAATGCGGTGAGGAAACCGATGAAGATGGAGGCTTTCCAATTGAGGTCGTAGGCATGAGTCAGAATTGTGGTAACAAGGGTGGTAAGTGTGAGTTGAAGAAAGCCACCTAAAAATACCCTTCTCCGGATCTTGAAGAGATGGTTCAACGAAAATTCCATCCCGATCATAAAAAGAAGCAGGACGACGCCAATCTCGGCCATCAACTCTATCTCCTGCGGTGCCTTGATGATACCCAACAGTTTTGGTCCGACAATAACCCCGGTCAGCAAATAACCAATGATTGTCGGGACTTTGATCCTGGTGAAAAGATAATTAACCAGTGAAGAAAGCGCAAAAATGATGACAATGTCCTTTAAGACTGAAAGTTCCATAACTGAAGAAGGCAAAAGGATAAAGGCAAAAGGTAAAAGGTAAAAGGGGAAAGAGAAGAACGTCTTGATCTATATTCAAACAATATTAATACTTCAATTTATGTCGTACTAAGTTAAAAGAACATTTAAATGTCGTAGATGCTGATTCCCATTTTTTGAGGATTCTGCCAATTGTGTCGCGCAAAGCCCGCAAAGAAAAAATACGACATTATTATTTGTGCATTACTTATCTTTCATAGTCCAGAATTTTTGCCTTTTGCCTTTATTTTTCTGTTTTCCTGTCAATCAGATAATGATTTCGTTCTGTGGAGGTTCTGGATATCAGTTCTCCCAAGAATCCGGCAAGGAATAACTGGGTTCCTAATATCATGGAGGTAAGTGCGATGTAAAAGTACGGGCTCAGAGTGACACGTTCAAGGAGTATCCCGTGAAGTTCCTGATATATTTTGTAGCTGCCCAGCCAGACCACTGCCAGAAAGCCGAAAAGAAACATCAGGGAGCCAAGTGTCCCGAACAGGTGCATTGGCCTTTTGCCGAAGCGTGAAATAAATGAGATGGACATCAGGTCGAGATATCCGAAGATAAAGCGGCTTAATCCGAATTTGGTCGTTCCGTATTTTCTGGCCTGGTGCTGAACAACCAATTCCCCTATATTTGAGAAGCCGGCCTGTTTGGCCATATAAGGAATGTATCTGTGCATTTCCCCGTAGACTTCGATGCTTTTGATTACTTCGTTGCGATATGCTTTTAAACCGCAGTTAAAATCGTGTAGCTTGATTCCTGTGACACTGCTTGCAGTAGCATTGTATAATTTGCTTGGCAGTCTTTTGGAAAGCGGATCGAACCGTTTCTTTTTCCATCCTGAAACCAGGTCATATCCTTCCTCTTTGATCATGCGATAAAGTTCGGGAATTTCATCCGGACTATCCTGCAAATCTGCATCCATCGTGATAACAACATCCCCTTTTGCTTCCTCGAAGCCGGTGTGTAATGCAGCAGATTTTCCGTAGTTTCTCCTGAAACGAATGCCATTTACGGCAGAACTGATTTTGGACTGTTCTTCAATCCATTGCCAGGAGCCGTCGTTGCTGCCATCGTCAATGAACCATATTTCATAGGAAAAGTTCCCGGCTTTCATGACCCGGTCTATCCAGGAATTCAGTTCGGGCAGCGATTCCACCTCGTTGTACAATGGAACAACAACAGATATATCCATAGGGGGAAATTATGTTTGATTTGACAGCTTATTCTTCTTCATTTTCTTCATCCTGATCAACGCCATAAAAAGGATTTTCAGCTTCTTTCTTGAAAATAATGGCCAGAATCAGTGAAAAGAGGAAACCCATTAAGGCGATCCCAAACACCTGACCAAATGATAACAATGCAGGAGTGAGAAATTTTTTCTGGACGCTCAGCATGCTTTCGACTGCGTCATCCTTGTAACCACCAGCCAATAATTTTTCCTCCATGGATGCCAGCAGTTTGTCGATCAGGCCAGGTTCAATGTATTTGTAAAGGACGTAGGTAAAAAATGCCAAAAGGATGGATCCGAACAATGCCACCAGAGTGCCAAGTCCCAGTGCCCTGGAATAGGGAAGGCCCTCTTCTGTATTCAGTTTGGCAAAAGTCCACATGGCAAAACCAATGCCGCCAATCATGATTGCGTAACTGAGAATGCCTGTAACATTTGAGAATGGATCCCCAATGATGTAAAAAACGAGATTGTTCAGTACGAGTGCCAGTCCCAGATAAAGACCGTGCATCATGGCAAAATAGTTGACTGAGCGGTGTTCTTGTTCCATAGAAAATGTGTTTTGAGTCAAAGTAAAGAACAAATATATTCTAAATTTGGCAAAACCTTTCCATTGTAAAAAAAAGCAAACATTTTTTTATTTTCATAAGTAACTGTAAACTAAAAGGGTGTATTTAAAACAATAAAAAAAATGGGCTGAAGTTTTTTTTTGTTTGGAACAAAACGATTTTTTCATACTTTTGCGGCGGGTAAGTCCTGCACGATCAGCTCCTATCGAACTCCCCCAGGGTCGGAAGACAGCAAGGGTAGATGGTCGCAGCGGTGCGATGTAGGTAGCTTACCCACTTGCCGAATTAGCTCAGTTGGCCAGAGCACGTGATTTGTA
>JBAXUL010000041.1:0-32443 GCA_037129695.1 Prolixibacteraceae bacterium
TCCATTTTCGACTCATCTATAGCCGTTAAGTAATGCTCACAATCAGCAACAAAAATGAGTTCAATATTCTTGCTCTTTGCGTAGGAAGCCAGCATGACCTTGCGGATGGATACGAGCTGGACGATATCGGTCATGGTCAATAAAAGACGTTCCTTTCCGATGTCCACCTTCTGGAAATCCATTAGTTGAGTCACAGCAGAGGTGAGATGCCTGGCCTGTTCGATGGCCAGATTTAAATAATATTTTCCCGATTCTGTCAGGTTTTTTTCCTTGTTCAATTCCTCAACCGGAGCCTTGATTAAGGTCAGCGAAGTTCGGATATCATGAGCTGTATTGGTGAAAAAGCGAACTTTCTCTTCAGTATGCTCCTGTTTCAGCCGGTTAATGTAGTAAAGTAAATATAGAAAAGTGATGCCGCCCATCAACATGATCACCAGTATCCAGAACCATCCTGTTCTCCAAAATGGAGGGATTGAATTGATCCTGATTGACCGTTCGGCTATGACATTGATCAATGAACTATCATGCAGGCGGACTTTTAACACAAAATGACCACTTGGAATGTTTGTATATGTAATCACGTTGTTTGCGGTAGGCTGACTCCACTGCTGGTCAAATCCTTCCATTTTCCAGGAGAATTTTGATCCGGATGCCGGGCCAAGAGAGAGTAATTCAAGACTAATGGTGTTTTGAAAATACCTGAGAATAATTTCCTGTAAACTATCGATGGGTGTTGTCAGACTGAAAGACGGTATTTCCCTGATTGACCGGCCGGCGACTGTCAAATCCTGAAAGAAAATTTTACCTTTTGCAGAAGACTCATTGATCAGATTAGGAGCAAAAATAACTACTCCATTGTTGGTTCCCCAGGCTAATTGACCATCTTTCAGTTGTATATTCGAACTATTGTTGAAGGATGTCCTTGATAGCGGATAAATGGAGGAATAAGTAAGCACATTTTTATTCCTGGGATTAAACCTGCATAATCCATTCTCCGTTCCAAGCCATAAAAAATCATTGGCAAAGATAATGCTGTTGATAAAATTAGAGGGCATTCCCTTTTGGGTCGTAAATTTTTCTGTTTCGCTGGTCTTGTAATTGAATTTGATTAATCCATCTCCGGAGGTGCAAATCCAAACATCCTCACCCATCACAAGCATATCACGAACCAACAAGCCCGTGAGTATTTTTCTGATCGTACCTGTTTGTTTGTTCAAGAGAGACAATCCATAGCTACAACCCAAAAGCATCAGGCTATCAGATAATTGAGCAAAGCATCCGATTGGTTCGTTGGAATAGGCCCTGAATTTTTTTTCTCCAGACAAATAACAAACAACCGCGCCACTGCCTCCTCCTAACCATAAATCACCGCTGCTGTCTTTGAAGATGTTGAATATAAACTCATTGAGTAACGGGGACTGTTTTTCATTTTTGTCATAATGAGCCAGTTCTTTCCCTGTTTTTCCATCAAGAATATAGACTCCCGAAGCATAAGTACCTGCCCAGATTCTTCCCTCGTTGTCTTCACAAAGTGAGAGAAACACCTGTGCCTGTGTCTCTTTGTCGTTGTAATAGCTGTTCCACTTATTCGTGGCTACATCCCAGCAACTGATTCCATTATTCGTGGCGAACCACCGTTTCCCCCAATGATCTTCAATGATACTGTTCACATCATTGTTGATCAATGAATTGGTATTATTGGATAGATGGACAATTTGATTAACCAAAGGAGAAGCCTGATCGAGAAATGAGAGTCCTCCACTGTAAGTGCATACCCACACTCTTCTGTCATTGTCACAAAACAGGTCATACACTCCGTTTCCCCGCAAAGACGTTGGGACATCCAGGTTTTCCTTGTATATATTCAGTATTTTTTGATTTCTCCTGTCAAGTTCCCAAATCCCTTGTCCGTCAAATCCGATTAAACAGGTTGAATCACTATTCTCTTCGATGGAAAGAATGGGCTGTTTGGGTAAAACTGACTTGAGTGGATTCGAACAAGTTCCATTTCTGAAGTCGTAAAAAAACAATCCTGCAGAAACAGTTCCGAGCCAAAGTTTGTTCTGAATCTTGTCGAAATAAAGCGAGATAAACCCAAATGAGTTAAGATTCTTGTTTTCATAAATTTGTTTCCTAACCGAAGTTTCAATATCAAAAAGCCAAATTCCATCCTCCTTGGCCACAATGATATTTTTCGAGTCATACCAATTGATGGCATACCTGTCTGATGTGAAATCAAATGAAGAGGTAAGCACTCCTGATTGGTATTTGTACAACCCCAGGGTTGTTGCAATCCAGCATGTGCCTTTGTTATCAGAGATTACATCAAACAATATAAGATCGTTGGTGCCCAACTGCCGTCTAAGGTTTAATACCAGTTCAAACTTGTCGAAGACGGGATTATAGTAAAAGACTTGTCCGTTGTTGGTGTAGGCATAAAGTTTGAGATTCTTGTAGATCAGCCTTACTCTGATCACGTCTGCAGATTCGTAGGGCAGCCGGTAAAGATGATAATTGTCTTTGGTTAATCTTAAGATACCCGTTTTTGAGGATGCCCAAACAAACCCATTGTCATCTTTGCAAACGTAATTAGTTTCCCTCATCGAAATTCCGTACAAGGAATTGACGCTGTAAAATTTCACGGCCCAAACATTCAGCGAACACAAAAGATTGAGCAAAAGAATCGCTGTCAGCCTGTATTTCAGGGTTCTAATTTTTTTTAATTCAGGTATCATCAGATTTTAAAACGTACCAAAAAACTACTTCAAAGTTTGATTTTAAACAGTTAAAGTTATCATTTTTTTGATGTATCATCCCATCCCCGCTTTTTAACTATCCGTTACGCTGGAATGGTTACGAGCTATTAGCTATTAGCAGTTAGGAATAGCGAATCAACATCTGAGCGTTCTTCACTTTTGCCTTTTGCCTTTATCCTTTACTTGTATTCATCCCACGATTTGATGCTGATATCATCCATCTCCAGTTTGCAGATGGCATAGATAAAGGCACTGGCAACCCGTGCATTGGTGATCAGCGGGATGTTGAAGTCGATGGCATTTCTGCGGATGCGGTAACCATTTGATAATTCCCGGTTGGTATGGTCCTTCGGGATGTTGATGACCATTTCGATCTTACGCAGTTTGATGAGATCCAGCGTATTGGGCGACATATCCTCCTCGTCCGGCCAGTATACTTTTTCGGTTTCAACACCGTTCTCCCGGAAGAAATGGTGTGTTCCACCGGTGGCATAGATCGTGAATCCTCTTTCCTTCAGCATCCTGGCGCTGGCCAGCAATTCAATCTTACCCCTGACAGGTCCGGAAGAGATCAATATGTTCTTCTTTGGAATCCGGTAGCCTACTGAAAGCATCGATTTGAGCAGTGCCTCATAGAAGTTTTCACCGATACATCCAACTTCCCCCGTGGAGGCCATGTCGACTCCGGAAACGGGATCGGCATTCAACAGCCTGTGGAAGGAAAACTGAGCAGCCTTCACCCCAACGTAATCCAGTTCGTAAAGGGATTTGTCGGGCTTTTCGAAAGGTACATCCAGCATGGCTTTGGTAGCGATCTCGATCAGATTGGTCTTCAGCACTTTGGAGACAAAGGGAAATGACCTGGATGCCCTGAGATTGCATTCTATGACTTTGATGTCGTTGTCCTTGGCGAGGTACTGGATGTTGAAAGGTCCTGTAATTTCGAGTGCTTTGGCAATCTTCCTGGAAATTTTCTTGATTCTTCTAATCGTTTCCACATAGAGCTTCTGCGGAGGGAAAACAATGGTCGCGTCTCCCGAATGTACACCCGCAAACTCCACATGTTCAGACAAGGCATAGGCTACGATTTCCCCATCTTTTGCCACTGCGTCAACCTCAATTTCCTTGGCATTCTCGATGAATTCTGAAACTACTACCGGATGTTCCTTGGAAACATGGGCAGCCAGGTTCAGGAAATGCTCCAGCTGGTCGCGGTTGGAAACCACGTTCATCGCCGCTCCTGAGAGAACGTACGACGGACGGATGAGGACCGGAAATCCTACTTCGTCCACAAATTTGTAGATTTCATCGATGGTCGTAAGCTGGCTCCATCGTGGCTGGTCGACTTCCAGTCTGTCGAGCATGGCCGAGAATTTGTTGCGGTCTTCGGCGTTGTCGATTTTTTCGGCTGTCGTTCCAAGGATCGGCACATTCTGCGCATGCAGTTTCATCGCCAGGTTGTTGGGGATTTGGCCTCCCATCGACAGAACGGTGCCCTTGGGTTGTTCCAGATCACAGATGTCCAGAACCCTCTCGAGTGAGAGCTCGTCAAAGTAGAGCCTGTCGCAGTTGTCGTAATCGGTCGAAACTGTTTCGGGATTGTAGTTGATCATAATGGCACGGAATCCCTCCTTGCGGATGGTATTGACCGCATTGACCGAACACCAGTCAAATTCGACGGATGAGCCAATCCTGTAAGCTCCCGAACCCAGGACGATGATGGAACGGTTATCGTGCTCGAACGTGACATCATGTTCCGATCCGTTGTAGGTCACATAGAGATAATTGGTTTGCGCGGGATACTCACCGGCAAGGGTATCAATCTGCTTGATATAGGGTAAAATCCCCATTTTTTTTCTGAAATCTCTTACTTTCAGACTTTCTGCATTCATGTCTTTGACGCCGGATTTTACCACCAAACGGGCAATCTGGAAGTCGGAGAATCCGAGTTTTTTCGCATCACGAAGCAACTCTGTTGGAAGGTCTTCAAGTGTTTCAAATTCAATTAGCTGGTTTCTTAACAGATAGACATTGTGAAGCCGCATGAGAAACCACTTGTCAATTCGGGTGATCTCCCAGATTTTGTCGATGGAATAACCTTTGTGGAAGGCCTCTGCGATGGCGAAGATGCGCCTGTCAGTAGGGTTGATCAATTCCTCGTCGATGTCAATGATCTCCATGGCACCCCGGTTGCCGACAAAACCGTGCATACCGATGCCGATCATCCGAAGTCCCTTCTGGATGGCTTCTTCGAAATTTCTTCCGATCGCCATGATTTCGCCCACGGATTTCATACTGGATCCAAGATTTTTGGATACTCCGACAAACTTGCCCAAATCCCAGCGGGGAATTTTCACCACGCAATAGTCGAGGGCAGGTTCAAAACAGGCGGTGGTCACTTTGGTCACCGAATTCTTCAGTTCGTGCAAACCGTAACCCAGACCCAGTTTGGCCGCCACGAATGCCAGCGGATAACCGGTAGCCTTGGATGCCAGTGCAGATGATCGGGAGAGTCGGGCATTGACTTCAATGACCCGGTAATCCTCGGAGTTGGGATCCAGCGCAAACTGAACGTTGCATTCGCCAATCACTCCGATCTTACGGATGATTTTAATGGAAAGGGCACGCAGTTTGTGGTATTCGTCGTTCGACAGTGTCTGGGAAGGGGCAACCACAATCGACTCGCCGGTATGGATGCCGAGCGGGTCGAAATTTTCCATGTTACAAACGGTGATGCAGTTGTCGTATTGGTCGCGGACAACTTCATACTCAACCTCTTTCCATCCTTTGATCGACTCTTCGACCAGGATCTGACCGGAGTAGGAGAATGCATTGTCGGCCAGCTTGTTCAGCTCGGTTTCGTTGGAACAAAATCCGGAGCCTAAGCCACCCAGGGTGTAGGCAGCCCTGATAATCAACGGATAACCCAGGGTAATTGCAGCTTCCCTGGCTTGTTCAATGGTTGTGCAGGCAATACTTCTTGGTGTGAGTACGTCTATTTCATGCAGGATGCCTGAGAAGATTTCACGGTCTTCGGTGTTGATGATTGATTGTACAGGTGTACCCACGACCTTCAGATCGTATTTTTCGAGGATTCCCTGTCTGAACAGATCCACTCCGCAGTTAAGGGCCGTTTGTCCGCCGAAAGCCAGGAGTATTCCGTCAGGTTTTTCTTTCTGGATCACCTTTTCGACAAAATAAGCCGTCACCGGCAGGAAATATATTTTATCCGCGATCTCCTCAGAGGTCTGAATCGTGGCAATGTTGGGATTAATCAGGATGGTATAAACACCCTCTTCTTTCAGGGCTTTCAGTGCCTGTGAACCTGAATAGTCAAATTCACCGGCTTCTCCGATTTTCAGTGCGCCGGACCCCAGAACGATGACTTTCTTGATATTTGTATTTAGCATGGTAATTCTGTTGAAATGTTGGTGATAGGTTGTTGGCCAGACGTTGCCTGTAAAGACGTTGCATGCAACGTCTCTACCCGCTTTGCAAATGAATAACGAAGGGAAATCAGTCTGTTTTTCATTTTCCTGGTTTTGACTGATTGACACTGTCAATAAAATCATCAAACAAAAACTCGGTATCTACAGGGCCGGAAGAGGCCTCCGGATGAAACTGAGTCGAGAAGAAGGGTTTGGTCTTGTGTCGGATTCCTTCATTGGTGTCGTCATTCACATTGCTGAACAAGGTCTCCCATTCCTCAGGAATTGAATTTTGGTCAATGGCATATCCGTGATTCTGCGAGGTGATGTAACATTTGTTGGTTCCGGTGAGTAGTACGGGCTGGTTGTGACTTCTGTGACCATACTTCAGTTTGTAGGTGGTACATCCTGCTGCGAGACCAAGCAATTGGCTGCCCAGACATATACCCATAATTGGCTTATCCTTTTGAATGGCGATCCGGATATGTTGAACGGTGATGTCACACATGGTCGGATCTCCCGGACCATTGGTTAAAAACAGGCCGTCATAATTGATGGTATTAAAATCATAATCCCAGGGAACCCTGATTACTTTCACGCCCCTTTTGATCAGGCAGCGGATGATGTTGTTTTTTACCCCACAATCAACAAGAACGACCGTTTTGTCTCCTTCTCCATAAGTTTCGACCTGATCTGTACTTGCCCTGGCAACCAGGTTCATCAGGTTGGGATCCACCATTTCAATGGGTTCAGATTCAAATTCAATTTTACCAATCATCGAACCCTTTTCCCTGAGAATCTTGGTCAGAGCGCGGGTGTCGATGCCAAAAATTCCCGGAATTTGTTGTGATTTCATCCAGTCGGCCAGGCTGGACTTTGCATTCCAGTGACTGTAGCCAAAAGAATAATCATCTACCACCAGTCCGGTGATGTGGATTTTATCCGATTCGAAATGGCGGTGAAGTCCGTTTTCTTTTACGTCGGCGGGAACCCCGTAATTTCCGATCATCGGATAGGTGGCAACCAGAATCTGACCGGTATAGGAAGGATCGGTTAAACTTTCAGGATACCCAGTCATGGCGGTATAAAAAACGACCTCTCCGGTCACCGATTTTTCATAACCAAAAGATTTTCCCTCGAATGAGGTTCCGTCTTCAAGTACCAACTTAACATTTCGCATATATTTATTTATTTGTCTGTTCTTTTTAATCGACTGTCTGCCTTTTGCTACTTGCCTTCAGTCTTTTGCATGCTTCTGTCGCCATCCGGCAACAATTGTTTTTCAACCATCAAAACCCTTCGGCCTGCTCCGGACGCTAGGTGAGTACTGTAAAATCAGTGATCTGATCATTTCACAATTAAAAAAAATGCGTTTCCACTACTTTTGTTCAGCAGTAAAAACGCATTTTTTGCGTTAACAAGATCGATATACACGGATGTTGTCGCACGGTCACAAAAATAGGTTATTTCTTCCAATTCTGCAAAAGCAACTTAATATATTTATAAATATTCATAAATAATTAACATTTAGCGAAATACTAAATAAATATGCAGTATATACTCGATAATATGCATTAAATAGTTATATTTGCATTTTAATACAGATAATTATACAGTAATTAAATTGTTTTGAAGAATAAAGTCGAACGTTTCGAATTGATCAAAAAGATCATTTCCAGCGAAGTGATCAGTAACCAGGATGACTTGCAACTGAGACTGCTTTCCATGGGAATGGAAGTGACGCAGGCAACCTTGTCGCGTGACCTTAAGTCGCTGCAGGTGATTAAGGTCAGTGATGCCAAAGTGGGATACATCTATCGGTTGCCATCCTATGAAATGCTTCACCCGCAAGAGCATGAAGCGAATTCTTCCAGACTGAATTTTTTGGCGGATGGTGTGCTGGGAATGGAGTTTTCGGGGAATCTTGGTGTGATTAAAACCCTACCGGGATTTGCGCCGAGTACGGCATTGGCCATTGATGAATCAGGATGCAAGGAAATCCTTGGAACAATTGCCGGCGACGATACCATTCTGGTGGTGATGCGCGATGGGGTAGGCAGGAATGACGTCATCAGGGCGCTTATCGGAATTATGCCTAACCTGGAAAGCAAACTCTGAGATTGGTACAAAAAATAGGATACGGAGAAGCTTTTTACTCTGTCTGACTCCGGGATTCTTCTGTGAAATTCCGGATAATAATAAAAACGAACATAATTAGGTTGCAACGAGATGATATTCAGAAAAAAGGACATAGAGGCACAAAAACCGGAAATCGCTGTCATACAGGCCGGTGCAGAGCATCTTAAATATGTGGATGAAATCAATGATACCATCGAAAAGGCTTCGAAGGAGCGAGGAACCGGTATTGCCCGGCGTACCTACGAATACATTGCCGGAAAGATTTCAGAAGGCAAAGCAATTATTGCGCTGGATGGAGATAAATTCGCCGGATTTTGCTACATTGAGTCGTGGAGTGACGAAAAATATGTGGCCAATTCGGGTCTGATCGTGCATTGGGACTACCGCGGATATGGTTTGGCACGCAGAATCAAACACAAAGCCTTTGAGATTTCAAGAAAACGGTTCCCTGAAGCCAAATTGTTCGGGTTGACTACCGGACTCGCGGTCATGAAAATCAATTCGGAACTGGGCTATCGTCCGGTGACATTCTCAGAACTGACCGACGACGAGCAATTCTGGAAAGGTTGTCAGAGTTGTGTCAACTATGATATTCTTTTACGTATGAAGCATTCCAAGTGCCTGTGTACCGGAATGTTGTATGACCCGGCCTGGCAAAAGGAAAAACGTAAAATGAACATGCCCTTCGAAATGTTCAAGGAGTGGTTGGAGAAGAGGAATAAGGCAAAAGGCTAAGGCAAAAGGCTAAAGTAAAAGGCAAAAGTAAAAAGGCAAAAGGCAAAAGGGGCATTGGAGCAAGGCAAGATTAGAGAGATAAGACTTGAGATTTAAGGTAAACGACTAGGATGGTAACAGCGTTCTTAACTTTTGCCTTTTGCCTTTGTACTTTTACCTTCTTAAGTCGCAAAGTGTGTAAAAATTGAAACTAAAATAAGATTTAAGTGATGAAGGAAAAAGTTGTTCTGGCATTCAGTGGAGGATTGGATACCTCTTTTTGTGCCATTTATCTTGCAAAGGAAAAAGGGTTGGATGTGTATTCAGCGGTAGCCAATACAGGAGGTTTTTCAAAAGAAGAACTTGATGTAATCGAAAAGAAAGCACTGGCATTGGGTGTCACCGCCCACAAGGCGCTGGACATCACCGCCGACTATTACAACAAAGGTATACGCTACATGGTGTATGGCAATGTAATGCGCAACAATACCTATCCCATCTCGGTAAGTTCTGAAAGGATTTTTCAGGCCCTCGCAGTGATCGAATATGCCAAGAAGATTGGCGCCCAGTATGTGGCTCATGGGAGTACCGGTGCCGGCAACGACCAGATCAGGTTTGACCTTGCTTTTGAAGTTCTTGCTCCGGAAATTAAAATACTGACACCAACCCGCGATCTTGAGTTAACCAGGGATGCAGAAATTGAGTATTTGCGGAATCACGGGGTAAAGGAAAATTTTGAGAAGATGGCCTATTCCATCAACCAGGGATTGTGGGGAACCAGTATCGGCGGCAAGGAGACGCTCACCAGCAACAAAAATCTGCCGGAATCTGCCTACCCGACGCATCTTACAAAAGAAGGAACCGAGACGCTGACCATTGAATTTTTAAAAGGACAGTTAAGGGCGGTAAATGGCAAGACTTACCAAAATCCTGTCGATGCCATCCGGGAAGTGGAGAAGATCGGTTCAGCATGGGCAATCGGCAGGGATACCCACGTTGGAGACACCATCATCGGGATCAAAGGGCGCGTCGGATTTGAGGCTGCGGCTCCGATGCTGATCATCAAGGCTCACCACCTGCTTGAAAAACATACTCTCACCAAATGGCAGCAATACTGGAAAGAGCAACTGAGCAACTGGTACGGGATGTTTCTCCATGAGGCGCAATATCTGGAACCGGTGATGCGCGATATGGAAAAATTTCTGGAGAGCAGTCAGGCCAATGTGACCGGGAAGGTAATTATTAATCTGCTGCCATATACCTTCCAACTTGTTGGTATTGAATCGGAACACGATCTGATGAACAGCGATTTCGGACAGTATGGTGAAATGAACAAGGGCTGGAGTGCGGATGATGCCAAAGGTTATACCAAGATTCTGAGCAACCAGCTGAAGATTTTCTTTTCTGTCAACAAAGAATAAAGGAGATCCGGTCGGGTCGACCCTTGTGGTTGACCTCCTTGATATTGATATAAATTTGGATTGAAGCAGATAACTTCCTTCATCGCCGTCCGCTTTTGCTGACGGATTGAAATAATCTAAAAGATGACAAATAAAAAAATATCGGTCGGGATTGTAGGCGGAGCCGGATATACAGCCGGAGAGCTGATCCGGATCCTGCTGAATCATCCCAATGCTGTTTTGAAATTTATCCAAAGCGGCAGCAACAACGGACAACCGGTTGCCAGTGTGCATCGCGATCTTTTTGGCGAAACAAACCTCGTCTTCTCGGATATCGAACCGGATCAGGTGGATCTGTTGTTTCTCTGTTCGGGTCATGGGAAGTCGGCTGAATATTTGTCGAAAAACATTCTGCCGGAACATGTCAAAGTCATTGATCTGAGCCACGATTTCCGGTTGAAAAGAGCCGGAAACGATTTTGTGTATGGGTTGCCGGAACTGAATAAAAAAGCCATCAAACAGGCAGGGAAGATTGCCAATCCAGGTTGTTTTGCCACAGCGATTCAACTGGGAATTTTACCACTTGCCGCAGCCGGACTTTTGCAGGATGATGTGCATGTCAATGCCATCACCGGATCAACAGGAGCAGGGCAGGAGCCGACAAAAGCCTCCCATTTCAGCTGGCGTGACAACAATCTGTCTGTCTACAAGGCCTTTGAACACCAGCACCTGGGGGAGATCAACGAAAGTCTGACGCAGGTTCAACCCGGTTTCAGCCATGCGGTTCATTTTATACCCATCCGGGGAAATCATACCCGGGGCATTTTTGCCACTCTATACACCCGTTTTGATGGAAATCTGGCAGATGCCTGTCAAATTTACGATGATTATTACCTGTCGCATCCGTTTGTTTATCTGACAGATGAAAATCCGGACATGAAACAGGTCGTCAATACCAACAAATGTCTGCTCTACCTTGAAAAGCACGGCGACCAGCTGATGATCATCTCATGCATCGACAACCTGATCAAAGGAGCCTCCGGGCAGGCAGTTCAGAACATGAACCTGATGTTTGGAATCAATGAAATGACAGGACTCAGTTTAAAAGCAGTGGCATTTTAATCATTCATCGTTCATCATTTCTAACTATTTAAATAACTACTTCAGTGAACCTATTTGACGTATATCCCCTTTACGATTTGACGCCTGTCTCCGCGCAGGGTTGCACCATTACCGATCATCAAGGGATTGAATATCTTGACCTGTACGGTGGACACGCAGTGATCTCTGTAGGTCATTCCCATCCTCATTACGTTCAGCGGATCAGCGACCAGCTGAAAAGGATCGGATTTTACTCGAACTCTGTGCAAAATCCGATGCAAGTGGAACTGGCACAGAAGTTGGGAGAGCTTTCCGGGTACGATGATTATTCGCTTTTTCTGTGCAATTCAGGAGCTGAGGCCAACGAAAACGCTTTAAAACTGGCCTCTTTTCTGACAGGGAAGAAGAGAATTGTGGCGTTCGAGAAATCTTTTCACGGTCGTACTTCGGCTGCTGTATCGGTAACCGACAATGCGAAAATTATCGCCCCGATCAACGATGTGCACGACCGGGTCATTCTTCCATTGAATGATGTTGAAGCCCTGAAAGCAGCCGTTGGTACCGGAGAGGTGGCGGCAGTCCTGATTGAAGGTATTCAGGGTATTGGCGGATGCAGGGTTCCTGATCCGGTTTTTCTGCAATCTGCAAGTGCCATCTGCAAAGAAAACGGGGTGCTTTTTATCCTCGATGAGATACAATCCGGATATGGCAGGAGCGGAAGATTCTTCGCCCACCAGTACGCGGGTATCCGGCCGGATGTGATCACCGTAGCCAAAGGGATGGGGAACGGCTTCCCGGTAGGCGGGGTATTGATTTCGCCCGAATACAAGCCCTGGCACGGTATGCTGGGAACCACGTTTGGGGGAAACTATTTGGCCTGCGCGGCAAGTCTGGCAGTTTTGGAAATCATGGAAAAGGAAGATCTGGTGGGGAATGCGGCCAAAGTTGGCGGTTTCCTGATCGACGAACTATCCAACTTTCCGAAAATCAAGGAGGTAAGAGGCAAAGGGCTGATGATCGGACTCGAATTTGAACAACCAATTGCGGATCTTCGCAAAAAAATGCTGTTTGAAGAGCGTATTTTCACGGGTGTCACCGGCAACAATGTCATCAGGATTTTGCCGCCATTGACATTATCGCTGTCAGATGCTTCCCGATTTCTGGAAGCCTTCTCGCGTCTGTTAAAAAATATGTAATTTGCGCTTTAATTAAAAAATAGTCTGATTTATGCAAATCAAACAAATTAATATAGGCATTATCGGAGGAGGAAATCTGGGCCGTTCAGTGGCTGAGGGCTTCCTGAAAGCCGGTATCGGGGCATCAAAAATTGTTGTTTCCCGACGCAGGGTACACCTGTTGGAGGACCTTCATGCCAAAGGTGTAGAAATCGAAAAAGACAACTCAAAGGCGGTAGTTGGCCGTGATGTGATCATTTTGGCGGTCAAGCCCTACCAGGCGATCGATTTGCTCAATGAACTCAATCCGTACCTGAAGCCCGGACAAATCATCCTTTCGTTGATGACCGGACTTTCCATCGCAGAACTGACAGCCCTGGTTCCTGAGGGAGTTCTGATTTTCAGGGTGATGCCAAATACGGCGGTAGCACTCCAGGAGTCGATGACCCTGATAGCAGCCCCCGAATGTGACCCTGCCATTCAACAATTGGTGGGCGACCTGTTCGAGACCCTGGGGAAGGTGATTTTCATCAATGAGGAACTAATGGCGGCTGCCACTGTGCTGGGAGCATGCGGAATCGCGTTTGCACTCCGGTTTATCCGCGCTGCCATCCAGGGTGGGGTAGAGATCGGTTTCGGCGCTGACGTGGCTCAGCAAATTGTGGCACAGACGGTTAAGGGCGCTACGGAGTTGATTTTGCAAACCGGACGACATCCCGAACAGGAGATTGATAAAGTGACTACCCCGAAAGGGATCACAATTTCGGGGTTGAATGAAATGGAGCACCAGGGTTTCTCTTCCGCGCTGATCCGTGGACTGCTTGTCTCCTACAACAAACTAAACGGTGGTAAATAATTGATCAGGCCAAGTGAAGGATTAATAATTGGACTGAAAAGGACAATGTTTGATCAATCACGGTAAAATATACTTTCAAAATACAAATGAACAATAACCTTAATTGTCAATTGTTGATTGTCAATTACCAAATTGAAACTTATGGAACGACAAATCATTGAGATCGCCGAACGTCTCAGAGGTATGCGTGAATCCCTGGAGATAAGCATTGAGAAAGCTGCCCAGACATGCGATATTCCTGTTGAAGATTATCTGAAATTGGAGAGTGGTGAAGCCGATATTCCGGTCAGCATCCTCCACCGGATGGCCAGACATTTTGGTTTTGACATCACGACCTTGCTCACCGGTGAGGAACCGCATGTTCACACTTATTCCCTTACCAGGAAAGGCAAGGGAGTGGTAGTTCAGAGACGCCGGACCTATAACTATGAGTCGTTGGCTTCCAATTTCATCAACCGGAAAGCGGATCCCTATTTTGTCATAGTAGAACCGAAGGAAGATCCTGAAATAACTTTGAATGCCCATCCGGGACAAGAATTCAATTATGTGCTTGAGGGCCAGTTGAAGATTGTTATCGGAAGCAATGAACTGCTTCTTAGTCCGGGCGACTCCGTCTATTTCGATTCTGCCATTCCCCACGGCATGCAGGCGATGAATGGAAGGGTGGCCAGGTTTTTGGCCGTGGTGCTGTAATTACTTTATAAATTGTTCAAATGGGGAAATCTCCCTTGTATAAAAAAATAGTAGTCAAGGTAGGGAGCAACGTGCTGACCCGTGAGGATGGAATGCTGAATATTTCCAGAATGGCGCACATCGTTGAGCAGATTGCCCGGCTTAAAAAAGAAGGTTTGCAGGTCATTCTCGTTACCTCCGGAGCTGTTGCCGCAGGTCGGGCGGAAGTAGAACCCCTGAAAAAACTGGATCCGGTTTCGAGCAGGCAACTTTGGTCGGCTGTTGGTCAGGTGAAACTGATCAACAAGTATTCTGACCTGTTTCAGGAACACGGACTTACCTGCGCCCAAGTGCTGACTACCAAGGAAAATTTCAGCGACCGCCTTCATTACCTGAATATGCGGAACTGCATGCAGACCCTTCTGGAAAATGAGGTTATTCCGGTTGTCAATGAGAATGATACCATCTCGGTAACAGAATTGATGTTCACCGACAATGATGAACTTTCCGGATTAATTGCCTCGATGATGGACATGGAAGCCTTGGTTTTGCTATCCAATGTGGACGGGGTTTACACCGCTGCTCCCGATCAGCCGGGAAGCGAACTGGTCAGGATTATTCACCCGAACAGAACAACTGAGGGAATCTCAATTTCAGCCAAAAAATCAAATTTTGGCAGGGGAGGAATGCTCACCAAATATCATATTGCTGCCAAACTTGCTGGTCAGGGCATTTCAGTCTTTATTGCCAATGGTTTCAGGGAGAAAATTTTGATGGACATCATCCGCGGGGAAAGCCAGACGCCTTTTACCCAATTCCTGCCATCCGTGAAGAAGTCAAGCGGGGTTCGGAAGTGGCTTTCCCATTCTGATGATTTTGCCCGAGGGGAAGTGGTGATCAACGAAGGAGCCAGGTCGGCCCTGCTTTCCGACAAGGCAGTGAGCCTCCTGATGATTGGCATTTCTTCCGTTTTGGGATATTTTAAGGAAGGTGATATCGTCAGGATCAAAGACTTGGAAGGGAATTTGCTTGGTTTGGGGAAAGCCTCTTTCTCTTCCGATGAAACAATGGAAGAAAAAGGGGGTAAAAAGACCAAACCTTTTATTCATTACGACTATTTATATCTGATCTGATGGAAACGATCTATACGGAAAAATTTAACCTTGCACTTCAGGCAAGCCGAAAGCTGGCCGAGCTGCCGGCAAATAAGATCAATCAACTACTGCTGAGCCTGGCTGATGCAGCAGAAAACTCGGCCGAAGATATCCTGGTGGAAAATCAAAAGGACCTCGACCGGATGGATCCTGCAGATCCCAAGTATGACAGGTTGAAACTCACCAAACAAAGAATAGAAGCGATTGCCGCTGATTTAAGGAATGTGGCGGCTTTGCCTTCACCGTTAGGGAAAATACTGAGTCAGGAAAAGCTACAGAATGGACTGAGAATCAGAAAAATAAGTGTGCCTTTTGGTGTGATTGGCATTATCTATGAGGCCCGCCCCAATGTGACTTTCGACGTTTTTTCACTTTGCGTCAAATCCGGAAATGCGGTTGTACTGAAAGGTGGCACCGATGCTGATTGTTCAAACAGGGCCATTGTTGCCGTGATAAAAAATGTTTTGAAAGCGTTTGGGATGGATGAGAATTCTCTCATTTTACTTCCTCCCGACCGGGAAGCCACCAATGCGTTGCTGCAGGCCAGGGGCTATGTAGATCTGATCATACCACGGGGAAGCCAGGCTTTGATTGATTTTGTGCGTGAAAACGCGATCATACCCGTCATCGAAACCGGCGCCGGCATATGTCATACCTATTTTGATTCAGATGGCGACAAGTTGTTGGGCCGCAAGGTGATCAATAATGCCAAAACCCGAAGAGTGAGTGTTTGCAATGCCCTTGACTGCCTGATCATTCATCGCAGCCGGCTTGCCGACCTTCCCTTTTTGGTTGGTTTGATGGTCGAAAAGAAAGTTGAGATTTTTGCGGATCCCGAAGCACTGAACGTCCTGAAGGGGAATTATCCTGATGTTTTGCTTCAGCCCGCTGTTCCATCTTCCTTTGGTACTGAATTTCTGGATTACAAAATGGCGATAAAAACTGTATCTTCGTTAGAGGAAGCTCTTGACCACATTGCCCGCTACAGTTCGAAACACAGTGAGGCAATTATTTCGTCTGACCGTGATACGACAGCCCGATTTCTTCTTGCTGTTGATGCGGCAGCTGTATATGCCAACGCAAGTACGGCCTTTACAGACGGTGGGCAGTTCGGATTAGGAGCCGAAATAGGAATCAGTACCCAGAAACTCCATGCCCGTGGGCCGATGGCTCTTCAGGAGATCACGACTTACAAATGGATCGTTGAAGGGGAGGGGCAGGTACGCGAGTAAAGGCTAAAGGACCCTTTGACAAGCTCAGGGCAAGTTAAGGCAAAAGGAAAAAGTAAAGAACGCTCTAATCTATATTTTCATATTATTTTTCATTTTTCATTTTTCATTTTTCATTTTTCATTTTTCATTTAAAATTCATATGCGTCATTTTACATCAGTATTCGATATACCTAATCTGCAGGAGGCAATTAAAACAGCCATGGAGGTGAAACGGAATCCATATGGATATCAGCATCTTGGCAAAAATAAAACCATTGTTCTGATTTTTTTTGATTCCAGTCTGCGCACCAGGCTCAGCACCCAGAAGGCTGCCATGAATCTGGGTATGAACACCATGGTGTTAAATGTCAAGCAGGATGGATGGAGCCTGGAGTCAGAAGTAGGGGTGATCATGGATGGCGACAAGCCGGAGCACCTTCGTGAAGCCATTCCTGTAATCGGAACCTATTGCGATATCATTGGTGTCCGCGCTTTTGCCCGTTTCGAAAGCAAGGAAGATGATTATGAAGAGAAAATTCTGAACCAATTCATTGAATATGCCGGAGTACCTGTCATCAGCATGGAGGCAGCTACCCGTCACCCGCTCCAGAGTTTTGCAGATCTTCTGACCATTGAGGAGTTCAAACTTAAACCACGGCCGAAGGTAGTGCTTACCTGGGCGCCACATCCCAAGGCTTTGCCTCAGGCAGTGCCTAACTCTTTTGTGGAGTGGATGCGTCAAACAGACTATGAGCTGGTGGTTACCCACCCGGAGGGTTATGAACTTGCCCCTGAATTCATGGGAGATCTGAAAGTGGAATACAACCAGGATAAGGCATTTGAAGGTGCTGATTTTATCTATGCCAAAAACTGGTCGGCTTACGGAGATTATGGCAAGATTCTTTCCAAAGACATGAACTGGACGGTGACGATGGAGAAAATGATGCTGACCAACCAGGCAAGGTTTATGCATTGCTTGCCGGTCAGGAGAAATATGATCGTCAGCGACGAGGTTTTGGACAGTAAACTTTCCATTGTGGTGAAGGAAGCTGAAAATCGTGTATATTCGGCCCAGACTGTATTAAAAATGATACTTGAGAGTAATTTATGAAAGATCACCTGACTATCATCAAAGTAGGGGGCAATGTGGTGGAGGAAGAGGCCTCGTTAAAGTCCCTGCTGAAAGATTTTTCGCGCATTGCGGGCAACAAGATATTGGTGCATGGAGGAGGAAAAACTGCGACAATACTCTCCGAGAAACTTGGATTGGAGAGCAAAAAAGTGGATGGTCGCAGAATCACTGATGCCGAGACCCTGAAAGTCTGCACCATGGTGTATGCCGGCCTGGTCAATAAGAGCATTGTTGCAGGGCTTCAGGCACTGGGTAACAATGCCATCGGGCTGACAGGTGCCGATCTGGACCTGATCCGTGCCGCCAAACGTCCGGTAGGAGATGTGGATTACGGGTGGGTTGGCGATATTAAACAGGTGAACTATCAGGCATTGAACGAGTTGCTTAATTCGGGAGCCGTTCCGGTGCTCGCGCCTATCACGCACGATGGTCATGGACAGTTACTCAATACCAATGCAGATACCATCGCTTCTGAATTGGCAGTGGCCATGTGTTTTGACTACGATGTCAGATTGATTTTCTGTTTTGAGAAGAGTGGAGTTCTCATGAATGAGTCGGACGAACACTCTAAAATCAATGAAATAAACCCTGAATTGTTTGAACAACTGAAATCCGAGGGTGTGGTTTCAGGAGGCATGATTCCCAAATTGTCGGATGGTTTTGCCGCGCTGCGCAGGGGTGTGGGTGTGGTTGTCATCACCAACCCTACAGGAATTTCGGAAGGTTTGAGAGGAACAAGGCTGGTTCTGGTATAGGAAGAACATGCCAAAAAGTTGTAATTAACGATAAAGCGCACATAGGATGCCTGCAGGACAAGAATAAATACTTCTGATTATGATTATTTGTGTCCTTAGTGTTTAAATATTTAGGCATCCCGGACAACCTCCAAGAATAAAAAACTCCAAAGATTAACTTTTTAGCCAATGAACCCGGTATTTCTGAACGATTCCATTGAACTTCTTCGTTCTATGATCAAAATTCCCTCCATAAGCAGGGAGGAAGGACCTGTGGCCACCCTAATAGAACAAAAGCTCATTTCATGGGGGTATCAACCTTACCGGCAAGGCCATAATGTCTGGATTTTTTCATCTGCCTGGAATGAGGATCTTCCTACGATTCTGCTGGATTCACATGTCGACACAGTACATCCGGCCAAAGCCTGGAACCGGAACCCGTTTGGCGCTGAAGAAGCAGATGGAAAATTATTCGGTCTTGGGAGCAATGATGCCGGGGCTTCGGTGGTATCACTCCTGTGCGCATTTCGTCACCTGGAACAAAAGTCACAGCCGTTCAACCTGATTTTCTGTGCAAGTGCAGAGGAAGAGGTGTCCGGATTGAACGGAATCGCTTCGGTACTGGGACAATTCGGCAAAATAAATTTGGCTGTGGTGGGTGAACCTACCGGGATGCAGATGGCAGTTGCCGAAAAAGGCCTGATGGTATTGGATTGCGAAGCCAGAGGTAAATTAGGCCATGCCGCACGAAATGAGGGAGAGAATGCCATCTACAAGGCGATGGATGATATCCGGATCCTTCAATCGATGCAATTTCCCAAAAAATCAGAGATACTTGGGCCTGTCAAGATTTCGGTTACCATGATTGAAGCAGGCACGCAGCACAATGTAGTGCCTGATTCGTGCCGTTTTGTGGCAGACGTTAGAACCAATGAATACTATTCCAACGAAGAGGTATACAAAATTATTTCAGAGAAAATTGCTTCTGAAGTCAAGCCCAGATCCTTCCGGCTCAACTCATCCGGCATACCGCTTGAACACCATTTTGTACAAAGGGGAATAGCCATGGGGTTGTCGCACTATGGTTCTCCTACCACCTCCGACCAGGCCGTTATTCCTTTTCCGTCGGTTAAAATTGGTCCGGGGGAATCGGCAAGGTCGCATACCGCCGATGAATTCATTCTGACGGATGAAATCCGCAAGGGTATTGAAATTTATATTCAACTGCTGGATCAGCTGCAATTGTAAAATTCCATTCGGCCGTAATGTACAGACGCATGATCGTGATGTACAGATGCACGACCGTGATTTACAGACGCATGATCGTGATTTACAGACGCATGATCGTGATTTACAGACGCATGATCGTGATGTACAGACGCACGGCCGCGATGTACAGACGCACGGCCGTGCGTCTCTAACAAACAAACGAACAAACAAAAATCCAATGTCTGATAAATTTGCAAACAAATATCGGATAACCTCCTCCCGACTGAAGAATTGGGATTACAGTAGCGAATCAGCCTATTTTATTACCATTTGTACAGCAGGTCGTGATTGTTTATTTGGTTCTATATCAACAGGGGTAATGAACTATTCCGCTATTGGCAAGATTGTTCTGGAAGAGTGGGAAAAATCATTTGTCATCCGTGCAGAATTGTTTTGTGATGCATTTATGATCATGCCCAATCATCTGCATGCCATTTTGCGCATTGAAAAAAATAATGCAATCGCCGTTCAAACGCACGGCTGTGCGTCTCTATCTACAACCCATCCAATTTCACCGCAGACGTACGGCTGTGCGTCTCTACCGAATTATGGGATTGCGTTTCGGCCACCTAAATCAATTTCATCATTTGTGGCTGGATTTAAATCTTCTGCAAAGAAAAGGGTAAATCAATATCGCCAATTGCCTGGAATGATCTTATGGCAGAATCGGTTTCATGACCATATTATCAGGAATGATGCCGAATATCAACGGATTTTGGAATATATTGAAAAAAATCCGAAACATTGGGATTCTGATATACATCATAATCCATAAATTTGCCCACCGATGGTGCTGATTTGCAATCAGTTCAGTAAAAATGCACCCAAATTTAAAGACAAGGTGACTTCGAGTCAGCCCGTCTGTTCCGCTTTGGGTCAAAATTATGTGCCATTCTAATTAAACCTAAGGTCGTCGTCTTCGATGGATGTTTCTTTATCCTCGTCTTCATCCTCGTCCTCATCCACATTCACCGGAATGTCACCATTGATAATTCGGGTGAAGTTTTCAGGCATCTTCTGCACTTCTGGGATATACGGGAAGACATCCACAATCGGGCTTTCAGTGATTCCACCGATTTCGAAATCGGCCATCATACCTTTCATGGCTTCTATTACCTGGTCGTAGGCATTTCTTACGTTGTCGGAGAATACCAGCACAAACTGGCTTACGCGTTTCTCTTTGCCGCTTTCTTCGTCGAATGTGATGAAGGTCACTTTCGATTTGTACCAGCGGTCGCCTGCCTCAGATGGGATGATCTCGGCCAGTTTGGTTTTGGAAATTCTTGTTACTGTGAATTCTCCGCTTACCATGGAGACCAACTCCTTGTATATGCGGGTTTCTGCTTCGGTAAACGATACTGCATCGAGCAGGTAGGTTTCGCTGACTTTCTTTTCGCGGCCATCCTCACCCATTTTGGAGTATTTCGCTGTGCACTCAAACCATGTATTCATTACGTATGTAGATTTTGTTGATTAATATAGTAAGGCGTTTAGCTATTAGCTTTTAGCTTTTGGTCGATTTGACTTTTGATCAGTTTTCCCCAGATCAGGTAACCCTGATGGTTCAGGTGCAGCTGATCATCCCTGAAGAGGTCATTGTTGGGTTCCTTTTTATCGTTCAGATAGCTTTTTGCCGTTTCGATAAAGACCAGGTTTTTCCCTTTTTGACAGAGGGCTTTCAACATGGCATTGGTCTGTTGAATCTGAGGCCATTGCTTCCACCTGCTTTGGCATGGGGTTATTTCCACGATAAATACAGGCTGTTTCTTGTATTTGTGGCGAATGATTTTCACCATCTCCTTGAAATTAAGCATTGTCTCGGTAGGTGAGAGGTCGTTGGGGGAGCCGGTAATGTCGTTGCCTACGAAAATAACCAAGGCCCTGAACTGATGCGGATAAGCTATTTTATCCATGTTCTGAACTACATCCGGAGTCCTGGATCCTCCAAAACCCCTTTGGATAACGGGGTAAGGTGCCATTTCGTCTTTGATGGTATTCCAAAGCTTGATACTCGAACTCCCGACAAACAGAATGGACTGATCCGAATATTTCTCCGTACGGTTGAGTTTGTCAAACGCAGCAAATTCATTTTCCCACTTATTGTCAAGCTGTACCTTGGTTTTTTGAGTGGTACAAGCAGAAATGAAAATCAGTGAGGCAAAAATGATCGCAGTTATTCTGACTAAACGGATGGCTTTCTTCATGTTTTTATTCAGTTATTTGGAGTGGCAAAGTAAGGAAATTAAACGATTTCGCCATAAAGGTCAAACTCTTCGGCATCAGTTATTTTTACCTGATAAAACTGACCTGTCACCAAATTTTTTCCATGAATGAGTACTTCTCCATCGACTTCCGGTGAATCAAACTCAGTACGTCCGATGAAATATTCCTCCTCTTTCCTGTCGATTACCACCTTCATCTGCGATCCGATTTTCTGCCTGTTGATTTCAAAGGCAATCTCCTGCTGAATGGCCATGATCTCCTGTGCCCGTCCCTCCTTAACTTCCTGAGGGATGGTATCTTTGAAGGTTTCGCCTGCGTAGGTATCCTCTTCGTGGGAATAAGGGAATACACCCAATCTTTCGAATCGCATATCGCGGACAAACTGTTTCAGTTCTTCAAAATCTTCCTCCGTTTCACCGGGATGGCCTACCAGCAAGGTGGTCCGGATGTGAATTCCGGGTACTTCTTCCCTGATCCTTTCAACAAGGGCGATGGTCTCCGCTTTGGTGATATTCCTGCGCATAATTTTCAACAGGTTGTCGCTGCAGTGCTGCAAAGCAATATCAAGGTATTTGGCCACATTTTCGTTTTCACGCATCACCGGAAGGAGATCGTAGGGAAATTTGGCGGGGTAGGCATAATGCAGTTTAATCCATTCAATTCCGGGTAGGCCAGCCAGTTTTTGGGTGAGTTCACCCAGTTTCTGCTCCTTGTACAGATCAATGCCATAGTAGGAGAGATCCTGGGCAATGACGAGCAACTCTTTGACTCCCTGTGATGCAAGAGACGTTGCCTCTGCCACGAGATCCTCCATCGGTATCGACTTGTGTTTGCCAGTCATCCTTGGGATGGCACAGTAGGAACATTGACGGTTGCAACCTTCCGAGATTTTCAGGTAGGCATAGTGCGAGGGTGTGGTTTGGTAACGCTGGTGGGAGAGGCTCATGCGGTATTCTGCATGGAGATCTGAAACCATTTTCCTGACCTGAAATTTTCCGTAGAAACCATCTACTTCAGGAATCTCCCTGATTAAATCATCCTTGTATCTTTCAGTTAAACAGCCGAATACAAATATTTTGTCGATTTCTCCCCTGTTTTTAGCCGCCACGAATTCAAGAATGGAATTGATGGATTCTTCCTTGGCATCGAGGATAAATCCGCATGTATTGACCGCAACGATCCGGGCATCAGCTATTTCACCGTCGTGCACTACTTCATAGCCGTTGGCAACCATCTGGGAAAGGAAGAGTTCCGAATCCACAAGGTTTTTGGAACATCCCATCGTGACTACATTGATGCGTTTTGCCATAGTTCAGTGAAAAATGAAAAATGAAAAGTGAAAAGTGAAAAGTGAAAAGTGAAAAATTTGCTATTGGTCACCTTCTTATTTTGAATTCGATTTTTGGTCTGGGATAAATGTTAAGCAAGAATGAGTAAGGAGATCTGGATCTGTTTTAAGCGGATGCCCCATTTTTCATTTTTCATTTAAAAAGCGAATCCACAAATTCGCTTCTCCTGAAGATTTGGAGATCATCCAGACCTTCGCCGACGCCAATGTATTTCACTGGGATCTTGAACTGATCAGAAATTCCGATAACGACGCCTCCTTTGGCCGTACCATCCAGTTTGGTCAGGGCAAGGGCGGTAACCTCTGTGGCAAGGGTAAATTGTTTGGCCTGTTCAAAGGCATTTTGTCCGGTTGATCCGTCCAGAACAAGCAATACCTCATCCGGCGCATCCGGAAATACTTTTTGCATCACCTTCTTGACTTTCGAAAGTTCGTTCATCAGGTTGATCTTGTTGTGAAGACGTCCTGCCGTATCGATAATGACCACATCGGCATTGGTTGCCTTGGCCGAAAGCAGGGTGTCGTAGGCTACGGAAGCCGGATCAGAACCCATCTGTTGCCTGACGATCGGTACCCCGACGCGGTCGGCCCAGATCTGCAGCTGGTCGATGGCCGCGGCACGAAAAGTATCCGCCGCACCCAAAATGACTGATTTCCCGGCTGCCTTGAACTGATAGGCCAGTTTCCCGATGGTGGTGGTTTTACCCACACCATTGACGCCGACAACAAGTATGACATAGGGATTGCCGGTTTTTGGCAGATCAAAGTCAGCCACATCCAGCGAATTGTTTTCTTCAAGCAAAGCGGCAATCTCGCTTCTCAGGATACCGTTCAGTTCAGAAGTTCCAACATATTTGTCGCGCGAAACACGAGCCTGGATACGTTCGATGATTCTGAGCGTGGTGTTCACTCCGACGTCAGAAGAGATCAGAATCTCTTCCAGGCTGTCGAGTACTTCATCATCAACTTTGGTTTTGCCAATGACTGCACGCGATAACTTTGAAAAAACGCTCTCTTTTGTTTTTTCAAGGCCTTTGTCGAGACTCTCTTTTTTCGATTTTGTAAAACTGAAGATACCCATGATTGAATTGTTGAAGGAAGGGGTAAAGATAGGAACAAATCATTTGCGCTTAAGGCATTACCGGATCACATGAGGATAAAAAAAGAAAGCTCTCATCAATCAAGACGAAAGCTTACCTTAATTTCTTGAGGCATGAATTATTTTTTGGCAAAATAATCTTTTACCATTTCGTTGGGAACAATTTCCTCAACAAATGTATACGCTCCGGATTTTTCGGATTTTACCATTTTGATAACCTTGGAATACGCTTTTCCGGCACCTTTCTGAAGGGATGCAACTACTTTCTTTGCCATAACTCAATTATTTTATTTCGCGGTGTACAGTGACACGCTTCAAAATTGGATTGTATTTTTTCAGTTCAAGACGTTCCGGTGTGTTTTTCCGGTTCTTCTTTGTCACATATCTGGATGTTCCAGGAAGACCGCTTGCCTTATGCTCGGTACATTCCAGGATAACCTGTTGTCTGCCGCCTTTCTTAGCCATTGTTCAATCGTATTAATAAGTTTCAATGAAGCCCAATGATTTCGCCTTTTTCAAGGTTACATTCAGGCCGTTTTTATTTATTGTTCTCAACCCGGCGGCTGATACATTCAGTTTAATCCAACGGTCTTCTTCCGGAAGATAAAACTTTTTGGTGAAGATATTCACCATGAATTTCCTTTTGGTTCTCCGCTTTGAGTGGGAAACGTTGTTCCCAACCATCACTTTTTTACCTGTAATCTGACAAACTCTAGACATTATACTTATTTTTTAATCTTCTGTCCTACTTTTTTTAAACAGTGTGCAAAGTAACTACTTTTTGTTTTAATAATCAAACAAAGGTGAATAATTTATTGCAAGTTTTTTTGTATCCGGATTATTTCGCTTTTTAATTACATTTGAAGGTTTTCAGACGACAAAAGTGGAACAGAAAGTATTCAAATATTATCCAACCTTCTGGCAGGCAGTTAATCTGATTGTCATCTATACTTTTTTGCAGTCACTCATTGATTTCCCGCTGGCTTTGTATGACTACCAACATGGCACAGACTGGCTTCAGGAACCCTTGCTGAAGTTGCCCGTATTCTTTGGAACCACCCTTTTTATTCTCTTTCTGGGCACCCGTTTTTCGGGATTGCCCTACCGGGAAATCTTTCCAATGAGACTTTTTCACTGGCTGAATATTCCGGTGATATTCATTTCCCTGGCAGCACTTCAGTTTTTTATGAATGAAATTTCTTTCCATGTCGAAAAAGTGCTGCCTCCTCCCGGTTGGTTTCTGGAGCTTTTTGACCGGCTTTTCGAATCGGATCATGGCATCTGGGGCGGAATTCTTAGGGTGGTAATTCTTGCACCGATCGTGGAAGAGTTGATATTCAGGGGAGTGATTTTTTCCGGTTTTCAAAGGATTTATCCGGCTTTCCTGGCTATTTTCTTTTCAGCCCTGCTTTTCGCGCTTTTCCATCTCAATCCCTGGCAATTAGGTCCGACTTTCCTTCTTGGACTTTTACTCGGCTATGTGAGGCTGAGAACCGGTTCACTCCTAGCCGCCATATTTACGCATGCGCTTCACAACCTGATGATTTTTTTGTCTGTTTATTACCATGAAGCATATAACATTCATGCATGGCTCGAGCCTGGGAAAGTATCGGGTTACCTGATTTGCCTGGTCATTCTTGGAGGAGGGACAATCGCGATATATTATGCCAACCGAAATAAGAAAATAACCGGATAGGCATCGATTTTTAAATCTTATTTCTTGATTTTTAGTGCACATTCAAGTGATTTTGTGTAGCTTTATAGGTTTCAATCTAAAATCAGACCAAGCAAAAATCCGGCTCCATATTCCATTTTCAGAATCAATTCAAAACTGTGAATGAAATGATCAAAAAAATCTTTTTACTGATTGGAATCACGTTGATCCTGTCGGTTGTTTCTTTGGCGCAGGATAAAAAGGCTGAAAAGAGAGCTGCCAAAAGAGCAAAAATGGAGGCTGAAATGGCTGCAAAACAGGCTAAGTTTGAAAAAGCGGTGGCAGCCATTGAGGCGAAGGATTTTGTCCTCTTTGTCGATCTGCTTGGTACCACCCAGAAGATCAACAGGGATCTGACCAATTTTCTCTCTTATGAAAAGGATTTCGTCTTCATTCAGGGGATTATCGCCCCCAATCAGTTGACCAACAAGTTGAAAGTTTCTGATTATCAGCAGACCACAGACAAAAATGGGAATATCTATATTTCCATGTGGCTCAGAGGTTTTTACCTTGACGATAAGGTAGAGATTTTTTTGAGAAAGGGAGATAATTATGCCGAAGTCATCATGACCATGCGGCACACCCGCTTTTCAGGGGAACTCCTTCCCAGGGAGGAATCGGAATATTTTAAGCGGCCCAATGAAATCTGAACATTTGTCCGTATTGCCTAAAATGGTATTTTTGGAATTGTATCCAATTCCGAAATCGAATGAATTATTTGGCGCATCTCTATTTATCTGGCGAATCGGACGAAATTAAACTTGGCAATTTCATCGGCGACTATGTGAAGGGCAACAAATACCTGGATTATCCCGAACAGGTGGCATTTGGTATCCGGATGCACCGCCGCATCGATGCTTTTACCGATGGACATACCGATGTGAAAGAATGCAACAAATTGCTGAAACCCGGATTTGGCAGGTATTCAGGTATTGTATCCGATATTTTCTTCGACCATTTTCTGGCAGCGAAATTCCACGAGTATTCCGCCTATTCACTTCGGCAGTTTTCCAAACAGGCCCATTCCATATTTATTTCCAATTTTGGGATTCTTCCTTTCCGGGTGAAACAGTTTCTTCCCTTTCTGATTCATCACAAGAGGCTCGAATCCTATGCCGTACGGGATACCATGTTTCATGTGCTGGAGATCATGTCCCGCCGGACTTCACTGCCGTCAAACAGCCAATGGGCCTTCGACGTGCTGAATCAGGAATACGATCAGTTTGAGGCCTTATTCCGGAGTTTCTTCGAGGAGATGATCTGTTTTGTCGAATCGGAGTTTGAAGTGGGGATTTCGAAGCCGCCGACCCAATTGGTGTTGTCTTGAATTTTGTAACTTGGTGTCATTGTGGCAAGCAAAAAATAGCCACTAAGGCTCAAAGAAATAAAGGTTTCACAAAGTCAAACCATGATATTGCAGAAATAGTTTAATTATTTTCTAATATTTGTTTACTACAAAAACGATCAGATGGAAATTAAAAGAAGAAATTTTTTAAATCGTTTGGGTACCGGAGTTTTTGCCGCCTCCGCAGCAATTCCATTTATTGCAGCAAAACCGGATTTATCCGCCGGTCCAATTCAGAAGGATGAGATCATGCACATGGTCATTTTCGATTTGATCCACGAAAAAGGGCAGGAGCAGGCAGGCAAATTTTTGAAAGACGGTCAGCGGATACTGTCAAAAATCCCCGGAGTACAAAATTTTCAGGTTTTAGACCAGGTTAGCCTGAAGAATGACTATACCTATGGCTTCTCCATGCTTTTTGCCGGTCAGGAGGCTTATGAAGCCTACACGAAACATCCGGATCATGTCGATTTCGTTGAGAGACGCTGGAAAGTGGAGGTCAAACGATTTCTGGAGATCGATTTCACGAAACATTCATTCATCTGATTATAACAATTCATGGAAAAACACCCTTCAAGAGCCGAAGCATTTGACCTCCTGTGTGCCTACAACAAACAGGACAGCCTGATACGTCACGGATTGGCGGTAGAGTCGGTCATGCATTATTTTGCCGAAAAAGCAGGGGAGGACACCGAAAAATGGAGTGTCATCGGATTGTGTCATGACCTAGATTACGAGCAATTTCCTGACCAGCATTGCACGATGACCCGCAAGATACTGGAAGAGCTCAACTGGCCTGAAAGCTTCATCAGGGCCATTGTAAGTCATGGCTGGGGACTCTGCTCAGATGTTGAGCCTCTGGAGTACCTGGAGAAGGTGCTTTTTGCCACGGATGAGTTAACCGGACTGATAACTGCCTGCGTATACGTAAGACCCTCCAAAAGCATCCTCGATCTGACCACCAAATCGGTGATGAAGAAATGGAACACACGGGCTTTTGCCGCCGGCGCCAATCGGGATGTGATCGCCAAAGGGGCCGGAATGCTTGGGATGCAGGTTGAAGAGCTCGTTGAAGAGACTATTGCTGCGATGCAGAAGAGTGCTGATGCGATTGGACTCAGGGGAGAGCTTTAATTAGCTGAAAAGCAGAAGATATCTCATTTTTTACTCTGTGCATTTTTGTTATTATTGTCAGACAGGTTATCTGTTAACAAACCAAATACAAATATCACATGTTAAACATTCGAAAAGCAGGATTATTGTTCCTTGCGGCCATCATTTTGTCTGTCGGCACCATCAGGGCAGATGAAGGGATGTGGATGCTGCCGCTGATTCAGAAACTGAACAGCAAAAAAATGACTGAGATGGGCTTTAAGCTCTCAGCAAAAGACATTTATGATATCAACAATTCCAGTCTGAAGGATGCAATTCTGCATTTCGGAGGTGGCTGTACGGCTGAAATCATTTCCAAGGACGCACTTGTCCTGACCAACCATCACTGCGGTTTTGGTACCATCCAGAAGTTGAGTACCGTTGACCATGATTACCTGCAAAACGGCTATTGGGCGATGAACCGCGACCAGGAACTTCCGGCAAAAGGGCTGAGCGTCATTTTCCTTGACAGGATTGAAGATGTTACCAGGGCAGTCGCTGATGCGATGGCAGCGGTTTCAGATCCGAAAGCAAAGGATGAGGCGATGGGAAAAATTTCTGACCAGCTGACCAGTAAGGCTATCGGTGAGAACAAGTACCTCAGGGGCAGGGTTGTCTCTTTTTTCGGTGACAACCAATACTACATGGTGATCACCAAAACCTACAATGATATTCGTTTTGTGGGAGCACCTCCTGCATCCATCGGAAAATTCGGAGGCGAGACCGACAACTGGATGTGGCCACGCCATACCGGTGATTTCAGCATGTTCAGGATTTATGCCGACAAAGACAACAATCCGGCAGAATTTTCCAAAGACAATGTACCTTATCAACCAAAGAAATTCCTGACCATTTCCCTGAAGGGTGTGAAACAGAATGATCCTGCCATGATCATCGGTTATCCCGGCAGGACCAATCGTTTCATGACCTCCTACGAGGTGAAGGAGACCAGCGAAGTGACCAATGCCGTCACCATCCTGGTAAGAAATGTCCGTCAGAATATCCTCTGGGCAGATATGGAAGCAGATCCGAAAGTCAGGCTGCAGTATTCATCCAAATATGCCGGATCGGCCAATTCATGGAAGAAATCACTCGGAATGAATGAAACTTTTGCCAAATTGAATGTTTACGAAAGAAGGGCTGCAGAAGAGAAAGTTTTCAGCGAATGGGTGGCTGCTGATCCGGCTAGGGTTGCCAAATATGGCAATGCTTTGAATGATGTGAAGTCAGCTATCGAAGGAAGGGCGAAGTTGCTTCAGATTTCGCGCTATTACATGGAAGCACTCAGTTCCATTGAGCTTACTTCAGCCGCAACCCGCTTCGGTCCGCAGGTAGAAAGAGCCTCAAGGGAAGGCCGTGGCGGTGCTGCAGGTGGCAGACCTTTTGCCCAGAGCACTCCTGCTGATTTCTACAAAGATTACAATGTTTCTACGGATATCAAGGTGGCCAAAGCCCTGATCAAACTCTTCAGGGAGAAAGTTCCTGCAAGCGATCTTCCGGCTTTCTATCAAACCATCGATGCCAGTTACCAGGGAAATTCGGATGCCTATGTGGACGCATTGTTCGCACAATCGGTATTTGTCTCTGAGGAAAAATTAAAGGCAGCTCAGGCAGGCGATAAAAAAGCGATGGAGACCGACCTTGCTTATGTGGCAGGGAAGGATATCTCATCCGCCTTCATGAAATACAACAGGGAACTTGAACAGTATCGCACACAGTATGCAGCCGGTCAGAAACTCTACATCGCTGGAATGCTTGAAATGAAAGCAGGGCAGGCGATCTATCCGGATGCCAACTCTACCATGCGACTGACGTACGGGAAAATATTGAATTATTCTCCGAAAGACGGCGTGATCTTCGATTATATCACAACCCTTGACGGCGTTATGCAGAAGGAAGATCCCAAAAATTACGAATTCACTGTTCCAGCCAAACTCAAAGAACTTTACAAGGCAAAGGATTTTGGTCAATATGCCATGAAAGACGGCAGGATGCCGGTGGCTTTCCTTTCCAACAATGATATCACGGGCGGAAATTCAGGAAGTCCGGTTATGAATGGCAAGGGAGAACTGATCGGGACCGCTTTCGACGGCAACTGGGAATCCATGAGCAGTGACATCATCTTCGAGCCCCTGCTGCAACGCACCATCAGTGTAGATATTCGCTATACCCTTTTTATCATGGATAAATTCGGTGGGGCAGGCTATTTGCTCAACGAGATGAAAATTTCGAAGTAGACGATAATGGTTTTTTGTCTCCATAACCGGCTTTAATTTCCGGTTACAATCCAGGAAGGCGCAAAGATATCAAGGTACTGAAATATTCAGTTTTACTTGGTTTTCCTTGCGCCTTCCTTGTGTTTTATCTGTTAGGAACAGATGAATCACCTTTTCCACCTGTCATATCTTATTGTCAATTATTTGGAAGGTGCGGGCTGGTTCGCAGGTGCAGAAGGAGCTACCTGCTCTTCAGGTACTACTGTTTTGCCTTTTTTCTGCAAGCGGCTCAGGTCAAAAAGAAGCGAGAACCGGATCGTATTGGCCAGCGGGTTATTCTGGTTGATGGGTATCAGGTAGGAAACATCCACCGAGCAAATGTTCATTTTTACCCCAAATCCGGTAGAGAAAAATTTCCGGTTTCCTTTGTAGGCATTCTCATTGAAGTAGCCGCAGCGGGCTGCAAATTTGTGACTGTACCAGTATTCAAATCCCAGGGAGTAATTGATCTCCTGCATCTCCTCCTTAAAACCTCCGGGTGCATCTGTCAGTGAAGAGAAAATAGAGGTGACAACCGGCTTGTCGCCAATTGAAGTGCCCGGTGAGGGCGTTGGAACAAGCAGTTTGTTGAAATCCAGGGAAAAGGCAAATGAATTGATTTGATTGAATTCGTCTGTAAATGTTGCTCCAAGTTTCAGATTGGCAGGGAGATACTCCTTGTTACTTCCGTTGTCATAGGATAACCTTGATCCGACATTGGAGATGTTGATACCGGCGGCGAAAGTCTTGTTATTGACAATGTCGTTGTTGCTCCTGCGGTAGTAAAATGATACGTCAGTCGCAAAAGCATTTCCGGGTACGTACATCTGGGAACCTATGCCGCCTGAGAGATCGGAGCGGATATACCTGAGCGCTACTCCGCCTGAGAAATACGCAGACAATTTACGCGAATAGCTAAAATCCAGTGCATATTCATTGGGTCTGATGGTGGCCAGGCTGGTCCCGTTCTGATCGTTCAGGAGAATCTCTCCAACTGAAAAATAGCGCAGAGAGGCACCTATTGCCTGGTCCGAATTGAGTTTCATGTAACCGGAAAGATAAGCCAGGTTCATGTCATTGAACATCGTTTTCAACCAAGGGGTAAATGAGAGGGAGACCCCAAACTGTTCGTCGATGAAGGCAAATTTTGACTGGTTCCAGTATTGGGCATTGGCATCCGGAGAGGTGGCAACACCGGCATCACCCATGGCACCATGCCGCGAATCAGGAGTAATGGTCAGAAAAGGCACCGCTGTCGTAATCGGGTTGTAATTACTCTCGCCTGATGCACTTGTCTGTGCAATGGACTCAACGCTCAAAAGCAATAGTATGGACAGGGTTATTGTCCTGAAATTGATCAATCGATTCATTTTGATTATTTTCTAATTAAGGTAGGTAAATAGAACATTGTCAGGTCGTAACAGTTTTCAATGTTCTGAACGTTTTTGTATAAGTTTCAGCAAAGCATACCAAAAAAAAAGCAGGACATTTGCTTCCGGACTATACTCCGGGCGAATGTCATTTTCTAATTTCAGATTCTGTGACTTTCAGCCGGAGGCCTTGAGA
>JBAXUL010000042.1:0-31935 GCA_037129695.1 Prolixibacteraceae bacterium
GGCAGAATTCCCGAAATCGGCTCATATCAATGGTAGCAGAGAATAGCCAGGTATGGAGTCACCGCTTGTGGACCTGTTTTTTCTGAGATGCATTCAATCAGACCAATTTCTAGGGATTCAACTATTGGACAATCGGGGTGATTAAACCAGATTATTCAGAGGAAAACATATTTTAAAGGTGGATCCCTTGCCGGGTTCCGAATTCACTTCTATCTTAGAATCATGAAAAACAGCGATGCTGCTGGCAATGGACAAGCCCAGTCCGTTACCCTCGCCTACTCCTGCGTCCAGTCTCTTGAAACGGTTAAATATCAATTGAATATTTTCGGCTTCGATACCAATTCCTGTATCTTCCACAACAATCATTGAGCATGTCTCATTGGTCGTATGTGAAATGATGACTTCTCCGCCTTCATGGTTGTATTTGATGGCATTGCTGATTAAATTAAACAATAGAATGTATATCAGATATTTATTGACGTCATTCAGCATTACGGCCGTAGGAATCTTGTTGCTGATCAATATATTTTGGATTTGCGCCCGCTCTTCAATGTTCGTGATGATCTCATTGACCAACTCATTCAGGCTGAAGGTATCTTTCTTGTCATATTGGTCATTTTCAATTCTGGAGATAAGCAGCAAAGCTTTGATAAGGTGTTGCAGGCGAACCAACTGCTTTTGCTGATCCAAAATTAATTTGACCGTTTTGACAGGAAGTTTCTCCGATACCAATAGGTTATCAAGTTTGGACTGCATGACGGAAATGGGGGTAAACAGTTCGTGAGAGACGTCCCCAATAAATTTCTTCTGGGTCCTGAGTATATCGTTGACCTTGTGCATCAACTCATTGATCGTCGTATTCAGGTAAACAAAATCGGAGGTGGTGGATGCGATTTCGGTGTATTTAAATGTCTCCGGATTGACGACCGTCTTCAATTTTGGAATGATCATCTGGTTCAACGGATGCAGCAGGTATTTAAATATTCCCAGGTCAAAAAGAATCGTTACCAATAGTACAATTAAAATGATGGAGACAGAGATGTTCTTTAAAGTTCTGTCCAGATTATAGATCATTTGCATGTTTTTCCCGATCTCCAGTGCATACAACTGGTTGTTTGATTCAAAATTACAGTTCAGAATCCTGTAATCAAACTCTTCATTTTCGATAATCCTGGACTCCTGCGAGAATTTCGATGGTTCTGCTTTCCCGTCCGGATCAAGGGAAATGGAGATAAATTCATCTTTCAATATATTATAACTGGCAAAAGCACTGTCCTTTTCGGCATCGAGATAGTTCTTAATGCCAATTTTTGCGACAATGGTCATCGTCTTGTCCTTCATTTTCAGCAGGTCCCGGTCTGTATGGCTCCTCGCAAATGAATCAATCATCTGTTCAACCAGAGTAAACAAAAGCAAAAAAATCACAATCTTTGAGATGGCACTGATCAAAGCAAGTTTTAACTCCAGCCTCATAATAAATTCCTTTTTTGTATTTTTAAAATTAGCGGTTTTTAGATTCCCTTTACGTACTTTGTAAGAGATTTTTCTCATATTGCCACCAAACACCAATTCAACTTGGATGAATGTAATCATTGTAGAAGATGAGATTTCCCTTTCGGGCGAAATTCGGAGATTTTTGGAAAAAGAGGGTTTCAAATGTGATGAAGCCCACACCGGTCGAATCGCCTCGGACAAGATTTTTTCGAATGAATACGATTTGATATTACTCGATCTGGGCTTGCCTGACTATGAAGGCATTGACCTACTAAAAGAGGCAATAAAGAATAAAAGTGATGCCTCCGTGATCATTATTTCAGCACGCACGGCCATTGAAGACAAAATCAAAGGGTTGGATCTGGGTGCTGACGATTATCTATCAAAGCCTTTTTCGCTGATCGAATTAAAATCAAGGATACTTGCCGTCACCCGAAGGAAACACGGCCTCAAGGGTAACATCATCCGGATTGGAAACATGGAGATCAATTTTGACAAGCGAAAGGTCTTTTGTGGACCGGAAGAAATCATGCTGACCAAAAAAGAGTACGACATTTTTAGTTTCCTTGTCCTGAACAAAAACAAGGTCACCACCAGACTACAGATTTCCGAACATATCTGGGGAGATATTTTTGAAGAAAACTACAATTCGAACTACATCGACGTGCACATCAAAAATCTCCGCAAAAAACTGGCCGAATACCTTGAGGATGACTTTTTGGAGACTGTCAGAGGTATCGGATTCAGATTTAATGAACCTGAAAAATCAAGTCTCAAATAAATTGGAGGCTCAGGCAAATTTCAGTAATCATTTCAGCATCTGGTATCGCAAGGTTTAGCCTCTCCAAATTCGACCTGTATTGTGGAATGCCCGACCTGAAACCGGTTGTGCAAATCATCGCGGATCGCAGAGATGAAAGCCATATCTGTCTGAATATTGGTTACAATATGAACGGTCAGCGCTGCCTCAGTCGTACTTAAAGCCCATATGTGCAGGTCATGAATTCCCATTACTTCAGTAAGATTCTCAAGATAAAGACGGATTGCCCGGATATTGATATTTTCGGGCACAGCATCAAGGGCCAGATGGACGGAATCAATCAATAAATGGTAGGAACTGTAAAGGATTACCGCAACAATCAGGAAAGAAATCAGCGAATCTATGAGGTAAAATCCCGTAAAGGCAATAATAATTCCCCCGACGACTACACCAAATGATACCAGGGCATCTGCAAAAAAGTGAAGAAAAGCACTCCGGATATTCAAATCATGCTTCTGACCCCTCACAAACAACCATGCGGTGAATCCGTTGACCGCGATTCCGACAAAGGCAACTACGATCACGCTGACAGCCTGGATTTCGACAGGATGGCGAAGTCTGTCAATGGTCTCCATGATGATCAGGACCACAGCAGCCAATAAAAAAATAGTATTGAACATCGCAGCGAGGATCGTCGAACGGCGCAGTCCATACGTAAACTTCAAGGTAGGTTTTCGCTGTGACAACATCAGGGCAAACCACGAAAACCCCAATGCCATTACATCGCTGAAATTATGTCCTGCATCGGCAAGCAATGCCGTAGAATTGGACTTAATACCGTAAAATACCTCGATAATAATAAAACCGATATTCAGAATGATCCCGATTTTAAGCGCTTTAACTGAATCAAAACCTTTGTGGTGAGAATGTTCCATCCTTTTTTATGTATTCATGTGCCCCTATATGAGAAGCATGCAAATTCAAATTGTCCGGAAACGGTTAACAGGCCATTTCTCCGGCGTTCTTTTTGGCAGACAGCAAGGTGTATGCACCCTTCAATACCACTTTTGCTCCATTGATATTGAAGCCTTCCGGCAGAATTATTTCTGTGAACCCGCCATCAGTAACACCTTTTTTCACTTCGATGATCCTGTATTCGGTAAAAGGCTTACCCCTCTCCTCCTTGTTTTTGTCAAAGACAAAAATATAATCTTTATCGTCAAAACTCACCACAGCCTCGGAGGGCAAGGAAGGCACCAAATTGCCTGATGTTTCAATAATTGCGTTGACATACATCCCCGGAAGGACGTTTTTGCATACACCGGTTACTCCGGCATAAACTTTGTAGGTTTTATCGGCATTCACTGACTGTCCGGTTTGGGTAATGACCGCTTCGTGTATTTCCGTTTCGTTGTTGATGAAGAACCTTATTTTCTGGTTTTTGGCCACTTTATTGGCGTCTTTTTCAAACAGGGTCAATTCGAGAAAGAGTTTGTCATTGTTGATGATCCTGAACATCACATCGGTAGGTGTAACATACTTTCCAAGATTGACATTCACTGCTTCGACATAACCTGTGATGGGAGCTACCAGAGAAATTGACCGGCTTATGTTATCCTCCTGCAGGTTATCAGGATTTATACTGATAAGTACCAGCTTTTGTTTCAGTGCATTAACCTCTGCCTTCAGGTTTTTGTAATCCGCAGTGACCTGTTGCACATTTTTCTCGGAATAGACATCATCCTTAAACAAAGAGCTGTGTCGTTTGTACTCGGCTTCAGCGTATTCCAGTTTGTTTCTGGCTTGAAGGTAATTTTGCTGGATATCAACAAATTCCTGATTTTCAATCACTACCAATACTTGTCCTTTGGTAACGGCATTTCCGGGCATCAGGTTTGTACTTTTAACGAAACCGCTCATGGGTGCGCATATTGTTGCCAGATTCTGAGGTGCCGCATTGACAACTCCGTTAGCTTTCAGCGCACCGCTCAATGAACGCATTTCAACCGGTCCTGTCACAATGTTGGCGAGCTTGACCTGATCGGAACGCAGTTCAACAATATCTTCGGGAATTACTTCGACGGTCTTGGCTTCGGCTTTATTCTTCTTTCCATCACCGCAAGAAGCAAGTGTGACAAGGAATAGGAATAGAACTACAATGGAGATATGGCTACATTTTGACATATTACTTGGTTTTAAAATATTTTACCTGTGAGGTATTCAATGTTGATGATCGTCTGGTTGTAGTTTTTGAGCGCATCAAGGTAATTCTGCCTGATGGTGAGTGCCCTGCTGAGACTCAGCACATAATCCAGATAATCCAGGGCTCCCGCTTTGTAACTCCTGACCGACTGATCGATGATCAGATTCGCTTCCGGGACGGCCTGCTTCTCATAATAAGAAACACTTTCGCTGTATTTCTCATGTTCATCAAGCAACGATTGGTATTTACCCTTTAAGGAGGCGGAAAAAGATCCTGCATTGGCCAGAGCCACCTGTTCCCTGATCCTCGCAGCCTTGACCTTTGAAGCATAAGGGGAAAACCAGAGCGGAATTGAAATCCCTGCCTGTACCCCATTGAAGCGGTCACCGGTTCCGAAAGTCCGTGGGACACCATGAACCTCCTGCGTCCCTTGCATGGTTTGACTGAAATAACCGATATTGAAATCCGGCATTGCCCGACTCTGTTCCAGTTTCTTTTCCAGACGAACTATTTCGACCTGTTGCCGAATTTGCGCCAAAGAAGGATTCGTTCGCAACGCAGAACTATCCTTCTCAGGCAGATACCCGATCCTGGCAAGTAGGGTGTCTGCAGGAATTACCTCATAATCCGCATTCAGAAGCGTTTGGAGCTGTCGGTTATAAATGCCGATATCAGCCTTGATTTGATGCAACTGATTCTTGATTTCAAGACTTTGAGAACTGGCGGTTATCATCTCGAGGCGATTGGTTTCCCCTGCCTTTGCCCGCAGTTCAGCTGCCCTTTTGAAACCTGAATACAAGCTATCCTGATAAAGCCACAGTTGATATTTCGAATGGAGATAAGTCAGTTGCCAATAAACTTGCTTGACACTGGTAGCGATTTCGATTCTGGATGATTTCAGCTGCAGTTCACTGCTTTTTATACCGGCATTGGCCAGTTTGTTCTGATTGACATAAACTGTTGGAAAGGCAAATGATTGTGATACATTGAAACTGTTGTCCCTGGTGTAGGAATTGATCTGACCAACCTGACCGTCAACGGATATCTTTGGAATATCCCATGAGGCTCCTTTTAAAGCTCTCTGAACATCAACGGAATAGGCATCAGCCCTGACGGAAAGGTTACTATCCAAAGCCATTTGAATGGCATCGTGCAGATTGATTCGTTTTGTATCACGTGCCAGTGCCTGATTCATTCCGGAAAATCCGAAAGTCAAAAGCAAAAACACAGAAAAGACAACCAATTTTTTACGGCGGGAAGTCCGGCGGAATTTTTTGGTGGAAAATAGCACATAAAATACCGGAAGAATGACAAGTGTCAGAATTGTAGCAGAGACCAATCCGCCAATGACGACCGTAGCAAGTGGCTTTTGAACCTCTGCCCCGGCAGAAGTGGATAATGCCATCGGAAGAAAACCAAGCGAAGCCACAGATGCCGTAATTATTACCGGACGCAATCGTGCCTGTAGCCCCTTGAGTACTCTTTCCGTCAAATCGGTAATTCCTTCCTTTTCGAGTCGGCTGAATTCTGTAATCAACACAATACCGTTTAGGACCGCAACTCCAAACAAAGCAATAAAACCGACCCCTGCAGAAATCGAAAAGTTCATATCGCGCAACCAGAGCGCAAAAACACCGCCGATGGCCGACATGGGTACTGCCGTGAAAATAAGCAGTGTTTCTTTGACCGAATTGAAGGTAAAGAAAAGCAAGACAAATATTAATAGCAAGGCCACTGGCACCGCAATCGACAACCTTGCTTTTGCTGCTTCCAGGTTTTTAAACTGACCACCATACGACACAAAATATCCGGTAGGCAGTTTGACCTGTTTGTCAATTTTTTCTGTGACATCCCGGATGACGCTCTGAATATCCCGTTCCCGGACATTGAAACCAATGTTGATCCTCCGCTTCGTATTTTCCCGGGAAACCTGCGCCGGACCCGACCGTATGGAAATATCCGCCACCTGTTCAAAAGGGATCTGTCCTCCGTTAGGCAAGGCAACTGAAAGGTTCTTCACGTCATCCAGACTCTGCCGGTAATCTTTATCCAGCCGAACCATCAAACCGAATCGTTTTTCCCCGTCATAGACAACCCCGGCCTGACTGCCTGCGAATGCTGTCCGAAGCACCCGGTTCGCGTCACCTACCGAAAGCCCGTATTGAGCAAGCCTGTCGCGGTTATAATCTACCTGAACCTGCGCGAGTCCGGTAATTTTTTCCACATTGATGTCATTCACCCCTTCTATCTGTTGAATGATTCTTTCCACTTCCAATGCCTTTTCAGCGAGCACATCGAGGTCATCACCAAAAATTTTTACGGCGATGTCCTGCTTGGATCCGGAAAGCAGTTCGTTGAATCGCATTTGAATGGGTTGCTGGAACTCAAATTTTACTCCGGCCAGCGGAATCAGCGCTTCCTCCATTTTTGCGACAAGCTCTTCGCGGGTTGCAGCAGAAGTCCATTCATCTTTGGGCTTCAGGGTAATGATGTAATCACCTGTTTCCATGGGTGTGGGATCCGTGGGAATTTCCCCTGACCCGATTTTACAAACGGCATGAATGATTTCCGGGAAATTGGCCAGTAATATTTTATTGGCTTTCTGAACCGTTTCAACCGTGTTGGAGAGCGAACCTCCCTGCAAAGTCATGACACCTGCTGCCAGATCGCCCTCTTCAAGTTGAGGTATAAATTCCCCGCCCAAACTGCCGAATAAAAACAAACTTGAGATAAAAAGCATGACTGCCGACCATGATACCAGAATCTTATTCTTGAGTGAAAACAGAATTACCGGACTGAAGATCACATGAACAAACTCCATCAACCTGTCGGAAATATTGCGCCTGTGTGCGGTTTTCTTGCTCAGGAACAAGGCCGAAGCCATCGGGACATAGGTTAGTGAAAGAATAGTTGCTCCCAGCAGAGCGAATGCCACCACCTGGGCCATAGGCCGAAACATTTTACCTTCAATGCCAACCAGGGCTATAATCGGCAGATAAACAACCAGGATAATGATTTGGCCAAATGTGGCCGAACTCATCATTCGTTTGGCCGACTCAAATACATTTTCGTCCATCTGGTTCTGCGAGAGACGATCAACACCCTGATGGTGACTTTTGCTCAAAAATATCCGGTGCACCACCCCTTCAACGATAATGACTGCTCCATCCACAATCAGTCCGAAATCTATTGCGCCCAGACTCATCAGATTTCCGGATATTCCGAACAGGTTCATCATGGAAATGGCAAAAAGCATCGCCAACGGTATGACGGAAGCCACGATCAGGCCCGCTCGCCAATTCCCCAACAATAAAACCAGGATAAAAATGACAATCAGCGCACCTTCCAGTAAATTCCTGGAAACCGTTCCCAATGCGCGACCAACCAGATCTGAGCGGTTCAGAAAAGGTTCAATTTTCACACCCTTGGGCAATGACTTCTGGATAGAGGCTACCCGTTCGCTGACATTGTCGTTGACCTCATGGGCATTGGCGCCCTTCAACATCATCACCACACCTCCTACAGCCTCTGTCGTATCGACTACAAAGGCACCGTAACGGGTGGCACTTCCGTACTGCACTGTCGCTATATCCCTGATTAATATGGGGATTCCGGAAGAATTTGATTGAACAACAATTTTTTCGATGTCATCGATGGTTTTGACCAATCCGATGCCACGGATAAAATAGGCATTCGGTTTTTTATCAATGTAGGCACTGCCGGTATTCTCGTTGTTTTTCTCCAGTGCCTCGAAAATATTGGTCAGGGTCAGGTTCATTCCCCTGAGCCGTTCGGGGTTTACCGCGATTTCATATTGCTTCACATAGCCACCGTAACTGTTGATGTCGGCAACGCCCGGAGTACCCAGCATTTCACGGCGCACCACCCAATCCTGAATGGTTCGCAACTCCATCGGGTTGTACTTCTTTTCCAAACCCGGTTCCACCGCCAGCCTGTACTGAAATATCTCACCCAGACCGGATGATACAGGTGCCAGTTCAATCTTCGCCAATCCGGCAGGAATGACATCCTCTGCCTCTTTCAATCGCTCGCCCAATTGCTGGCGGGCCCAATAGAGGTCTACATCATCCTTAAAAACAACGGTTACAACAGATAAGCCCAACCGGGAAATGGAACGAAGCTCGATAATATCCGGGATGTTGGCAATGGCTACTTCAATGGGAGCAGTGATGAAGCTTTCCACTTCCTGTACTGCCAGTGAGGGTGCAAGTGAGATTACCTGCACCTGGTTGTTCGTAATGTCGGGAATGGCGTCGATGGGCAAACGCAACAAAGAATAAGTACCCCAACCCATCAAAGCCAGCACAAACAATCCGACAATGAATTTATTCCTGATCGAAAAATGAATAATACGTTCTATCATAACTGGGAAAATCAAATTAATACACAAGCAGATCCCTCTTCAAAAATTATAAAGATGGATACCTTTCAACTCAGATGTATTAATTGAACCGGGGAGGCTGCCAGACAACAGCCGGTGGTGCAGAGACAAATGAAGGCGAATTTTCTGCATAATGTACCGGAATAACGCGGGAACAACTGAACTCCGTCACAACTTCCTGCTGAATCTTTGGGGATGAGCAGCAATTACAGGTACAAAAGGGTGAACATAGGTCAATATCCTGTTGAAAGCCATTGGATGTTTTGGCGGATATGGCCGTCTTCTGCATAGTTTGATCCTCCGGTTTATCAATGCAGGGCAGCGCAGTGAGAACCATGATGTAAAAGGATAATATGCAGGCAAAAACTCTCATATGTCGATTACAAAGATAAAATTTATTGGAATGTGTTGTTCCCTGCAGGATCATTAGTTTTAAGGCGCATAATTTTTATAAATTTGGTCAATTCATGGAGCGGTTCATGGTTCGACTGGTTCAATCACAGTAACGCGATCCTCAATTGAATCATCAGGTATTTTAAGTAATTCAGGTCCTTGCAAATGACTTTAGCCAACGGCGAACAAAAAATCTTCATCTGGATTGATTTCACTCCCGAAACTGAGGTGTCAATTCTCCATGGAGTGCAGGTTGCGATGATACTCAATAAAGAAGTCTGCCTGATTTATCATCCTTCCGGAAGGAGTAACGCAGCTGAAGACGCGGAATCGCGGTTACTCAGGTTAACCGTCCCGATTGCACAAATCGTCGGTTCCGGAAGAGTCCATCACCTCGTCGCTGTTCAACCGTTACCAACTATTCTTACGGAGTTGGCCGAAGAATATGATGCTTTGGTGTTGGTGGCCCACAAAAAAAACAGCAAAGAACTTCTCAGGCAACTTCCCCATTCGGGATTTCCATTTTTATTCGTTTCTGCCAACCATCTTCCGGACTCCAATTACAAAAAAATTGCCGTTCCGGTCGGTTACATGAAGAAAAGCAAGGATCTTGCCCTCTGGAGCAGCTATTTTGCAAGGCACAACGGGGCAACAGTGACACTGCTTTCATCGATAGAGATGTTTGGCGAGGACAAAAGAATGGTGATGAACAATCTTTTTTCCATCGAGCGCCTTTTTAAAAATTTCAAGTTTCCCTATGAGATAGTAGAATGTCATTCTCCTACCTGGAAAATACAAAAAATGGCTTTGGAACATGCGCTTGGATTTCAGCACGGACTGTTAATCATATCTTTCACCTATAGTTCTTCCTTCATAGACAGGCTCTTTCAAATAAACGATGAATTCGTCATCCATCATTCGGAAGAATTATCAGTCATGTGCATCAATTCTCAACGTGACCTTTACACTTTTTGCGGATGATTCAAATAACATGAATTTTCCGTTATATTAGGTTCCGCTGCCGGATAAAACCGAAGATCGGCGAAGCCAATACCCATATTATCATCCTTGGTTGGCTGGAAAACAGTTTCAGACGCATTTTCTTCATTTTTTTAACTTTTATAATCTGTTTTGAGTCAATTTATTGTATCGACAAATTAAGATATTTTAATAACTTTTTAAATAAATTTTAACACAGTAGGTTGGGTTCACGATAAATTTCTATTTTTGTCGCTGCTTATTGAAGTTCCTTATACACTGTTATTTAGAACAATTCTTATTAATACCTAAAACAATTCTATATGGAAAGTAGTGCATTGATACTTTTCTTCATTACGGCCATAACCCTGGTAGGTTTGGCGCTGGTTTTTTCCAGTTATGTGCCACCAAGTTCATACAACGAAGCGAAATTTGAACCTTACGAGTGTGGTATTGAAACCATCGGCGAAACATGGAACCAGTATACCGTCGGATACTACCTTTTCGCCATCCTGTTTCTTATTTTTGATGTGGAGACAGTATTTGTCTTTCCCTGGGCGACAGTCATGAAAGAAGTAGGGATGGTCGGCTTTGTGGAGATTTTAATCTTCTTTGCCATTTTAGGTTTGGGATTGTTTTACGGATGGAAAAAACACGCATTAAAATGGGAGTAAAAACTAAGAAAGAGTTCGAAAAGAACGATCATCCAGTCCTCGAGGAATACGAAGGAGGAAGCATCATACTTGCAAAATTAGACGATCTGATCAACTGGTCGCGGTCCAATTCACTCTGGCCACTCACCTTCGGGACACGCTGCTGCGCCATTGAATTTATGGCGGTAGGCGCCTCCCGCCATGACATGGCCAGGTTTGGTTTCGAGGTAGCCCGTGCAACGCCCCGTCAGGCAGACATGATCATCATTTCAGGAACCATCAACTACAAGATGGCACCCGTGCTGAAGCGTTTGTATGATCAGATTGCAGATCCTAAGTATGTAATAGCCATGGGGTCGTGTGCCATCTCCGGCGGACCTTTCTATTACAACAACTACGCGGTTGTCAGAGGTGCTGACCATGTGATTCCTGTGGATGTTTACGTACCCGGATGCCCCCCAAGACCGGAGGCCCTGTTGTTCGGAATGATGCAGTTACAGAAGAAAATCAGACGTGAACGCTATTTTTCAAGGAAACAGAAAAAAATAGCACCGCAACCCTGACCCTTCAAAGCAATGGGAAAAAAATCAATCAATTATAAATCACTTAACAAACCATATTTTAAGTGAAATGACAAACGAAGAACTTCAAGCTTACCTGACCGGTGAGTTCACCAAGGCCGAGGTAACGCTCGGAAAGCAGTATGTTGAAATGACGGTCAAATCAGAGGATTTGGTCGAAGTGGCTGCGCAATTGAAAGGGATGCCTCAATTGTCGATGGATTATCTGTTCTGTCTCACAGGGGTGGATTATCCCGAGAAGATGCAGATTGTGTATCACATTGAGTCGACCAAATACCGGCACTCGATGGTGTTGAAGGTGAATACGGCCGACCGCGTGGATCCCAGGGTAGATACCGTGAGTGATGTATGGCAGACAGCCAAATACCACGAGCGGGAGGTTTACGATCTTTTGGGGGTTAAATTCAACAACCACAATGATCTGCGCAGACTGTTCCTCGATGACAGCTGGGGATTTCCGCTGAGAAAAGATTACAAGGACGAAGTAAGAATAGTAGAACGATAACCTTATGTCTGAAACTAAAGAGATTATCATAAGTACGGACAAGATCCATACCGACCAGTACCTGGTCAACATGGGACCTCAACATCCTTCCACACATGGGGTGCTCAGGTTGCTTGTCAGTTTGGAAGGCGAAGTCGTACACCATATCCAGCCGCATGTCGGATATATCCACAGCGGCATCGAAAAAATGTGTGAAGCCATCTCCTATCCGCAGATCATCCATCTCACCGACCGTATGGATTACCTGTCTGCACACATGAACAACGAGGCCGTCTGCCTGTGCGTGGAAAATGCCTTGCAGGTTGAAGTTCCCGACAGGGTCAAATACATTCGCACCATCATGGATGAGCTGACCCGACTGGCTTCTCATCAGCTTTGGTGGTGTGTCATGGGTATGGACCTTGGAGCGCTGACCACCTTCTTTTACGGACTTCGCGACCGTGAACATATCCTGGATATTTTCGAGGAGACTTGCGGTGCCAGAATGACTGTCAATTACAACCTCCCAGGAGGATTGATGTTCGACATCCATCCGAATTTCCAGAAAAGAGTCAAAGATTTCCTGAAAGAGTTCAAAACGAAACTTCCAGAATACGACGAGCTGCTCACCGGAAACGTCATTTTCAGACAAAGGGTTGACAACATCGGCCACCTGTCTCTCGAAGATGCGATTGCCTGGGGAGTTACGGGACCTTCCGGCCGTGGTTCAGGCTTCTCGTGCGACGTCAGGAAACATCAGCCATACAGTGCCTATCCAATGGTAAAGTTTGAAGAAAAACTGGATACCAAAGGTGATTCATTTGTGCGTTACCGTCTGAGAATTGAAGAAATGTGGGAATCAATTCACATCATTGAACAATTGATTGACAATATTCCTGAAGGTGATTATGCGGTCAAGATGAAAGGTGTGGTTAAACTGCCTGAGGGTGAATTCTACCAGCGCGTAGAAACTGCAAGGGGTGAATTCGGGGTGTATATTGTCAGCGACGGGAAAAAGAACCCCTATCGGGTTAAATTCCGCTCACCCGGTTTTTCCAACCTTTTTGCGCTCAACAAAATGGCTGCCGGCCATAAGATTGCCGACCTCGTGGCTATCATGTCTACGCTTGATTTGGTTATCCCTGACATTGACAGGTAATTAGTAATAACACGATTCAACTATATCGAAAATCATCAAATCTAATGGGATTCAATATTTACGACTTTACAGGAATGACCCACAACATGCATCTGTGGTTTTTGGAGCGGATGTCTCCAATGGCTACTACACTTGTTGAATGGACAATTATCGGGGTAAGTTATCTGCTTTTTATTGCACTTTTCGGATTATTTCTGGTGTATGCCGAGCGAAAGGTTTGTGCGATGTTTCAGCAGCGTATGGGTCCAATGCGAGTTGGCTATTGGGGATTACTCCAGACCATTGCGGACTTCATCAAGCTTTTGATGAAAGAGCTGATCACTCCGAAAGGGGTTGACAAGTTTCTGTACAACCTGGCTCCTTTCATCATCATGATTGCCACTTTCATGGCAATGGCGGTACTGCCGTTTGCCAAAGGGTTGCAAACGCTGGACTTCGACATCGGTGTGTTCTACGTAACCGCAGTCTCCTCCATCGGAGTGATTGGTATCCTGATCGCCGGATGGTCCAGTAACAACAAATATTCGTTGATTGGTGCCATGCGTAGCGGGGCACAGATTCTCAGCTACGAACTGTCAGTTTCCCTTTCGCTTGTAACCATGATTATCCTCGCCGGATCGATGCAACTTTCAGTGATCGTAGAAGGTCAGCGCGACGGATGGTTCCTTTTCAAGGGTCATATTCCTGCACTGATCGCTTTCATCATCTTCCTGATTGCAGGTACTGCTGAAACCAACCGCGGACCTTTCGACCTTGCCGAAGCCGAGTCTGAATTAACAGCTGGTTTCCACACCGAATATTCAGGTATCAAATTCGCCTTCTTCTTTTTGGCTGAATACATCAATATGTTTATCGTGGCTGCCATGGCAGTTACCGTGTTTCTTGGAGGCTGGATGCCACTTCACTTTGGGTCCTTCGAATCATTCAATACGGTGATGGATGTGATCCCGCCACTTGTATGGTTCTTCATGAAAGTTGGCGGTGTCATCTTCCTGATCATGTGGTTCAAGTGGACATTCCCCCGTTTAAGGGTCGACCAGATCTTAACCCTTGAGTGGAAATACCTGTTGCCTATCAATCTGGTCAACATTCTTCTGATGAGCCTGGTCGTCTTAACCAAATTCCATCTGTAAAAACATTACAATATGAATGGTCTATTTGAATATATCAAAACAGTTTTCAATGGTGTAGGAACGCTTCTCACCGGTATGAAGATTACCGGGAAGTATTTCTTCCGTCCCTGGAAACACGTTACCCAACAATATCCTGAAAACCGCGAAACATTGAAAATGTTCGACCGTTTCCGTGGAGAGGTGATCATGCCTCACAACGAGAACAACGAACACCTTTGCACCGGTTGTGGTATTTGCGAACTCAATTGTCCCAACGGATCAATTGAAATCATCAGCATGTCTGTACTGGCTGAAGACGGCAAGAAAAAGAGAGCCATCGACCAGCACATCTACCATCTGGGCATGTGTACCTTCTGCAATCTTTGCGTGAAAGCATGTCCCACCGGTGCCATCATCATGGGTCAGGAATTCGAACATGCCGTATGGGACCGCTCAAAACTGACCAAAGTATTGAACCTTCCCGGATCAAAAATTGCACAAGGGGTAAAAGAGTAATAAACCGCATCAAAAAATATTAGTTATGACGCTCAGCGATATCATGTTCTACCTGTTTGCCGGTTCCATCCTGACATTCTCGGTCTTAACCGTCACCAGTCGCAGAATCCTCAGATCAGCGGTCTATTTGCTTTTCGTGCTGGTCTCAACAGCAGGACTCTATTTCATGTTGAATTACAACTTCCTGGCAGCTGTTCAGTTAACAGTTTATGCCGGCGGCATCATCGTGCTGATCATCTTCTCCATCCTTCTAACCAGTCATGTCAGTGAGAAGGCAGTGGTTGCCCCTTTGAAACAGCAGATTTTCTCTGCCCTGGCCGTTGCTTCGGGTGCAGTACTCACTTTGATGACCATCTTCAAATTCGCTTTCACACCAACCGCCTCCACAGCTATTGATTCGAATGTACAGAATGTGGGAAGAGCGCTGGTTTCTTACGGCAGAGACGGATACGCATTACCTTTCGAGGTAATATCCATTCTTTTGCTGGCAGCCATGGTTGGAGCCATCGTACTGGCTAAAAAAGAAAAGCATCTGGAAACGACGGATACAACCCCCAATAAATAATCCTGATAAATCATTCACATTATGATAGGTAATATCTCACTCAATTCATTTCTTGTAATCAGTACCCTGATGTTCTTCATTGGCATCTATGGCTTTCTGACAAGAAGAAATTTGATTACGATGTTGATGTCCATTGAGCTGATTCTCAATTCGGTAAATATTAATTTCGTGGTTTTTAACCGTTTTCTTTATCCCAACCAGTTGCAGGGTCATTTTTTCAGCCTGATCGTGATTGCCGTTGCCGCTTCCGAAGCTGCAGTTGCCATTGCCATCATCATCAATATCTACAGAAACTTCAAGTCGATTGATGTGGAGAATCTTGACCAGATGAAATTTTGATCTACTAATTGTATAGAAAATTCGCAAGATGAAACATCCACAAACTTCTTTAAGCACCAGAAAGAAAAGTGCCGCTGGATGTTCCATGAGGCCATTAATATAAAAATTATTTTCTCATGAATAGTTACGCATATACATTATTGATTCCGCTGATACCTTTCTTCGTTTTTGTTTTTGTCGGAATGGCAGAAGACAAACTGAAAGGAAAACTGGGCGGTCTGATCGGAACAGCCGGACTGGGTATTGCCACGTTCCTCTCCTACATGACTGCTTTTAAGTATTTTATCACGGATCATGTAGCCGGAACAGGATATACCGCGGTCAAGGCATTTGAACTAACCTGGCTTCACCTGACCGGCAACCTGACCATCAACCTCGGTGTCCTGATAGACCCGATATCAGTCATGATGCTCGTCGTGATCACCACCGTATCTTTCATGGTGCATATCTATAGTCTGGGTTACATGGAAGGCGAACGTGGTTTTGCCAGATTCTACGCTTTCCTGTCACTGTTCAGCTTTTCCATGCTGGGATTGGTGCTTGCCACCAACCTGTTTCAAATGTATATCTTCTGGGAATTGGTGGGTGTTTCATCCTTCCTGTTGATCGGATATTATTACGAAAAGCCAAGCGCCTTCTCGGCAGCCAAAAAAGCTTTCATCGTAACACGTTTTGCCGACCTGGGTTTCCTGATAGGTATCCTGATACTCTCTTTCAATACCGGCACCTTTGATTTTAAGGAGCTGACCAATCCTCAAGGCATTGCCATCGCTTCGATGGGCGGAGCCGCCTTTATGGGACTTTCCGTGATTACCTGGGCATTGATCTTCATCTTTATTGGAGGCGCAGGTAAATCAGCCATGTTCCCGTTGCACATCTGGTTGCCGGATGCCATGGAAGGCCCGACGCCTGTTTCTGCATTGATTCATGCTGCGACGATGGTTGTGGCAGGGGTTTATCTGGTTGCCCGTCTATTTCCTGTATATGCGCTGGGTGGTCCTGATGCGCTACATGTGGTTGCCTGGGTGGGTGCTTTTACTTCTCTTTTTGCCGCCGTCATCGCAACGACCCAAACAGATATCAAAAGGGTGCTGGCCTTTTCTACCATGTCGCAGATCGGCTACATGATGCTCTCGCTGGGTGTTTCCGGATACGGTGGTGAGGAAGGTCTTGGATTTATGGCTTCCAACTTCCACCTGTTCACACATGCCATGTTCAAGGCGCTACTTTTCCTCGGGGCAGGTTCCATCATCCATGCCGTTCACAGCAACGACATGACCGAAATGGGCGGATTACGCAAGTATTTACCAATCACTCACATCACCTTCCTGATTGCCTGTCTGACAATTTCAGGAATACCATTTTTATCAGGATTCTTCAGTAAAGACGAGATTTTGGTTGCGGCCTTCCACTCCAATAAAATTCTTTTCGGCATCGAATTTTTCGTAGCCGGCCTGACTGCATTTTACATGTTCCGCCTTTATTACAATATTTTCTGGGGAAAAGATCGTCACTACCACCATACACCACACGAAGCTCCGCTGGTGATGACTATTCCACTTATCATCCTGGCCATTGGTTCTGTGTTCTCAGGATACCTGCCATTCCACAACCTTGTAACCTCTGATGGTCTGGGTTTCGAATCGCACATCGACTATTTGATCGCCGTTCCTTCAGTATTAATTGGTCTCGTTGGAATACTTATTGCGACCGTTATGTACAAAAAGGAGAGCGCACTTCCTGATAAGGTTGCAGGTACTTTCAAGTACTTGTACAAATGGGCATACCATAAATTTTACATCGACGAAGTATACCTATTCGTCACCAAGAAAATTATTTTCAATTATATCTCGCGTCCGGTTGCCTGGTTTGACCGTCATATTGTGGACGGAACAATGAACGGGATTGCCGGAGCAGTACAATTTGCATCCGTTTCCATCAAAGGATTGCAGACCGGACGGGTTCAGCAGTATGCCTTTGTGTTTGTGACCGGGGTAATTGCACTGGTATTGATTTTTGTTTACGTACTTTAAGAAACTGATATAAGATGAACATTCTAACCCTTTTTGTAGTGATTCCGGTACTTACCGTGTTCGGAATCCTGTTCACAAAAGATTTGAAGCAATCCCGAATGGTGAGCGCCATTGGGATGACCATTCAGCTAATCCTGTCGGCTGTGCTGGTCTATTTATACATCACCGAACGTCAGGCCGGCAATATGGCACCCATGCTATTTACCTTCGATGCACTTTGGATTCCTTCGCTGAATATCCACTATGCCGTTGGTGTCGATGGTATTTCTGTTGCCATGATTGCCCTCACCGGGGTGGTTGTATTCGCGGGAATATTCGCTTCCTGGAAAATGGAATTTCTCTCACGCGAATTTTTTATTTCACTGATATTACTGGCCACAGGGGTTTTCGGGTTCTTCATCTCGCTCGACCTCTTCACCATGTTCCTCTTTTATGAGGTTGCCGTTATTCCAATGTACCTGTTGATAGGTATTTGGGGTTCAGGTCCTAAAGAATATTCTGCCATGAAGCTGACGCTGATGCTAATGGGCGGATCAGCCTTGCTGATGGTCGGAATCCTTGGCATCTACTTTTATTCTGCACCTGCCGGAAGTCCGCTTACCTTTAACGTGCTGGAAATAGCGAAACATCAGATTCCAATCGAAATGCAGCGTTTCCTTTTCCCTTTCACCTTCATCGGTTTTGGCATCTTGGGTGCACTTTTCCCCTTCCATACCTGGTCGCCTGACGGTCATGCTTCGGCACCTACTGCAGTTTCTATGCTTCATGCCGGCGTTTTGATGAAATTAGGGGGTTATGGCGCATTCCGCGTGGCAATCTACCTGATGCCTGAAGCGGCGCATGAGCAAGCGTGGATTTTCATTATCCTGACATCCATCAGTGTGGTTTATGGCGCATTTGGAGCCATATTCCAGAAAGATTTAAAATACATCAATGCCTATTCATCGGTTAGTCACTGTGGTCTTGTACTCTTTGCCGTACTGATGATGAACCAGTCGGCTTTCACCGGCGCAGTAATCCAGATGATCTCTCACGGCTTGATGACAGCCCTTTTCTTTGCCCTGATTGGCATGATTTATGGCAGGACACACACCCGGATGATCAACGAAATGGGAGGATTGATGAAAGTGATTCCTTTCCTCGGTGTGGTTTACGTTATTGCAGGGTTAGCTTCCTTGGGACTACCCGGATTCAGCGGATTCGTTGCTGAAATGACTATTTTCTTCGGTGCTTATGAGCATGTGGATTTGTTTCACAGGGTTGCAACCATCGTGGCAGTCTCCTCCATCGTAATTACGGCTGTATACATCCTTAGAGTAGTAGGAACGCTGCTGATGGGCCCCATCACCGATAAACATTTCCTTCATCTTGAGGACGCCAACTGGTACGAAAGGCTTTCAACCATTACCCTGGTTATCGGAATTACCTTCATCGGAATCGCCCCTTTCTGGTTGTCTGATATGATCCATTTCAGTCTCGCACCAATGATGGCAAAATTAGCTGCGATCCACTTGCCGGGGATGTAAGAACTAAAAATTAGAAAAATAAAAAACTTTAGATATGAGTTTAAGCGATATACTGACAATGAGAAATGAGCTGCTTCTGACCTTTCTGGCCATGGTACTGCTCACCATCGATTTGAATTTGAACCACGCGAAGAAAAGCAGGATGATTCCTATTTCGATTGGTCTATTTCTGGTCGTCACCCTGATCGGTTTTATACCACAACCCGATCAATCGTTGTTCGGCGGAATGTACCATACCAACGGACTGATCCAACTGATGAAGAACATCCTGAATATCGGTGCGCTCATCATACTTTTTCAGTCTGTAGGCTGGTTGAGAAGTCCTGCCAACAATAACAAAATCAGCGAATATTTCTTTTTGCTGGTCACAACATTGGTTGGGATGAACTTCATGATCTCCTCAGGCGACTTCCTGATGTTGTATCTTGGTCTGGAACTTGCGACCATCCCAATTGCCGCTCTTGCTGCCTTCTCCCATTTCAACACCAAATCATCCGAGGCGGGGATCAAATTACTCCTCTCCTCTGCCCTCTCCTCCGGGATACTTCTTTATGGCATCTCCATGATCTACGGCTCCTGCGGATCAATCTATTTTGATTCGATTGGCGCTGCCTATGCCAACGTGCCACTTCAGGTACTGGCATTTATCATGTTCTTTACCGGGATGGCCTTCAAAATATCACTGGTTCCTTTCCACCTCTGGACTGCCGACGTATACGAAGGTGCCCCGATCAACGTCACTTCCTATTTGTCGGTTATTTCAAAGGGTGCTGCTGCCTTCATCCTGGTCATTGTGATGTTCACTGTTTTTAAAACGCTCGCCCCTGTCTACAAAAACATGTTGTATTTGGTGGCAGTGCTGACCATGACTGTCGGTAACCTTTTTGCGATGAGACAGAAGAACATGAAGAGATTCCTCGCCTTCTCCTCCATTGCACAGGCAGGTTTTATCCTTTTGGGTATCCTTGGCGCCAATAAAATGGGTATGACATCAGTGGTCTATTTCGTATTGGTTTATATCTTCTCCAACCTCGGAGCCTTCGGTGTTGTCGCAGCGATTTCAGCCAAAACCGGCAAGGAATCGATGGACGATTATGATGGTTTGTATCTGACCAATCCTAAACTCAGCCTGCTGATGATGCTTTCCATGTTTTCGCTGGCAGGCATTCCACCGGTTGCCGGATTCTTCGGGAAAATGTACCTTTTCATGTCCGCAGCGTCAGGTGGTTATTACTGGCTCGTCTTCATCGCCGTATTGAACGCGACGATCTCTTTGTATTACTATCTTTTGGTTGTCAAGGCGATGTTCATCAATAAAAGTGAGAATCCGATCGCCACTTTCCAGAGTGACGTATATACGAAAATTGGATTGATGCTTTGTGCACTGGGTATCTTTGTACTGGGCTTCTGGAGTCAGGTTTACGAATTCATCAACGGATTGACCTTCGGAATCTGAGCAAATAACAATCATCAGAAAGTAGCTGATGTTACAAACTTTTATGCATCTTTATTAATTCAAATCAAAACAAGCGGTCCCTGAGCGCTGTCGAAGGGTTCATTTTTATTTTTTATTTTTTTTAATCATGGTACTCAAAGCTAAACATATCGTTGAAGAGATTGGCGGCCAACGCTGCACAGTCGTTGAAAAAGGCATTGGAAAAAAGCGAATGGACTTTTTAAAGGCGCTTCTTCAACTCAATCATTTTGAGGTGGCAACCGATGAAGTGGCCAAAACAGAGGATGCAACTGAACAACTTTACAACATCGGCGTGACAGACCTAGTCTTCAACCCTGTGATCGCAGTCTATGAGATGGTTTTGAAAACGGCCAAAGGTGAACCTGTCACTGCAGCCTACTGGAACCAGGAATCTGCGGAAAGCGTCAAGGAATACTGGTTGATAGCAAAATAGCGACGGAGAAAGCGATTATTACTTGTTTTTGTCACGCAAAGAAGCGCAAAGAAATCTGAAAAATTCTTTGCGCTTCTTTGCGTTTTCTAGGTGACCTGCATTTTATCCCTGGGCGGCCAGTCCTGACTTGGATTTGTACAACATCCACCTGAATGAAATGATGTAAACCAATAGCCAGCCTATGGCGAAGCCAATAAGCGCAGCCACAAAACCGAACCCAAAGAAGAAGAGGATGGCAAAAAGCAGATAGAATAAATTAAACCAAACTGTGATGAAAAATGCTTTGATCCTTAAGAGATCCATTCCTTCAATTTCTGTTTTTTCCTTTGAAAATGCCACCATAAATAAGCCAGCAATCAGGAGGATGCCCCCCAGATCTTCGATCATCTGGTGGGTGATCAATGTAAAAGTCTTGGCTTCAATGTAGAAAGAGTAAATGGCAAAGACTTTCAGATTCAAAAATTCAGGTTTGTAATTGAACTGGTGCTTCAAGAACACAAGCAGAACACCAATAATCAATAAAATAACACCCAAAGTCTTCATTTTATTGGGCATCAGGTAGTTGCTTTTCTTCATCAGGAAGGAAATTGATAAATAGATGGAATAGAAATTATTGTAAGGCTATCCTGGTTGATGTTCCGTCGTTCATATAGATCACAATGGCAACCAAAGCATATTTATGGTTGGTAATGTACACAATTTTGTTGACACCCGGAATCCTGGAATCTTGTTCTGTCGTCATTGTTTTAATTAACATAAATCCACCCATGATAGGGTAATCATCAACGGTAGTTTTGGCTGTTACCGTGCGGGTAATAGTCGTACCGTCACTTTTGGTCAGTGTATATTTATCGCCTACGCTGCTGCTGTAATTAACGATGACCAAAGGCTTTCCATCCTTGTTGGTATAATCGAGAATTCCTTCTGATGTGTTTTTATATTTGGAGATTGTACTCAAATTCCCGGAAGCATCCTTGTAACTGGCAGGAATTAAATTGGCCAGAGTACTATTTTTGGGCAAGGTGGCTTTAATATCCAAAGTGACAACGCCATCCACATTACTTGTCACAACAGCTGATAACGGACATGTGGCAGTTCCCACCATCACATTGGTGGATACCTTAGTGCCAACCTTGTTCATGTCAAGATTGGTATCTCCTCCTACATCAGTTGATGAAACGGTACCCCCGTCCAATAAATTACAGGAGACCAGCAATGCCAGTACAGGCAGCAAAAAAATAGTTCTTTTCATGGATTTTAGATTAATTTTCTGTTTTTGGATTAAGGTTTCCGTAAAAATAAATCCAATTTCAGGAAGGTACAATAGCCCAAACAGGTCATTTCTTTGTTTTCATATGAACATGGATTGATAAATTGAACGATGATTGGCTAAAGCGATTCAGTTATTCCTTTCCCGGAAATTCATGGTGACGATGGACAAAATACCCTTCAAAAATATTTTTGTGAAATAATTGTTACCATTCCTTCCCATCCACCGGAAGAATGCGCTGATGCTATACAAACCTGTATTTTTAGCTTTTTAACAAATCGTTCGATCAATCGAATTCCTCCAACTTTAAAAGAAAAATTACCATTTATGCGTTTCATTTGCTCCCTATTGATCCTTGGATTACTCCCCTCCTTCCTTTTTGCGGAAGAAAATAAAAAAGTAACATCAGTTTCCTTTTACGGATTCATCAGGAATGACTTTTACCTGGATACTTACAAAGGACAGAATTCATTCAACGACCTGTTTTATCTATACCCGAATTACATCGGCGCAGATGCCAGCGGGCATGACATCAACCGGCAGACAACTGCCAACATGGTGTCAATTGTTTCCCGAGGAGGCTTGAACATCACAGGTCCTTCGATTTTTGGAGCAAAGACCACAGGATGTCTGGAAGCAGATTTTGCCGGAAAGCCGGAAATCTATCTTCTTCGATTGCGCAAGGCTTTTGTTGTTTTCCACTGGGACAAAACCACCCTCTTGGTGGGTCAAACCTGGCATCCATTTGGTGGAGGCGACCTATTCCCAACTGTTCCTTCTCTCAATACAGGCAGTCCTTTTCGCCCTTTCAACAGATCACCGCAGGTGAAAATTGACTACAAAACCGCTTTCTGGACCGCCTCCCTGACAAGTGCCTATCAGCAGCAATATCTTTCGTACGGTCCGTGCGGAGCCTCAAATACCTATAAACGAGATGCCGTAATACCGGAACTGGTAGCAGGGATCGACCACGGGAAAAAGGGATTCAATTTCGGCGCTAACATCGACTACAACACCATTAAGCCCAGAGTTACAACAACCGGAAACAACGGGAATGTATACAATGCCGGTCAAATCCTGAGCAGTCTTTCCTATATGATTTACGGGAGTTACCAGCACAATCAACTGAAGGTGCTTTTTCAGGGATTTGCAGGTCAGAATGTGACACACCTGACCCTCAACAGTGGTTATGGTATTTCTGACTTCAATCCGGCAACGGGTGAAGAGCATTATACCAATTACAACGGAATATATACGATGTTGAATATCGTATACGGAACCAGATGGCAACCGGGAATTCTGCTGGGTTACGCAAAAAATTTGGGAACAAGCAAACCATTGTATAAATTTACCCTTTCTGGTGCCGAAAGTGCTACCATCTGGGGTATGTCAACAAACGTTCAAAGTGATTACCGGATTTGTCCGTTCCTCTCCTACAACGCGAGCAAATTTTTATTGTCTGCGGAATATGAGTTGACATCTGCACTGTATGGAACCGGAAAGATCAATTTCGAAAATGGTCTTTATCCCGCTGTTCATAACACGGTTAATCATGGCTCCCGAATTGTAATGACCTATTTTTTCTAAAACAACAATATGATCTGGAACGAAAAAATTGAATGTGCCACCCGGGAGGAGATGCGATCCATCCAATCCAAAAGGCTGACAGAGACTGTCCAGCGGATCTACCATTCCGTGCCCTCCTACCGGAAGAAGATGCAGGAAGCAGGCCTGACTCCGCACGACATCAAAAGTGTGGATGATTTGAAAAAACTGCCGTTCACCACCAAGTCGGACCTCCGCGACAACTATCCTTTTGGGCTCTTCACGGTACCAATGAGCGAAATTGTCAGGCTTCATGCTTCATCCGGCACCACAGGAAAACCAACTGTCGTAGGATATACCCGCAAAGACATCCAAATGTGGTCGGAGGTAGTCACACGTTCATTGTGCATGGCAGGAGTCCATCACCACGATATTGTTCAGATTGCCTACGGTTACGGACTATTTACCGGTGGACTCGGACTTCATTACGGAACAGAGAACCTTGGCGCATCCGTTATCCCGATTTCCGGAGGGAATACCAACAAGCAAATTCAGTTGATGGAGGATTTTGGAAGCTCCGTCATCTGTTGCACACCATCCTATGCCCTCAACATTGCCGAGGTGATGAAAGAGCAGGGAGTTGATGTCAGTAACCTGAAACTAAGGGTTGGAATCTTTGGGGCAGAACCCTGGACAGAGGCCATGCGGAAAGAGATCGAAGCCAAACTTGGCATCAAAGCCATCGATATTTACGGACTCAGTGAGATCGTTGGTCCGGGTGTTTCATGCGAATGCGAACAGCAATGCGGCATGCACATCAATGAAGATCATTTTCTTCCGGAGATTATTGACCCTGAAACCCTTGAACCCGTTGAGCCAGGTGAAATGGGAGAACTTGTTTTCACCACCATCACCAAGGAAGGCATGCCACTGATCAGATACCGAACCAGAGACCTTACGCGACTCATTGACGAGCAGTGCTCCTGCGGCAGAACCCTTGTCAGAATGGTGAAATGCAAAGGCAGGAGTGATGATATGCTGATCATCAGGGGGGTCAACGTATTTCCATCCCAGATCGAATCAGTCCTTTTGCAGATGAGCGAAGTAGAACCACACTATCTGCTGATCATCGAACGGGAAGGAACCCTCGATACAGTTACGCTGATGGTGGAAGTTCAGGAACAGTTTTTTTCGGATGAAGTCAGGAAATTGCAGGAACTCAGGATTAAAATCACCAAACAACTCGAGAGTCTGCTCGGCATTTCCGTCAACGTCAAACTGGTAGAACCGAAAACCATCGAGCGCACTGCCGGTAAGGCGCAAAGGGTGATAGACAAACGAAAACTGGTAGAATAGTTAAGTGTTATGAGTGATAAGTTATGAGTGATGAACCTGAATTTGGAACCGAATCAACTGATGCGGATACTTCTTTTGGGATATTCCGAAAAGGTAAATGGAAAAATTAAGAACTGCTTATATTAATTGAATGAAAATCCCGGTAATTAGCAATAGAACTGTCGCTAACCGATAAATAGCCTCGGACTTCCACAACTTACAACTAATAATTTTTAACTCATAACTCACAACTGCTATCTTATTTCATATTTAATATCAACACATTATGATCATTAAACAGCTTTCTGTTTTTTTAGAGAACAAATCCGGCAGGCTAAATGAAGTCTCCACACTGCTCGGTCGGGAAGGCATCAACATGTCGGCCTTTTCGGTAGCTGATACTTCTGAGTTTGGAATTCTAAGATTGATCGTTTCTGACCATGAGAAGGCCTTCAGGGTACTGAAGGAACAACATTTTTCGGTTAGTCTGACGGATGTGGTGTGCCTGAATTGCCCCAATCAGCCGGGTGCGCTGGCCAGAGCACTTCAGATATTGTCAGAAAATGAAGTCTCCATTGAATATCTGTACGCATTTTCGGTTGGCGATACTGCCAATGTTGTCATAAAACCCGACAACCTGGATAAATGCATTTCAGTCCTGACAGCGCACAGCATGGAACTGGTTAAGGCGAGTGATCTCTACAGGATATAAAACGGGACTGTAATTTGTCGTTTTTTTTTTACCTTGCGATCGTGTTTACAGGATTAGGTTCAGCCATATCCGTTAACTGTTTTATTAAGAAAACAATTCATGAAGAAAATCGCTATACAGGGGATCAAAGGTAGTTTTCACGAAGACGCAGCCTTGAAATATTTTGAGAAAGAGGATGAAATCGTCGAATGCCGCACGTTTCGGCAGGTTTGTGAAATGCTCGACCGCGACGAGGTGGACTGTGCCGTGATGGCCATTGAAAACTCCATTGCAGGAAGCCTGTTGCAGAATTATTCGCTGATCCGCGACTACCACATGAAAATTATCGGCGAAATCTACATCCACATTCAGATGAACCTGATGGTTTATCCTGGTGTAAAGAAGAAAGATATCAAAGAGATCTACTCCCATCCCGTGTCGTTTCTGCAATGTGCCGATTACCTCGAAAGGCATTTCCCCAATGCTGAGCGCAAGGAATTGGGCGACAATGCCAAGGTGGCAAAACTCATACAGGACGAAAAGATTTTGCATGCGGCTGCCATCAGCAACCTGCGTTCCGCAAACCTCTACGGACTCGAAATACTGGACAAAGGAATAGAAACAAACAAGAAAAATTACACCCGGTTCTGGGTACTTTCCAAGCACGCAACCCTCAGCGAGGGAAACAACAAAGCATCATTGTGCTTCGAAGTGGGACATTATTACGGGGCGCTGGCCCGTGTCCTCAATATCTTTGCTGAAAACAAAATCAACCTGAATAAGATCCAGTCTGTCCCTGTCCTCGGAAAACCCAATGAATACACGATGCATGTAGATGTTGAATGGGATTCTGAAGGCGATTATGAACGGGCCATCCATCTTATTTTAAAGAATGTTTCAAGCCTTGCAATTCTCGGTGAATATAAGAAAGCTGATATAAACTCCTGAAAAAGAAATAGTATGGAAAAAATTGCCATTTTTTTTGGACCCTTGAACGGTTCAGTGCATCGGATAGCCACACTGGTTGCATCCAAAATTGGTCCTGAAAAGGTCGATCTGATACACATAACAGATGCTTCTGCTGTCGATCTGGAAAAATATGACCGGATTATTTTCGGAATTTCCACCATTGGCAAAGACACCTGGCAACAGAAATTCGACAATACCGATTGGTCGCATTTCTTCCCGATCGTCAACACTTTTAATTTTACAGGGAAAAAGATTGCCATCTTTGGACTCGGTGATCATATCACCTATGCCTACCATTTCGTTGATTCAATGGGACTTCTAGGCAAAACCATCAAAAACCTGGGTGGAGAAATATACGGAAAAGTCAGTACAGACGGATATACATTCCAGGATTCGGATGCGATCGTGGAAGGTCAGTTTATTGGCCTTCCTGTTGATGAAGACTTTGAGTCAGAATTGACTGACGAACGGGTTACAGCCTGGGTTAATTCGCTGATGAAGGTATTCTGATCATGATCAATACGCCTATTCCTCCTTCCATTGTAGAAGAGAAAATCGCTGCGCTTGAAGTCGAAGAGATCGGTTATGCCTCGATCAGGGAGATTGTGCAGCTTGTAAGCAGCATAGAAGAAGCTACAGGCATCAAATACATCCGGATGGAGATGGGGGTTCCCGGACTTCCTCCTTCCAAAGTAGGCGTCGAGGCCGAAATTGAAGCGTTACGCAACAATGTGGCTTCCATCTATCCCCAGATTGACGGCATTCCTACGCTGAAAACCGAAACATCCCGTTTCGTCAAGCTGTTTATGAACATTGACGTAAAACCGCAGGGCTGCATACCGACTGTCGGATCGATGGAAGGAAGTTATGCTGCCTTTCTGGTAACGGCAGCGCGTGAAAAAGACCGGGATACCGCACTGTTTATCGATCCGGGTTTTCCAGTTCAGAAGCAGCAGATGTTGGTGATGAACCAAAAATACCTCTCTTTCGATATCTTCGAATTCAGAGGAGAAAAACTGAGGGAAAAACTGGAATCCTATTTGTCAAAAGGGAATATTTGCAACATTGTTTATTCCAATCCCAATAACCCGTCATGGATTTGCCTTACCGATGTGGAACTTAAAATCATCGGTGAGCTGGCCAATAAATACGATGTGGTAGTTATCGAGGATCTTGCCTATTTCGCCATGGATTTCCGGCAGGATTTATCAAAACCCGGAGCCCCCCCGTATCAGCCAACTGTGGCGCGGTATACGGGAAACTGGGTGATGATGATATCAAGTTCAAAAGTGTTCTCCTATGCCGGACAGAGAATTGGGGTGTTGATCATTTCCGACCAGTTGTACCACCGGCATTCTCAAAATCTCAGCGACCGGCTTCGAGTACACGGGTTTGGAAATGCAATTGTCCATCGGGTACTTTACGCAATGACCTCAGGCACATCCCATTCCGCTCAGTATGCTTTGGCTGCCATGTTCAGGCATGCCAACAACGGAGAATACGATTTTATCGGAGAAGTAAGAGAATATGGAGAAAAGGCCAGATTGATGAAGCAGCTTTTTCTTTCCAATGGATTCGAAATCGTTTATTCAACCGATATCGACCAACCCGTCGGGGATGGCTTCTATTTTACCATCACTTACCCAGGAATGGATGAGGCAAAATTGCTGTATCATCTTCTTTTTTATGGCATCAGTGCCATCTCTTTGGGCAATACCGGGAGCTCAAAACAGGGATTGAGGGCATGCGTCTCCAATGTACGTCGTACTCAATTCGAAGATCTTGAAAGAAGATTGAATCAGTTTCATCGGGATTTTCCGGCCGACTTACAAATTGAAAGTTAAATAGGCTGTTTTTAGAAAATATGTAAGAAAACGGATACAGGATAAAAGTCATGATTGGCCTCAATTCCTATACCGAAATTTGAATAAAAATAACCAAGACATGGCTAAAGTCATCGGAGCAGTAGTTGTTGATTCAGAAGTTTGCAAAGGTTGTAACCTCTGTGTCGTCTCTTGTCCAACCCAGACTTTGGGACTCAACCGGGATGTCAACAGCAAGGGATACCATTATTCCTACATGGAGAATCCCGAAAGTTGCATTGGATGTTCAAATTGTTCGTCAGTTTGTCCCGACAGTTGTATTGCGGTTTACAGAGTAAAAGTAGAATAGCACTAATCAATTAAAAAATATCCTGATATGGGTGAATTAAGATTGATGAAAGGAAACGAAGTGATCGCTGAAGCAGCCATTCGTTATGGTTGTGACGGATATTTCGGCTATCCGATCACCCCTCAGTCTGAAGTGATGGAATCCCTCATGGCCCTGCGTCCCTGGGAAACTTCAGGCATGGTAGTCTTACAGGCTGAGAGTGAAATTGCTTCCATACACATGGTTTACGGGGCAGCTGGTTGCGGCAAAAGAGTAATGACCTCCTCTTCAAGTCCGGGTATCAGCCTGATGGCAGAAGGAATCTCCTACATTGCCGGTTCCGAACTTCCTTGTGTGATCGTGAACGTTCAGCGTGGCGGTCCGGGACTTGGAACCATCCAGCCTTCACAGGCGGATTACAACCAGGCAACCAAAGGCGGCGGTCATGGCGACTATTCCTTACTGGTTCTGGCACCTGCTTCCGTTCAGGAGATGAATGATTTTGTGGGACTTGGTTTTGACCTGGCCTTCAAATACCGCAATCCGGTGATGATCCTTGCTGACGGAGTGATCGGCCAGATGATGGAAAAAGTTGAGCTGATGGATCAGCAACCAAGATGGACTGATCAGCAAGTCAAGGAGATTACGGGAAGCTGGGCCACTTTGGGCAAAACCACTGACCGTGAAAAACATGTCATCACCTCCCTCGAAATGGATTCTCACATCATGGAGAACAATAATCTTCGTCTGCAAGCCAAATACCAGCAGATGAAGGATGAGGATGTCAGGTATGAAACAATCGATTGTGAAGATGCTGATTATATTCTGGTAGCATTTGGCTGTGCAGCACGCATTTGCCAGAAAACGGTTCAGCTGGCCAGATCCAAAGGACATAAAATAGGTCTGTTAAGGCCAATTACCCTTTTCCCTTTCCCTGAAAAGGTGATTGCGGAAATGGCTTCCCACGTAAAAGGTTTTCTTACTGTTGAATTCAATGCAGGCCAGATGGTGCACGATGTGCGACTGGCTGTCAACGGAAAGACCAGGGTTGAATATTTTGGCAGGATGGGAGGTATTCTTCCCTCACCGGATGAAGTTGAAAAGGCACTGTATCAAAAATTGATAGGAGATTAGAGCATGTCAGAAGTAGCTGAAAGATTCAAAAATATCATCAGGCCTGAAAACCTGATTTACGGCAAATCACCTCTGCTGAATGACGTAACCATGCACTATTGTCCGGGTTGCAGTCATGGAGTGGTACACAAAATCATTGCCGAGATCATCGATGAAATGGGAATCCAGGATAAAACCATCGGAGTATCCCCGGTAGGATGCGCTGTTTTTGCCTATAATTACATTGACATCGATTGGTCAGAGGCCGCACACGGCAGGGCTCCTGCGGTTGCAACCGGGATCAAGCGCATCATGCCTGAGAAAACTGTTTTTACTTATCAGGGAGACGGTGACCTCGCTGCCATCGGCACTGCTGAAACGCTGCATGCCGTGAACAGAGGCGAGAACATTGTCATGATCTTCATTAACAATGCCATTTATGGGATGACAGGCGGACAGATGGCTCCGACGACCCTGCTCGGACAGATAACTTCCACCACTCCTTATGGCCGTAATGTTGATCTGAATGGATATCCTTTAAAAATCACGGAATTAATCGCCCAACTTCCCGGCGCTGCTTATGTCACCCGTCAAAGTGTGCATACCCCGGCGGCTGTCAGGAGAGCAAGGAAAGCCATCAGAAAGGCATTCGAACTTTCACAGCAAAATATCGGAACCTGTTTTGTCGAAGTGGTTTCCACCTGCAATTCGGGATGGAAAATGACACCTGTCGAATCCAACGACTGGATGGTCAAACATATGTTTCCGCTTTTCCCGCTTGGCGACCTGAAGGACGGAGGAAAAGATTCCACTGAAGCTTATGACTTACAAAAATAAAGGCAAAAGTAAGGTCGGCCATGGTGAATAACTAAAAAATTGGATAAGCAAAATGAGGAACAACAGGACTTAAGAGTTAATACTCCAGGTTACATTTTCACTTTTGCCTTTTGACTTTATCCTTTTGCCTTCTTAGATAGTGCTTTAATAATCGATAATATTTCAAGAGTATGACAGAAGAAATCATTATTGCAGGATTTGGCGGACAGGGAGTTCTCTCTATGGGAAAAATCCTTGCCTATTCAGGTGTCATGCAGGACCAGGAAGTTGCCTGGTTTCCATCATACGGTCCCGAGATGAGGGGTGGAACAGCCAATGTCACGGTGATCCTGAGTGATGACCGGATCAGTTCTCCGGTTCTTCACGAATTTGATACTGCCATCATCCTCAACCAGCAATCCATGACCAAATTTGAAAAGATGGTCAAGCCGGGTGGGACTTTGTTGTACGATCCGAATGGTGTGGTTAAGCATCCAAGCAGAAAAGACATCAATATCTACAAAGTGGAGGGAGCCAGACTGGCAGTCGAAATGGGGAATCCGTTGACCTTTAACATGATAGTGCTTGGAGCTTTTTTAAAGGCCAAACCCGTAATCAAATTGGAAAATATCAAAAAGGGACTTGAAAAATCACTTCCGGAAAGACACCATAAATTAATTCCCCTCAATCTCAAAGCCATTGAGGTGGGCCAGGTAAATCTGGAAGTTGTTCAGATCATTGAATAACAATAAAAAACTATATCGTCCGAAGGGGTGGATTAAGGAGGGCACGGTTGACAATACTGTGCCTTTTCTTTGAGATCTCAGCAGGCTTTTCGCACCACGATTGACTAATTGCATCAATTAATTTTCCATTCCCGGTACATTTGATCAATTTCCCTGAGTTTTACATTTCACACAGGAAAATGCAGAAGCAG
>JBAXUL010000043.1:0-31443 GCA_037129695.1 Prolixibacteraceae bacterium
TTTAAGATCTATTCCACTTTCGTGATTCCAATCGGTATCTATGAATTCTACAGGAATACCCTAAGCCTCGTGTCGGCTGGAAGCCGTAATCTGGCAGGCGATATTTCCTATGTTTGGGGAGGATTTTACAACGGAAAACGTAATGACATCAATGTGGGAGTCAATTACAAGGTGGCAGTACCTTTGTTTATTGGTGCCAGGTACAAGCAGAATGATGTGTTCCTTCCGGACGGAAATTTTACTGCCAGAATCTACTCTGTCAATGCCAATATTCTTTTCAGCCCGGATATCACTTTGTACAATTATCTGCAGTATGACAACAACTCAGCGAAAATCGGGATACAATCCAGATTCCAGTGGATCTTCAAGCCTGGAAACATGATCATCATTGCCTGGACATCCAACCTTTCCAAACCGTTGGAGCGATATGTGATGGATGAAAGTGCCCTAAGGTTCAAGATCAAGTACAATATCAGGTTTTGAAAGCTTGGAGATATTGTTCTGATATCAGATTTGCATGATTCAAATTTTGCCATGGCGGGCAAACATAGTTTTATTTCCTTTTAGCCTAAATGTGTATCAAATTCCAGGAATAACTTTTACTTTGAAACCACACTTGTCCTGCTGTATTTCCCTCCTTTGACAAAACTTTTCAATTTAACTGTGCCCGCAACCTTGACTGGAACAGTGTAAAGCTCACTTTGACCGGTTGGCTCGGAACCGTCTGCTGTATATCGGATTTCGAGTCCGGGAAACTGAACGTTGGCATACAACATTCCGTCTTTTACGATGGCTCCCGGTAGGGGAACCCGGTAATTGTATCCACCATTCAGATCTGAAAGACGGGGTAGTTCGCGGGAAGCCATCACATTCGCTATTTGATTCCAGTCTTTGGTCAATTGGTTGTCTCTCTCTGATTTGTTCTCCATGGTTTCCCATTTTCTCCCGGGCGACCAGGCTGTCTCTGAAAAGGCGATTAGTCTTGGTAAATAATAGTATTCAAGCATTTCCGGGCCTTTGATGGTCTCACTCCAGATTTGCGCCTGAACCCCCAGGATATTTTTTCTGGCTTCAGGTTTCAGCCGTACTTTTCCAATGTACGCTTTGTCCGTATCAATGCTTCTCCCCATGGCATTGATGGTAGTAGTTTTGAAAAGGTCGAACGGCGCAAAAGCGTAAAAGGCTTTGGTGTCAAGAAATCCGGCCCAGTAGTTGCCCGGTTCTTCCGGATCTTTGTCGTAAGGAAAATCAAGATAGAAATTGGAGACATTACAGAGTACAACCTGATAGCCACCGTTGGCCATTTTGTAACCCAGATCTTCGGCACCTTCAGTGTTGTTCCAGAGATAGGGAAGGAGTCCCTTTCCTGCAAATTCAAAATTGGGTACTGTCTTTCCGTCGGAATCTGTTAACAGGGCTTGTTCCTCCCAGCCTCCAATATCCTTCACTCCATTGTTTTTAAGGATGGCTGAGATTCTCCTGAAACAATAGGCCTGCAAACTTTTATCGTCAGGCTTGATCTCAGGATGTTCAGTAAGTAATTTTTTTACCATCGGAGAACCGGTCCACCAACCCGGTGCAGCTTCATCACCACCTGTATGGAAAATTTCCATGGGAAGGCCGGCCTGTTGGTACATTTGTTTAATTCCTTTCACGGCATGATCATAAAAATGAAAAGCTGATTCTCTTCCGACACAAACCACATTGTCGTGATAGCCCTGTGCCGAAATGTATCTGGAGGTATCATCCGGGTCAATAAGCCTGAACTCGTTGGCTTCCGCTTCCTTACCCTCTTTCATCAGTTTCTGATAGCGGTATTCCATCGCTTTGATGGCCGAGCGCACATGTGCAGGGAAATTGACAACCGGTATGACCGTGATATGACGCTCTTTCGCGTAGTTCAGCATCTCAACAAAATCTTCTGAAGTGAAAAAACCGGTTCCATATCCTTCGCCTGCATTGGCAAAAGGGCCACTGCCATACGAAGGGTGAAGCAAAGGATCACTCACTTTTCCGTGTTGCCTGGCGCTTCCGATCTGCGTTAATTCAGGCAGTCCCGGTATTTCGACTCTCCAGCCTTCATCTTCCATAAAATAAAACAAAAACCGGTTCAGCTTGTAAAATGCCATGATATCCAGCATCTTCCGGATAGTATTCCTGGACTGAAAATTCCGTGACATGTCGAATTGCAATCCCCGGTAGGGAAATCGGGGAGCATCTGAAATCTGAAGGGAGGCAGTTTTGATCTGTGCTTTGGGATTTTTAAACAGTTCAACCGGCAACGTGGCCAGGAGACTCTGAATACCATAAAAAACCCCGGCAGCATCAAATCCTTTCACGGATAGACCATTTTTGGAATTGAGGGTCAATTCATAAGCCTCCGGCATTTTATGGCCGATTGATCCTATTTGAAGTGAAAATGCGGGAAAACTGTGTGGTGCACCTTTGACCATTCTAAATTCAGTTCCCGTCAAATCCTTCAGTTTCTTCACCAGGTAATTTGCTTCCATTTCCAGTCCATCTGCATAACAGATTGGCCAATTGTTATCTATCAGAACTGAATCCGACAAATTTCTGACAGAAACGGGAGTTGGAATTAGGATCGGTTTTTGCGCTTTGGGAAGCAGACTCAGCGACAGATTTTCGTTGTAGCGGCTTTCAGGTGTGGGAACTTGCGCCATGTCATCCTTGGTTCGCAGGAGTTGCTCGGGGCGGGTAAATGGGGCAATTGTTTGTTTTCCGACAGGTACTATGGACAGTTCCTTGCCATCCGAATCATAGAAAACGAAATAGATTCCCAGCGCTGCATCTGTCTTTTTGATCATAAAACCGGTACCGCAATAGCAAATACGTATCGAGTCGCCGGGCATTAATTTGAAGTCCTTGCTGGGTACCAGCTTGAACCAGTCACCGTTGATGTGGACGACTTTTGCCTTCCGCACAGAGTCTTCTACAATCGGAGTAGGGGGCATTTGAGAAAAAAACATCTCCCAGCCATTATTTTCCAGGATTGTCTGGCTATGATTATAAATGGTAAATGCTGCCAGCGCCTGAGCCTTACCCTGGTACATATTGGTCACCACTTCCCACTTTACTTCGAGTTCTGAAGACACCGGCAAAGCACTTTTTTGCGCTCTATTACAGCCTAATATCAGCCCGGAACTGCAAAAAAGAAGCAGAATAAAAGATGATTTTGTCATTTTTGATTTGTTAAATAGTTGTAGTATAGTAATTTAAAATTTTCAGAATCAGTAGTATTGATTTTAGAAGGAGTTGTTTCTAAAAACAACCGGATGATTAACTTTAAAAAGAATTTAAATCAAATTTTCATTTCTAAAATTAACGAATCTGCTGTAAGAAATCACATGGCAGGATTGCCAAATCTGTTTTTTTTCCTCTTTTATTCAACTACTAACATTTTGACAAAAGACTGTGTCAATTGTCAATGATAAAACTACTGTCGATGACTGAAACAAAACGTCTCATCTCTCTGGATGCTATGCGTGGATTCACCGTAGCCGCCATGATACTGGTCAATTATCCTGCCAGTGAACTTTTTTCCTACGCTCCGTTGAACCATACCAAATGGAATGGTCTCTCACCAACTGATTTAATTGCACCAATATTTCTTTTTGTGGTAGGGGTTTCAATTGCCTTTGCCTACTCCAGAAGGCTCGAAATGGGTCTGCCGAAAGGCGAAATGTATAAGAAGATACTTTGGCGGTCGCTCAAAATTTATCTGATTGGTCTATTTTTGAATCTCATGCCTGATTTCAATTTTGCAGACATTCGTTACACCGGAACGCTACCGCGAATCGCACTGGTATTCTTATTCTGCGCTTTTCTATTTTTGAATACCGACTGGAAAAAACAGGCCTGGATCGGTTTCGGGATTCTGGTTGCCTATTGGTTGGTGATGTTGTTTGTTCCGACACCCGGTTTCGATAAGCCCATGCTGGAACCCGGAATTAATATGGCAGCGTGGCTTGACACCAAACTCCTACCGGGAAGGATGTGGCAAAATACCTGGGATCCGGAAGGAATTCTCAGTACATTTCCCTCCTTTGTAACGGGAATAACAGGAATGATTGCCGGTAAACTGATGTTGAGCAACCTTGACAAGCGTGACAAATCAATGTACCTGATGGTTGGCGGATTTGTATCAGTTGTTCTTGGATACCTCTGGAACCTGCACTTTCCCTGCAATGAAAATATCTGGAGCAGTTCATTTGTTTTGATCACATCCGGCGTGGCTGCATTGATTCTCGGCACCACCTATTATCTGATAGATATTCTGGGAATGCACAGATTCACAGATGGCGGCATCATCTTCGGTGCCAATGCCATCGCTGTCTATTTTCTGGCGGATGTGTGGGCCCTCTTCTTCTATGGAATCAAAATCGGAGGAGCTCCCCTAAACGAAAATTACATGACATTTTTCTCAGGAGTAGCACCTTCCCCTGAATTTTGGGGTATGATTTATTCCCTTTTGTTTGTATTGATCAATTTCATTCCTGCCTGGTACATGTACAGGAAAAAAATATTTATCAAACTTTAGCGTAATGACTGATCAGTCGGGCAAAAGTGTTGAAAATGGTTTCTTTCAATTCTGCTTCTTCGATATCTAAAGATGCACACAATCCTGCGTAGATATCCTGAATAGAAACGTTGGAATTGTCTGTTTCGCAAAGAATTGCAGTTGGTGGAATTCTGCGGATGGACTGATGAATCTTTGACCTTGGGTCAAGAATGGCTTTCCCGACAGAAAAGAGAAACCCTTTTTGCAGCAAATGATCCGTCAGTTGAGCACTTCCGTTGTAACCGTGTAAAATCATGCGAATTGGATACCCGGCGGAGATTTCAATAAGTTCTTCCCAGGCCTTCACGCAATGTATGACCAATGGCTTGCGGAGTTCTACCGCTTTTCTCAGATGAAGTTCGAAAATATCCTGTTGCAACTGCATCGGAATGTTGCATGCCTTGTCAAGGCCTGTCTCTCCGAATGCAATCATATCCTGGCTTTTTGCACATTGGTCAAGTGACCGGGATAAAGTTTTCGTAGAAAGTTCACCTGCATACCAGGGATGAAGTCCGGCGGAAAACGGAACTTCCGGAAAAGCTGAAGTTTCATGCAAAAGCAGGTTGTATACGGATAGTACCCCCTCCTCGCTGGGAAGACGGTGGGTATGCACATCAATATAGGGAAAAGCAGTTTTCAATTTACTCAATGTTCCAAAATCGACCCCTCGGCACGTTCCTGATCCAATATTCCAAGATCCGACACTCTATCCTTCCATCACTTGAAGTCAATGGTTCTTCTTTCGCTGTTGCTCAAAAGACTGGCTTCCAAAACGCGAATGGTCATCAGTGCTTCCTCCGGTTTAACCATAAGTGGCGCTCCTTCGCGGATGGCCTGGTACAAATTGGCATAAAAGTGGGAGTAATTTCCGGGAACGGTTTCGATCTTTCCTTCGAAATGCAGACCATTCACAGAGGTATTGAGTTTGCCCCAATCACTTTGAGGTTCCTTTCCCCATCCCGGTTCATCAGGATATCTGTTGATTTTTAGCATCTCTTCCTGAGGATCAGTTGCCATTTTGACGAACGATCCTTCAGTTCCATGGATGATGAACTGTGGACCTATTTCTCTTACCAGGTAGGAGCACCTAAGAATGGCTTCAAATCCCTTGTAATGAAGTCGGATATTAAACTGGTCGGTTGTTCTGCCGCCTGTGCGCAAAACAGAAAGATGTGCGGTGACTGCCAACGGCTTACCAAAAAGGACAAGTGCCTGATCCACCACATGCGACCCAAGGTTGAAAAGTACGCCTGTCCGCTCATCTCCATCCTCTTTCCACGATCCTTCCTGAATAAAATTCCGGTAACGGTCGTAATGGCATTCGAATTCGACCACACGACCCAGTAACTTGTTTTCCAAAACTTTTTGAACGGTCAGGAAACCTCCGTCCAATCTGCGGTTCTGGTAAACGGTCATCAATACCTTGTTGTGTTTGGCTATTTCAATCAGTTTTACTGCATCATCACTGTTTTTGACAAATGGTTTTTCGACGACCACGTGCTTACCAGCTTCCATGGCCATTTTTGCCATTTCAAAATGGAGATAATCTGGCGTATTGACAATAACAAGCTCAACAACAGGGTCGTGTAATATTTTGTCGAAATCCTTGACAATGGTTGCCTGAGGGTAAAATTTTTCCGAAATCCGCAGGTTCCTCTCCAGTATTTTGTGAATTTTGAATTGAGGTAGAATTTTCAAAGCCGGTCCGTGAAATACCTGTCCCGACATCCCAAATGAGCATATCGCTGTAACAATAGGTTTCATGTATATTTTTTGTTTTTAATGATCCGGAATACCCGAAGATTCATTTTCTGTTGGTTAGAATAGAACCATCATGGGTATTTCTTAGATACTTTTTTATATGACTGAAGTTTACTAAAATACTTGTTTTACTTCATGTTGAAATGGCGATATTGTATTTAGTGTCATGTTTCACAAAACTAATTTTTACATCCATTTCTTCTTCTTGAAATAGAACAACATAAATAGGGCAGCGATGAGGCAAATGGCCCAAAATACCGGATAACCCCACTGCCATTGGAGTTCGGGAAAGAATTTGAAATTCATTCCGTAAACCCCTGCCAGGAAGGTGAGAGGTATAAAAAGTGCGGAAAATATCGTCAGGACCTTCATGATTTCGTTGAGCTTGAGGCTCACGCTTGAAAGGTAAAGATCCATCATACCAGAGGTGAGGTCACGCAAACTATCGAGCGTTTCAATGATCTGAACAGTATGGTCATAGATGTTCCTGAAATAGATCCTGCTTTCAGCGTGGATCAGCACATGATCTGATCTTTCTATTTCATTGATCAATTCTCTGACAGGCCAGATGGTCCTTCCGACATAAACCAAGCGTCTTTTCATCCGGTAAATAGATTCCTGGTTGGCACTACCAGGATTTAATATCAGCTCATTTTCAATAATTTCAATGTTATCGCCGATGTTTTCCAGAATGAGGAAGTATTGGTCAATCATAATATCTGCCAGTGTAAATGCGAGATAGTCACTTTTCATCTTTCTTACTCTGCCTTTGCCCGTGAGAATTCTCGTCCGGAGGGAATTAAACAATTCCGGCTCGGTTTCATGAAAAGAAATGACGAAATTTTCACCCAGAATCAGGCTCACCTGTTCAATTGTAACCTCATTGTCTTCCGGATTCAACAACAGGGCCTTGTATATCTGAAAAATATAATGATCCCTTTCCTCCATTCGGGGTCTTTGCGAAGTATTGGACAGATCTTCGAGTTCAAGCTGGTTGATATGGAATATTTCACCAATTTGGGTAACCATATCCACATCATGGACACCTGTAATCCTGATCCATTTAATCTTGTCATTTTCCAGGAATTTTTTTAACTGGTCAGGCTTTTCAATGAGGTATTCCGAAACCTCAAACTCATTGTACTCGATCAGTTCAATTTTGGATTTTTCAGACCGAGGTTTCCCAACATATTGAACTGTTCCGGGTGGCGTATCCTTACCCGAGGCCCGGGGCACAAACTTATGAACATCTAATTTTTTGAACTTTGTCTTGTTTTTCATTTTCCGGACAGATACTTCAGAAAGATTAATTGTAATTTTATAGAGTTTTGTTCCTTCAGGGATGCAGTATAAAATTAGCAAATCTTTGTTGGGTAGAAAATTTCGATTGATTTTAATACATGAAGAATTTTGGATATGTTTGTTCCGAAACGGAATAATGGTGTTCATTACCATGAAAAGGACTTTAATCCTTTGGTAATAAACTAGTTAATTAAAATGTCGCCTTCAAAAATTCAATAAAAGATACAAAGGATGAAAAAAATTAATGTTGTTCTCTTACTCATTCTTATGGCCTGCTTGTCAGATGTATACGCTGGAAATGCGGATGAGGTAGTGGTTCAGAAGTTGAACAAGGCTGAGTTTTTCCAGAAGATCATGGATCTGGAGAAAAACCCGAATACCTGGAAATACAGTGGGAATTTGCCCTGTATCGTTGATTTTTATGCCGATTGGTGTGGTCCGTGCCGTCAGGCATCACCGATACTGGACGAACTGGCACAAAAGTACAAGGGACAGATTGTGGTCTACAAAGTTAACACAGATCAGGAAAAAGAGCTGGCTGGCGCTTTTCGCATCGAGGGAATTCCCGCGTTTTTGTGGGTTCCCAAAAATGGCAAGCCTACCATGAGCAGTGGGATAGCGAGCAGTAAAGAAGAGACGAAAGCCATGTTTGAGAAAATGATCAAAGAGATACTGCTTAAGTAGTCATCTTTCTTCAGGTCCTAAAAAACGCAAAGCACACAGAGGTGAAACCTTTTCTCTGTGTGCTTTGCGTTTTTGAGCGAATAATGGGTGGCTATTAAATCCTGATTATTTATTTATAGTTGACAAGCACTTCATCCAGTTGCTTCAGGATAGGGTCGACTGAGATCTTGTTGCCAACTGCACCTTCCATCCAGAGTTGTGGTATCAATCTGCCCTGTTTGTAAATTCTGTCAATTTCATCGGAGAATTTTTTCCCTTTGAGGAAATCTTCAATCTGAAATTCAATAATTTGTCCATAGGAATACGCTGCCAAATAGAGCGGATTGGAGATCATGTGTGAATAAATTGCCAGAATTGGTTGATCCCTAATGCCAAAAACAGGTGCAAAATAGGTATTCCAGACTTCCATTGAAATTTGGATCATGGCCTTTTTTAGTTCTTCGGATGTCGCCTTCGGATTGCTGTACATCCATTTCCAGGTGCGCATATCCACCAAACCGACACCCATGATTTCCATCAAAGTCCAGGAAGCATCCAGGGTACTGAGGTTTTTTTGATTTTTGCTTTCGCCATTGAGTCCCAGGAGAAAAAGATCGCGACTCTGAAAAACAAATGCGAGTGCTTCAGTAAATGCGGTACTGGGAACTCCGTTCAGCATAAACTGATCGACATCGTACAAGGAAACCGTCTGTTCGACATTGTGACCGAATTCGTGAACGGCAATGTTGTACCCTTTGTAGTCCATCCCTGATGGTGCAATGCGGGTACGTAAATGGGCTTTTTCACCTTTCATGCCGGCTCCCCAGGCATGACCTGAACCCCGGGCCGGATCGACCACAATCTTTTCGGCGATATAGGCAGCCCGCTCTTTGCTCCAACCCAGTTTACCCAGAATATTGGGCATATCCTTCTCAAAAGCCTTTGGATCAGGATATTTTTTGGTGGTCATTCCGTTGAGTTGATCCTGCGGAAATTCACTTCTTGCCTTGAACCCATCGTACCAGATATCGAAAGTTTCCAGTTTGCGCCCAAGCCTCTCCGCGATAATCTGTCCCACTTTTCTCAATTGTGGCGAACGCAGGTAATGGTCGAAAAGTGCCTCCACTTCTTCCTGAGGTATCTCCATTTCACCTGAGAATTTTCGTTGGATAAAGGTATTCATGTCCGGCTCGAAAGGATCAACTGCCTGTTGCGCATGAAAATTATTCAGAATCTGCTGATACCTCATATTCGGCTCTGCATTGCATGAAACAATCTGGTTGTTCTGAAAAACCTGATTCGACAATGGTTTCCAGATGTAGGCCGGATTGTTAATCACTTTCTCAGGAATATCCTGATTGATAATATGCTGCATCACGTTGTAAATCATCTGTTGTTTAACCAGTCCTTTGTCCTTGTCGGCATAATTGGCTTTGATTTCATCGCGCAGATTCCAGTGCGATAAAAGTGACATATTGTCCGGAAAAAGTTGTGAACCTTCCTCTGTCCGCAGGGAACCCATCTGGATATTGTATTCCGCGATGTAAATATCCGCGTCGGCATTGGCCTTGGCAACTTCTTGATTCACATCTGCAGGAACGCGGGAAATAAACTGATCTCCCATCCTTGCTGCTGCCCATTGTTGCCGGCTCCAGGTTTTGCCTTCCGTTTCCTTCTCCTTTAATGTACAATAGGGAAAGTTCAACGCCACCACAAACGCGATTTTGTTTTTGTAAAGATCATCCTGCAGGTGCGCGCCGACTGAATAACCACTGAAGGTCTTGTCAATATCTAGCAATTCACCGTTGTTCAGGTCAACATTTTGCCTCAGATCAAGGGATATCTTGTTGAAATGACCACCAAGAGATTCCAAATAGAATGATAACTTGTCCAAAAGCAATGTTTTACCTTTTGGATCAGCAATGAAATTCTTTGCGCAGAAACTGATAAATTCACTGTCACTGCCATCGGCATTGGTCCAAAGGGAGGCCGCATGTTTGACCCCTTTTTGAATGGGCACAGCAAGGGCATTTCCATGTTGATGTACCAAAGAATCGATGGCAGCCCGGATGCTGGTCTCACCTGGTCTCAGATTGATGGCAGGGGCGGGGTCTTTTTGTACGCCTGTTGCACAGGATGTTAGAATGATCATTGAAACGAGGATTAAATATCTCATGTCTGCTTGAGTTAGAAATTGCTGCATTTGGGCAGAAATTATCGGTTATTTGCTTGCGTTGATGGTCTGCTGGTTATATTTGTAAAGGCTTGGCCAACGACCCTAACAAAAATAAGAAATTATGTTGCTTTTTGCACGATTAAAACTGATTGATATGCGGTACCTGTTCCTTTACCTCCTTTTTTCCGCCATCCTGTGCCAGGGTGGAGGAAATCACTATGTTTTCTCCTATTTTACAGACAACGGTCAGGACGGATTGCATCTGGCCTGCAGCACAGACGGGTTGAACTGGAAAGTGCTGAACAACGGGAGATCATTCTTGAAACCTACGGTGGGACAGGACCAGCTGATGCGTGATCCTTTCATCCTGCCCGGAGAAGACGGGCTTTTCCGGATGGTATGGACTTGCAGCTGGAAAGAGCGCCAAATCGGATATGCATCTTCGAAAGATCTGGTAAACTGGTCAGAGCAAAAGTCGATACCGGTGATGTCGCACGAGCCGACAGCCATGAATTGCTGGGCACCCGAGATGGTTTATGATCCTCAGAACAAAAACTGGATCATCTTTTGGGCTACAACCATTCCCGGCAGGCATTCTGACGTCGCAGAGTCAGAAAAAGAGAAAGGTCTGAATCACAGAATGTATTGCACAAAGACTTCTGATTTTATCAGTTTCAGTCCGACCCAGCTTTTTTTCAACCCTGATTTTAGTGTCATCGATGCAACAATTATTTTCAGAAAAGATACCTGGTATATGTTTCTGAAAAATGAAAATCCAAATCCACCTGAAAAAAATATCCGGGTTACTTCCTCTGCAAATGCAGCTGGTCCTTATCCTACGAAGGTTTCTATGCCGATTACCGGCAATTACTGGGCTGAGGGGCCAACAGCACTCGAAATCGGAGATTATGTTTATGTTTTTTTCGATAAATACAGAGATCATCAATATGGGGCAGTAAGATCCAAGGACATGAAGGTATGGGAAGATGTCTCAAAACTGGTTTCTTTTCCGGAAGGTGTCCGCCATGGTACAGCTTTCAAGGTTTCTGATGAATTATTTGAAAAATTAATACAAATCAAATGAAAATGATCAAGGTTCGATTAACTTCCTTTTTGCTCTTGCTTGGATCGATGGTTTTTGCTCAAAATAAGGTCTCCGTGGTCAATTTGCGTTGCGAGTCGATGGAGAACCCGATAGGAATTGAAATAAAAACACCTCGTTTCAGCTGGCTGATCAACTCAACCGAGCGGAATTCGAAACAGTTGTCTTACCGGATTCTGGTCTCAGATTCGCCCGATCAACTCAAAAATGACCACGGCAATTGCTGGGACTCGAAAGAGGTTTCTTCAAGTCAATCCATTCAAAATGAATACGCGGGCACAAAATTGCTGGCAGAAAAAAAATATTTCTGGAAGGTGAGAATCACCGATCTGGTTGGTCGTGAGTCTGCCTGGAGTGAAACATCCTGGTTTACAATGGGACTGTTGACATCCAATGACTGGGAAAATGCAAGTTGGATCGGATTTGAAAATTTGCCCGACTCGATGAAGATATTTCCCGGAATTCATGGATTTGGAGATAAACTGGGAAACAAAGGAATAGGCAGAAGTGTGGTGCCTATGTTCAGAAAGGAGTTTGCTGTTACCAAAAAAATTGTGAATGCAACATTATTTATCAGTGGCTTGGGGCAATACGAAGCATATATCAACGGTGAAAAAGTCGGGAAGAGTTTCCTTTCACCCGGCTGGACGGACTACAACAAAACCTGCTTTTACAATGTATATGATGTAACTGCTCAAATCAGTCAAGGTAAAAATGCCTTAGGAGTGATTGTTGGTAACGGATTTTATTACATCAACAGGGAAAGGTACCGTAAAATTGTCATTGCATATGGTTACCCCAAATTAATTGAGAAATTGAAAATATCCTACATTGATGGGACTTTTTCGGAGGTGGTTTCCGGTACAGACTGGAAATGTTCTCCATCACCGATTTCGTATTCAAGTATCTATGGCGGAGAAGATTACAATGCCACATTGGAACAGCAAGGTTGGAACCTTCCCGGCTTTGACGATTCAAAATGGAGGAATGCCATCCAGGCAACTGTCCCTTCCGGTAAACTAACTGCCGAAACAGATTATCCGGTAACGGTCAATCAGGTTATCCCGGTAAAAAAAATTGATCAGCCGGTTCCCGGTAGGTATTTGTATGATTTTGGACAGAATTGTTCCGGAATCATTGAATTGAAAGTGAAGGGGAAAAAAGGATCTGTGATTCAGCTTACTCCGGGTGAGTTGATCACCTCCAAAAAGGAGATCAATCAGAATGCATCCGGCGCCCCTTATTACTACACCTATACCTTGAAGGGTGATGGAGTGGAAGTTTGGCGACCCAAATTTTCCTATTATGGTTTCAGGTATGTCATGGTGGAAGGTGCTGTTCCTGAAAAGGAAGCAGCAAAAAATAATCTACCTGTAATCGTTCAGTTGGATGTACTCCATACCTGCAATTCTTCGCCCAGAAGAGGTGAGTTTTCTTGTTCGAATCAGCTCTTCAATCAGATTTATACGCTGATTGACTGGGCTATCCGCAGCAACCTGCAGAGTGTCGTGACTGATTGCCCGCATCGTGAAAAGCTGGGCTGGCTGGAGCAAACCTATCTGATGGGTGCGTCACTTCACTACAATTACGACCTTCGATCGTTGTACACAAAAGCCGTCAGGGACATGATCGATGCCCAGACTCCCAATGGACTGGTTCCTGATATTGCTCCTGAATATGTGCAATTTGAGGGTGGTTTCAGGGATTCTCCGGAGTGGGGCAGTGCGGCGGTCCTGATTCCATGGATACTGTGGGAATGGTACGGCGACAAGTCTATTCTGGAGGAAGCCATGCCCATGATGCAAAAATACGTCGCTTACCTTGGAACCAGGGCAACTGGGAACATTCTCTCACATGGATTGGGAGATTGGTTCGATTATGGACCCAAGAGACCGGGAGAGGCGCAATTGACACCCAAATCCCTGACTGCAACAGCCATTTATTACGATGATATACAGTTGCTTTCCCGCATGATGAAGATTTGCAACAGAAATGCCGATGCAGAGAAAATGGAAACACTGGCTGCCAGGGTGAAAGAGTCATTCAATGCGAGGTTTTTCGATTTCAATACGATGATTTATTCTACCGGAAGTCAGACTTCCATGGCAATGCCGCTTTGTGTCGGACTGGCTGTAGAAAAAGATCGGAAAGAGGTATTCAATAATCTGGTTAAAAGTATAGCTCAATCAGGGAATGCCCTAACTGCCGGAGATGTTGGTTTCCATTTTCTGGTGAAAGCACTGGAAGAAAACGGAGGTTCACAGGTATTGTATGACATGAATTTCCGCAACGATTTGCCGGGATATGGATTCCAACTTAAAAAAGGCGCAACGGCGCTGACAGAATCATGGCCGGCCCTGGAAGAGGTATCCAACAACCACCTGATGCTTGGGCATCTGATGGAATGGTTTTACACCGGACTGGGAGGAATAAAGCAGGAGGATCAAAGTGTTGCATTTCAACATATCATCATCCGACCCGAAATGGTGGGTGATATTACCCATGTCAAAACAAGTTATCTTTCCTCTTTCGGAACAATCAAAAGTGAATGGAAACGGGAAAATGGAATACTGGAAATGAAAGTCGGAATTCCTGCGAATTCTGATGCTTCAGTCTATTTTCCTATCAAGGAGGGTGACCAGGTAACCGAAAATGGTAAAAGAATAACTCTCGTTAAATCATCAGAAGGGAAATATTATTGCATGGTAGGTTCGGGTGACTATATATTCAGAATGAATGACTAAATTAGCTATGGAATCCTGATTCTTAGAACCTGTAATAAAAATGACCATGAAGATATTTATCCTGCCAATTTTGGTGCTATCGATGACCCTGGTATCCAACTCGCAGACGCTTCCTTCCGAAAATATCCTTCATTTTTATGTTGGATCCTACACGGATAGTGGGAGCGAAGGAATCTACAGATTTGGTTTAAATACCACCACAGGCAAATTGCACAGCAATGGACTGGCCATACTTTCCGAAAATCCATCTTATCTCGCTTTGACCAAGGATGGAAATCAGTTACTCTCGGTGAGAGAAACCCGTGATGCAAACAACAAAAGCATGGGTTACATCGAACTGTTCAATGTGGATGAATCAGGGAATTTATCGTCAGTGAACATCGTCTCCAGCGGAGGGGCTCATCCCTGTCATGTAGCAGTGAATGAGGAGGGAGCAGTTATTGCTTCCAACTATACGGAAGGAAATGTCACCTTGATGCGAATCGGACAGACGGGTGAGTTATCAGAGGTTTTGTCGGCTGATCAGCATACCGGAAAAGGACTTGTAGCTGAAAGGCAGGATAAACCCCATGTCCACAGTGCACTGTTTGAACCCAACGGAAAACGCATTTTTGTGGCTGATTTGGGGATAGATCAGGTGAAGGTTTACACCATCGACAAGACTGCCTTCTCCTTAAAACCCTACAAATACCCTGAAATTAAAATGGCTCCCGGCAGCGGACCCAGGCATATGGCTATTCACCCGAACGGCAAATTCCTTTTCATTGTCAATGAGTTGAGCAGTAATGTATCTGTTGTGCAATTGACACCGAACGGAAATTTTAAAATTTTGGAAACGGTCTCCTGCCTGCCTGTCGATTATTCCCAACCCAATACCTGCGCCGATATCCATCTTTCACCGGATGGAAATTACCTGTACGCTTCCAACAGGGGAATGAATACCATAGCTATTTTTTCTGTTAACGGTATTGACGGAAAGATTAAACTGATAGGCCACGAAGATTCCAAAGGTGAAATGCCGCGCAATTTCACCATTTCTCCTTCCGGTGATTATATCCTGGTTGCCAATCAAAACACCAACAACATAGTTGCTTTCAAGCGAAATCCGGTAACTGGATTGCTGAATTTTACCGATCAGATCAACGCGATCAAACCGGTTTGTTTGCTGTTTAGGTAGACTCTTATCTAAATTTAAAGTTGCGCAAAGCTTGCAAAGGGACACAGGTAAATTTTTCTTTGCGTCCTTTTGCGAGCTTTGCGCGACATAAGTCTGGTACAATTTTGAACCTCCCGGATTCCAATGAATCAGTATGGTTTAAACTGACCTGATTATAATGATTTTACCACTGCCAGAGCAGCTTCATAATCCGGTTCGTGTGTGACTTCAGAAACATATTCAACATAACGTACTATGCCTGTCTTGTCAATAATGACAGTTCCACGTGCGAGTAACCGAAGTTCCTTGATCCAATAACCATATTGCTGTCCGAAATCGAGATCTTTGTGATCGGAAATGGTTTTGATATTCTCGAGACCTTCAGCGGCACAAAAGCGGGATTGGGCAAAAGGCAAGTCACAGGAGATGGAGAGAACCACGACATCCTTTAGAAGATTGGCTTCTGCATTGAATCTTCTGTTCTGTGAGGCACATACACCCGTGTCGATTGACGGATAAATGGCAACTACAACTGTCTTTCCTGCAACATCTGACAGTTTAAATGGAGCCAAGCCGGCACCAACTGCTGTAAATTCAGGCGCTTTGTCGCCAACCTTGATTTCGTTTCCCAGCAAGGTCAAAGGGTTCCCTGCAAATGTAATTTTAACTGAACTTTCTTTCATTCGTAACTAATTTTGTAAATTATTGAATATCTGTAAGTACTCATGAAAATCGCAAATGGATTTTCATCGCCTATAATGGGCTTTGCAGGTGCTCGTGTCCTACTTAATATTTGAAGTAAGTTGAAAATCAAATTTTCATGATGCTCGTATTCTTCCGATGCATATACGTAATTCAGCGAAAAGAGGTTCGCGCAAACTGTCAATATTTTGTCAGTTTGAACGATTTGGTCTGAAAAACGAATATTTAGATTCATTCTAAGCAATTTGGAAGAAGATCGCAGGATTTCATGTACTTCAATGCCTCCATGTTCCGTCAATCCTCCTTTTTTCTGCATGGTCGATCTGTCGAATTTTCAACGTTCGGATTCACGCAGCAAACTTGCTGTTATTTCTGATTTTCGCCGGGATTTCTTTAAAAATGCTCCATTTCAGAAAAGAAAAATGAACCCTCAATTTTCGCATTTTCATCGCTGTCGGAGCCATGAACTGCATTGGCAGTAAAAGATTCGGCATAAAGCTGACGAATGGTTCCCGGAGCAGCATTGGCCGGATTGGTTGCACCGATGAGTTCACGGTAATCGGCGATGGCATTCTCCTTTTCCAGAATCGCGGCCACGATTGGTCCGGATGACATAAATTCGACCAAACCCTCAAAGAAAGGTTTTCCCGCATGAATACCGTAGAATGCTTCAGCGTTGGCCCGGGTCATCATGGTCAGTTTCATTGCTTTGATCCGGAAGCCACGCTCTGAAATCATTTTTAGTATTGAACCGATGTGTTGGTTGCGTACAGCGCAAGGTTTGATCATCGTGAATGTAAGATTCTGTGCCATTTGAGTTGAATTTTTCAGTTTTTAAAATTTATGTTAAAAATAGAAATAAATCGTCACATCAAAGTGCTTATTGCATTGAACCGCAAAGGCCAAAATGAAGTGATTAGAAAACTGGTCACATAGAAAATAATTAGGAGGCATAGTGAGCTTAGTCACCATCTAAAGAGACCAATTATTTGATAGATTCAGCGCATATTTCTCTTTCCATTTTTCACTTATTAAGTTTATTGATCAGGAATAGACTATTTTTGTAACAGATAATAAAAAATAATCATGACCAACATCCAAATAGAGACCTGTCATTCGCTTCTGGCGTGGATGAAAGAAAAGGTTAAAAAAATAGTGATCCTGACCCATGCCAATCCGGATGGAGATGCGCTTGGATCCTCACTCGGACTGAATTCTGTTTTGCAAAATGCTGGTTTTAACAGTGTTGTTGTTTTTCCGACAGATTTTCCTCCGATCGTACCTGATTTGAATGATTACAAACACTGGATCATTTTTGAGCATCATGAAAAGAAAGCGGGTCAACTGATCAATGAGGCAGATTTAATTTTCGTTCTTGATTTTAATGATATCAAAAGGGTTGGGAAGGCGAAAAAATTTCTTGAGCATCCAAATGTTCAAGTGGTACTGATTGATCACCATCCGCAACCAATGATCGAGACTCCATTTTTATTTTCAGATACGAAAGTCAGCTCTACTGCCGAATTAGTATGTGATTTTGTAGTCAAAATGGGATGGTCCGAACACATCGATGGTCAGGCAGCAAGTGCTTTACTTACCGGAATAATAGCGGACACCTCCTCCTTCAATCACAATGCAAAGCGGCCTGAACTATACCGGGCAGTTGGTGACCTGATCAGTCGGGGAGCGGATCAGGACAAGATTCATGAGGCCTTGTTCAACACCAACAGTGAAGATCGTTTGCGTATGCTGGGATATGCACTTTCTGAAAAGATGGAAGTGTATCCTGAATTTCACACTGCAATTATTACTTTGACACGCAATGAACTCAGAAAATTCAATTTTAAAATTGGGGATACTGAAGGATTTGTGAATTATCCCCTATCCATCAAGGGAATTGTATTTTCCGTCTTTTTCCTGGAAACCGAGGAGAAAATCAAAATTTCCCTTCGTTCCAAGGGTAGTTTTGCCGTCAATGAATTTTCGGCCTCTCACTTCAGCGGCGGCGGGCACCACAATGCTGCCGGTGGTGAGTCCAGACTATCCTTAAATGAAGTAGTTCAGCAATTCGTCGCTTTGCTTCCTCAATACGCCCAAGAACTTGAGTATTAAACCCGGAATGACGACAATTTTTTTTGCTGAAGGGATTGATTCAGGGTTAAATTTGGTTAATTTTGCAGTGAAAGTCTCAAATGGACGGTCAAAAGTTGAGAAGGTCACGAACATTTTGTATCCTTGTACCCGTATTTGAAGAAATACACGAAAACGAAAATTTTCTGCTGATGAAGTTGGTCAAATATATTTATTTTGTGCTGTTCCTAGTCGTTGTGATTGGTTTTGCTTCCTGTAAAAAAACAACACTTCAGACTCAGATTGAGGATGAAAAAACGTTGTTGCAAAAATACATTGATAAATTCCACAATGGGGCCAATCCAACAGCGTCGGGGTTATATTATTTCAGTACCAAAGAGGGAACAGGCGCTGCAATCACAGATACCAACTATGTGAAAGTATTCTACCGGGGTTACCTGATGGAAAATAATGATACAATGGGTATTCAGGACGGATATGAATTTGACGCTTCGGGTAATTATGAACCATTTGGTTTTACTGTTGGTTCCAGTTCTGTTATCAAAGGATGGGATGAAGCGATTAAACTTATGAAAGTTGGAGGTGAAGCCAAATGGGTTATTCCTTCCAAAATTGCTTATGGAGGTGCCATAACCGGTACAATTCCTGCCTATTCGTCTTTGGTCTTTTATGTAAAGGTACTCAGGGTTTACCGCACAAAAGATACTTTCCAAACCATTCAGAAAGTTCCGAAGTATATATTAAACTGACATCTCTGCCTTGATCAAGAAACTGATACCGGGATTAATTCCGCTGCTGGTTTTTATACTGGCCGATGAGTTCTGGGGGATGAAGGTTGGTCTTGCGGTGGCTGTAGCCATCGGATTGGCCGAAATGCTGTTCACCTGGATCCGTGAGAAAAAACTGGATCGTTTCGTACTTCTGGATACTCTCCTTCTGATTTTCCTGTCTTCACTTTCATATCTCTTTGAAAATGAGATATTTTTCAAGGTAAAACCAGCCATGATCAATTTGGTTTTGCTTGCATTGATCGCTTTGTCACTTTTCAGCAGGATAGATCCTTTGGGTTCAATGTCCAAAAGATACCTGAGTGGGGTAGAGATGAATGAAAATCAAAAAGGTCTTTTCCGAAAAAATTTGTGGATTATGTTTTGGATCGTTCTGATCCATACATTATTGGTGCTATGGTCTGCCTTTTTCATGAGTAAGGAAATTTGGGCTTTCGTCAGCAGTTTTCTTCTGTTTATCATGATGGGCGCGTATCTCGGTTTTGAATTGATCCGACAGAAGTTGAAAATCAGAAATTCAGTGGTTTATCAGGATGCTGAAGAATGGCTTCCGATGGTAGACGACCAGGGTCGTATCCTTGGTAAAGCGCTTCGTTCTTATTGCCACAGTGGATCCAAAGTGCTTCACCCGGTTGTGCACCTTCACCTGTTGGAAAAAAGCAGATCCCTGTTTTTGCAAAAAAGAGCTTTGAACAAGCTTGTCCAGCCCGGTAAATGGGATACGGCAGTGGGTGGTCATTTAGCTTATGGTGAAAACATTGAAGATTCCTTAAAGCGAGAGGCTATGGAAGAAATAGGTCTCCAGGAATTCGAGGCAATGCCTGCATTCAACTACCGCTGGGATTCCGAAATCGAATCAGAGCTAGTCTATTGCTTTGTGACTTATAGCGGAAAACCCGGCCAGCTGGGCTCTGATGAGATCACCGAAGGTAAATTCTGGCAGTACAAGGAAATTGATCGTAACCTGGGTAAGGGGGTCTTCACCCCAAATTTTGAGCACGAATACCGGCTACTCAAAAAATCCGGATTGCTTTAATCCATACCTGGACAATTACCAAAATAGCACCGATATCCCGAATTGGCACTATTTGATGATAGTGACTTTCCTGAAAATTGGAATTTTCCAATGCTCATTCAGAAATCAATCTTCCGGAATTTTTTCTACCTGATCAGCTGCATTTCATTCAGCAAATATCCGGCTCCGGCAAATTGATCGATCACAAACAGGGCATACCTGATATCGAGCGCGATATTTCTGCATCGATCCGGATCGAAAAGGATGTCACTCATGGTACCTTCCCAGCAACGGTCGAAATTGACGCCGATCAGTTCTCCATTGGCATTGATGACCGGACTTCCTGAATTGCCCCCGGTGGTGTGGTTGGAGGCGCAAAAAGCTACAGGCACTTCCCCTGTTGAATTGGTGTAGGGTCCATAGTTTTTGCTTTGATACAACATTTTTAATTTTTCAGGAACAGCATAGTCTGCCACATCCGGACTTTCTTTCTCAATAATCCCCTTTAAAGTTGTAAAATGTTGATAATAAACTCCATCCTTGGGTTCAAATCCTTCAATTTTCCCGTAGGTAACTCGCAGGGTGAGGTTGGCATCTGCCATCAGCCGTTGATCTTTATTCATTTCCAGAATTGCAGCCATGTAGGCCTTCTGGGTTTTCAGGATCGATTGACTGATCTTCTGGTAAGCAGGATCAATATTTTTGGAGTAATGTTTTGCAATTGAAGAATAGAGTAAATACAATTTATCCTTTTGAAGTTTCTTGAGCGATTTGGGTCCGAAACCGGTAAGCAACGATTTTATTTTCAAACTATCTGAAAATATTGATTTCTGGTAGATCTCTTTGACGTAAGAATCGTTGACCAGATTTTTTTTCTGGTCATTAATCTCGCCGGGAAGGAATTTTGAATCAACCCTTTCAACGTATATTTTTAAAAGCGCCGGCAGAATCTGTTCATCGGTAGCGGCATCGTAGTCCTTGATGTACCCGGGAAGAAATTCTGCCACCAATTTCTTCAGTTTGTTCAGTTTTGCTGAATCATTGGCAGTCTGGGCCATCAGATCAAATCTTGAGATCAGGCCGAATACGTCAGATCCTCTTAAAACACACTCATTATAAAGATCATAGGGGATTTGATAGTCCGACATTTCATTGTAACTGAAGGAGAAATCGGTCAACAGGTGTCCGTATTTTTTCTCTCTCTCCGGATCCTGACTGACCCATTTAGCGAATAGTTGTTCATCCTGTTGTTTCTTCTCCACGGCATGAAGACGAACCAAACCTTTTGTTTCACCCTGCCATTTTTTCCATGAATTGGCTACGTTGGCATATTTGGATGCGTACTGGATACGGACTTTTGCATTTCCCTCCATTTGTTTTTCCATGATATTCAGCTTGATGGTCCGCGCATCCACTTTGTTTGGATTGCTCTTTTCTATCAACAACTGAACTCCTTGTGAGGGCAGATATTCCTGTGTCGTTCCCGGAAATCCGAAGACCATGGTGAAATCACCCTCTTTGAATCCTTTGAGGTTGATCGGAAAGAATTTTGCAGGATGGTAGGGGACATTGCCGGGAGAATAAGCTGCCGGCTTGTTGTTTTTTCCGGCATAGATTCTGAACAGAGAAAAATCACCCGTGTGACGCGGCCACACCCAGTTATCCGTATCACCGCCAAATTTACCAATCGAAACAGGTGGGGCACCAACCAGCCTGACATCCTTGTATACCTCATAAACATAGGCAAAGTATTGGTTTCCATAAAACAGAGGTTTGACATCTACCTGGTAATTGGCATGACCGGAATATTTTTTCTTGACAGCATCCGTGTTGGCAGTCACCCTGGTTTTTACTGTTTCATCATCCATTCCTTCCTTGATCCCTTTCGTCACCTCACCTGTAACATCTTCCATGCTAACCAGAAATTGAACAGACAATCCCGGGTTTGCCAACTCTTCAGCTCTGTTTTTGGCCCAGAAACCATCTGAAAGGTAGTCGTGAGCCACAGTACTGTGCTTCTGAATCTGGCTAAAACCGCAGTGGTGGTTGGTGATCAGAAGCCCATCCCCTGAAATCATCTCACCTGTGCAGCCTGAACCGAAAAGAACCACTGCATCTTTCATGCTGGCATGGTTGATATCATAAATATCATCCGCCGAAAGTTTGAAGCCCATTTTCTGCATCTCTTCGATGTTGTATTTTTTAAGCAAGGTTGGAATCCACATTCCTTCCACAGCAAAAACTGAATGGATCGTCAGGCAAAGAACAAGTGAGAATAAGATTTTCTTCATGGATAAAAGTTTGATTGTATTAATTTTAGAATTTCAGCAGCTCTTCATACAAACGCTGGATGGGTAGTCCCATCACATTGAAATAGGAACCTTCTATCTTTTCAATGGCTACATAACCGATCCACTCCTGCACGCCGTACGAACCGGCTTTGTCATATGGATGATAATGAGTAAGATAGTAGTCTATTTCATCGTTTGTAAGTATTTTGAACCATACATCGGTGTGGTCTGAAAAGGTAACCTGTTTGTTGGCTGAGGTAATGCAAACTCCTGTGATGACAACGTGTTTTCTGCCCGATAACTGCTGAAGCATTTGAAAGGCATGCTCATAATCAAGCGGCTTTCCAAGTACTTGATCGTCAATCAGCACAATGGTATCTGCGGTAATCAACAGTTGATCGGCTCCGAAATTTCCCTGAAAAGGAGAAGTCTTTAATATCGCAAGGTATTCAGGTACATCTGTGGGTTTCATGGCAGCCGGAAAAAATTCATCTACCTCCCTCACTTCAACAGAGAAGGGGAGGGTCAGGCCAGAAAATAACTCATTTCTTCTGGGAGACTGGGATCCCAGTGTAATTGAATATCCGGAAAGATGTTCGGCCAGCCTGCTTTCTTTAAGCAAGTGGTTGATGGAAGTAAGATTGGTTTTGGCTTCTTCCATGGCTACTTCTTAAAGTGGATGTTGTGCTTTTGCATATCCGCTGCGATGAAATCAAGGATTGCCGGAAAATCTCTCTGGTTTACAGTCCTCTCCTTACGTTCCGGAAAAATTTTATTCACAGGAACTTTGTGATTCAGTTTGAAACTCAGGGTATAAAATTCTGACAAGGGAACTCCATCCAGCGTGGTATCGGCAATGGTTAGCCTGAGCGGATTACTATTTTTACTTTCCCAGCCGGGAACAATCCAGGGAGAAATGGATGGATAAACCCCCAACTGCCTCTCTAAAGTAATTTTATTGCTTGGGAGTGGTTTTTTTCTGGTCCACCACAAATCTCTTACCGCTTCAAAGGCCTGGATTGTCTCTCTTTTGGAGGAAACCACTTCCAGCTCGTTCAGCGTCTTTTTGATTATTTCGGTGACTGCCTGTTCATAGGGAAGCTCACTTTTGATGGCTTCTGCAGCTATTTTGGTGCCAAGCATGTTGGAATAGGCGTCTTCAATGGAAAAACTCGAGAATTTTTCGGATACAAGAGGAACGGCAGTTGCACCAAACCAGGAGGTGATCTCATGCCAAACAGAGAGATCAAAGGCAATTCGTCCAGCCAGGTTGATTAAATCTTCCTCCTTTTCAGTTGCGGGAATCTTGATTACCAGCGATTTTTCGCCTGCTTCGAATGCCAGGTTGATAAGCACCTCACCATCCCTCTGGCTTTTCTTCTCCAGGTTATAGAGGTAAGCCGTCCAATCCACATAATCACGAAGATGACCAAAGTCGATAAATCCACCTCTTCTGGTATATAGAATACCGTTTTTTTCCTCCTTATCGCCGAGGTAATGGTGGTTTCCCATCAACTCAATGCTTGTCAAATGGTTCAATTTTGCTCCGGGAATGATGGAGATTCTGAGATCAGTTCCAAAAGCACAACAAGTACGAATGATGCGTGGCGGATGATTGAAGTAATCTTTCTCTGAAAAAGCCGGAGCTTTGGCGAACACAAATTCAGCCAGAATGCAGAGGTATAGGAACGGGAAATATCGGTATAGCCGCATGTTTTATAATTAAATTTTAAGTCAAATTAGCAGTTTAGTCATCAACGATAGTAAGTAACAGATGAATAAATCCATCCGTTTCATCATTTTCTTTGTTGGATAAAAACGTTCAATAGCTTCTGCCGGCTTCAACATGGCAAAGATAAAAAGTTTTGCCGTTTCAAATTCCTGAAACCAACATGTCAATATGGAAATTCAACTACATTTTCTATTTTTATGTAAATTCAAACCGGAATAGGTAAACCTTGTACAATCCAATGAAACAAACATATGCCCAGTTCACAAAATATGATGTAAATTCATTTTCAGTGTTAAATGGGTAAAATCCTATATTCCATATTTTACTAATGATTTCAACGATGAAAAAACTACTGACAATTATCCTGATAGGCATTGTTATTAATCTGTCGGGACAAACGACTTCACCTCCCCGAAAGGACAGGGCTCACAGCTATTTTGGCCTGCATTTTGATTTTCATGCCGGTCCCGATTGTAAAGAGGTTGGGAAAAATGTAGATGCAGACATGGTCAATAATCTGATTGACAAAGTGAAACCCGATTTCATACAGGTTGATTGCAAAGGTCATCCTGGTTACTCCAGTTATCCCACCAAAGTGGGAAATCCTGTCCCGGGATTTGTCAAAGACCAGCTAAAAATCTGGCGGGAGGTAACTGCCTCACGAGGAGTTTCTCTCTATTTGCATTATTCCGGAGTATGGGATTCCCGCTCTGTCGAGCTGCATCCGCAATGGGCAGCGATAGGTGCCGACGGGATTCCTTCAAAAAATAACACCTCGGTGTTTGGCAGTTATTCCGATTCGTTGCTGATTCCACAACTGAAGGAACTATCGTCTGTTTATGGAGTGGATGGAGTATGGGTGGATGGTGATTGCTGGGCTCATCAGTTGGACTATTCTCCAAAAACGCTGGAACTCTTTACCCGAAAAACCGGGATAAATGAAATACCTAAAAAGCCGGGCGACAAGAACTGGAAGGAATTCCAACAGTTCAGCAGGGATGGTTTCAAAGCGTATGTGACCAAATATACCAATGCACTGCATGCTTTTAATCCGAAATTTCAAGTGGCCAGCAACTGGGCTTTCTCTACCTTGATGCCTGAAAAGGTTTCCATTCCTGTTGATTTTATCTCCGGCGACTTTTCTGCGCTCAACAGCATGAACAGTGCAAGAAGTGAGGCCCGATTCATCCGGAACCAGGGAAAACCATGGGATTTGATGGCCTGGGGATTTTCCTGGATTGGCAATGAAGAGGGTACCCAAAGCGTAAAGAGCGCGCCACAGATAGAGCGGGAGCTTGCAACAGTGATTTCGCTTGGGGGAGGGGTCCAGATTTATCTTCAACAAAAGAGGGATGGTTCGATCTACAACTGGATGATTCCTTTGTTGTCGGAGGCAGCGGGTTTTTGTCGTGAAAGGCAGCCATGGTGCCAGAATGTAACAGGAGTACCCCAAATTGGACTGATTTTGTCGACAGATGCTTTGTATGCTAAAACGAACAGGTTATTCGGAGGTTTTGACAGGGAACTGACACCACTGAAAGGTATTTTACAAAATCTCCTTGCCTCACAGTATGTGGTTGATATTGTTGCGGAACATCAACTGGAAAAAATCAATCAATATCCGCTTTTGATCTATCCCGAATGGGAGACCATTACTCCTGATTTCAAAAAGAAATTACTCGATTATGTCTATCAGGGAGGAAAGCTTCTTCTGGTTGGTCCAAATTCTTCATCCCTCTTCAGGGATGAATTAAATGTAATTGTCAAAGCAGCTCCTGAAGTGAAAAATAATGGTTTGGAATACAATCAGTGGATCGCCGAACTGATGTCGCTTTCTCAGGGTGTCATTCCGGGCCAGGGAGTGAAGGCATACGGAAAATATTACCAGGCAGTTAACATGGATGGTCCATCAGAAATTGCGGCAACAATCACCCCGTATGGGAAAGGAGCTATTGCAGCCACTCAACTCGAAATTGGCAAGGCGTATGCCAACCGAACCGCTCCCGTTCTTAGGGATTTCCTGGCTGGATTAGTCCGCGAGGTATTTCCTGATCCCGCGGTAACAGTTACTGGTTCACATTCCGTAGATGTAACCCTAAACCGTAAGAATGAGATGCTGATTGTCAATCTGGTCAATGCTGCGGGTCCTCACGACAACGAAAAGGTGATGGTTCACGATGAAATTCCTCCTTTGGGACCCTTGCATATCTCTATCAGTAGTCCAATTAAACCCCAAAAGGTGATGCTTCAGCCTGAGAACGAAAAATTGCCTTTCACCTACCGGGATGGCATTGTTCAATGTACAGTTGCCAAACTCAAAATCCAAGAAATGATAGTCATTGAATAATATTTTGATCTTCCGCGAAGTTGATGGAAAAAAAGAGTAACTTTTCATTAATATTCTTAACCTAATACTTTTCCTCATGAAAATCAATAAAAATTGGAAAATCGTTTGGCTATCTCTTATGTTTGCAGGGATTGCAGCAACATCAAATGCGCAGGAACTGGGTATCCGTGCAGGAGTTAACTGGGGCAATCATGGTGCGATTGATGCGATCTTTAGTGCAGGCCAATTCAGCCGGATTCATGCTGACCTTTCATTCGGAAATGGTGTAAGTGCCGATGCATTGTGGGATTTTGTTTACAGACCATTGGGTGGGGAAGGTTTGAATTGGTATGCCGGAGCGGGTCTTTCCACATTTTTTGGCTCCTCTGGTTCAAATTCCAGCTTTCAATTGGGCATCCCGGGTGAGATAGGGTTGGAATACCGGTTCAAGAATGCTCCGCTGGCGCTCGGCCTGGACTGGAGGCCGGTTTTTGTTCTTGTCAGCAATACATCATTAAATGCAGGAGAATTTGGATTGAACTTCAGATATGTATTTGGTAAATAAGCCAGACAGTTAACTTGCTATTTCTTACTGAATTTTGCCCGGATCAAAAGAGTTGAATCTTTGATCCGGGTATTTACTTTTATTAAATCCCCAAAATGGTTTTTGTTATTTTCCGCTGATAACAAGATATTTTTTCACCATTTCGATCACTGATCATTGTGAAATAAAATAGGTAAATTCGCACTGTTTTTTTCGAAGAAATATTCGAATTTTAATGACTCAAATTCAGATAAAATGGCTCAAAACGAAGCATCCTCAGGCAAATTAAAAATTTACATTCCACTCCTTATTATTGTTGTACTGATCGGTGTTGCTACCTGGTACTGGTACCGCGACTATTCGATGTATATCTCAACAGATGATGCTCACATTGAATCAGATAATGTACAGATCGGAGCTAAAATGTTGGGAAGAATTGCCCATCAGTATGCCATCGAAGGGGATACAGTAAAGAAAGGGGCCATGATTGTGGAACTTGATAGTCTGGATTTACTGGCTCAAAAAAATCAGACTCAGGCAATGCTTATCCAATCACAATCCCAGTTGGAACAAGCAAAAGCAAAGCTTAATTATGATCTTGAGAATATCAAAGTTTACGAGGTTTCCCTGGAAAAAGCCAAAGAGGACTACGAAAGGGCTAAAGTTCAGGTTGCAGGTGATGTGATCACAAAAGAACTGTTTGATCACCTGAAAAAAGCCTACGAAACAGCCAGGGCACAGCTCGATGCGGCCAAAATGCAACTCTCGGTTTCGAAGGCTCAGATTGTAAGTGCCAATGCAGCGATTGGATATTCAGAAGCACAGATCAATGTCATCGAAACCCAATTGACCAACACGAAGCTGTATGCTCCCTTTGACGGAGTTATCGCCCGGAGGTGGCTACTGGCAGGGGATATTGTACAACCCGGTCAAGCCATTTTTTCGTTGTCAGGTCAAAACGTGAGGTGGGTCATAGTCTTCATGGAAGAGACAAAATTATCTCAAATTCATCTGAACCAGCAAGCAATATACACCATTGATGCCTTTGGGGACAAGGTGTTCAGAGGTAAAGTTTTTTCGATTGGTGCTTCTACTGCCTCCTTGTTTTCGCTGATACCGGCCAACAACGCTTCAGGCAATTTTACCAAAATAACTCAGCGCGTTCCGGTAAAAATTTCTATCGACAGTGATGAAGAAGGGAAGGATGTTAAAAAATTGAGTATTCTGCCCGGAATGTCTGTCGTCATGAAAATAGTAAAAGATAAATAATGCGGAAAGTCACTCCTTCTCACAGGATAAGGCATTTGATCAGAAACCGCGATTCGAAGTGGCATCCCAATCATGATTTATACAAATGGTTCGTACTGGCCAATATCATGATTGGAACCTTTATGGCAGTTTTGGATGCAACAATTGTCAATGTTGCCTTACCCAAAATGATGTCTTCCTTCGGAGTTGGCCTCGATACCATCGAATGGGTATTAACTGCCTATATGCTTGCGTTGGCAGTAATGCTTCCCGCTGCAGCCTGGCTGGCTGACCATTTTGGTTACAAACGAATGTATTTTCTGGGAATGCTCGTGTTTACACTGGGATCCTTCATGTGTGGCATGTCTTCCAACGAAAATATGCTGATTTTTTCACGCGTCATACAGGGTTTGGGCGCAGGAATCATCCAACCTTTGGGAATGGCCATCGTTGTCAGGGAATTTCCGCCTAAACAGCGTGGAGTTGCGGTAGGTTTCTGGGCTGTTTCGGCTGCTGCTTCTGTTTCCTTTGGCCCTTTGATCGGTGGATATCTGGTCGACCATTTTAGCTGGCAGCTTATCTTTGATATCAATGTTCCCGTTGGAATCATTGGAATGCTGTTTACGGTACTTATTCAACGTGAAATGATTCAAAAATGGGGTGGAAAATTCGATATCGTCGGTTTCCTTTCCGTCAGCATTTTTCTTCCCGTTATTTTGTACGCACTCACCGAAGGGAATGCTGCAACCAATTCCGAAGGATGGCATGCCCCTTATATTCTCGCCTGTTTTGCCATTTCTATTCTTTCATTTGCAGTATTTGTTACGGCGGAGTTCATTGTTGAGAATCCGCTGATCGACCTCCGGCTTTTGGGAAATTTCAACTTCGGAATAAGTACCCTGGTTATGTTTTTGTTTGGGATCGGCATGTTCGGCAGTACTTTCCTGCTGCCTTTATATTTGCAGAACTCGTTGGGCTATACAGCATTGCAATCAGGTTCCGTTTTCCTTCCCGTTGGGATTATCCAGGGGATTGTAGCTCCGTTGTCCGGTTATGTGAGCGGAAAGATCAACGCCAAGATTCCGATAATCCTCGGGATACTGCTCATGGCCTTCAGCTTCTATCTGAATGCGAACCTTTCGTTCCTGACAGAACATTCAGCCATCATGTTACCTCTCTATCTCCGTGGAATCGGAATGGGCATCATTTATTCGGCCTTGCTGGCTGTCTCCCTGGTGGATATACCCAGGGAAAAAATGGCGCAGGCTTCCGGCATCAATAATGTAGTCAGGCAGTTAGGGGGTAGTTTTGGCGTCGCCATACTCGCTACATTTCTCTCCACAAGAGTTGTCTATCATTCGCAGATGTACGGAGGAGCTCTTGAATCCAACTCTCCTGCCTACAAGTCGGCTGTGAAAAATATCAGCGAAACCGCTGTTCATAATGCAGGCAGTTCAATTTCTGCAGCCAAAATTCAATCCCAGTACATCATCGTTTCGAATGTGACCAAACAAGCATTTATAGAGGGTATCAACGATGATTTCCTTATTGCTGCCGTGGTTACACTCATTGGCGGGGTCCCGATACTTTTCCTTCGGGTTAGAAAGAAAAAGAAACCAGTAAAGCCGGAAGTTATTCACATTGAGTAGAATACTAACTATGATCCAATGGAAAATTCCGGTATTCTGTTATTGAATGTATGTGTTTTTATTTTGAAGTTAAAATAGTCAGGTCATGATTTATCGTCACACTCTTTTGTTGATCATAGTTTTTTCACTTTTATCCAGCTTTGCCTCGAGTGGATTCGGGCAGATCAATAAAAATGATTCGCTTGAGCTTAAACCTTTAATCAACAAGGTTATCCAGACTTACCCTACGGTTCAGCAAGCCAATGAAGCATTGAATGCGGCAGACCTTAGGATCGCACTTGCCCGTTCGGCCTACCTGCCCAATGCAGCAGTTGCCGGCTCTTTTGCGCATATCGGTCCGGTTCCCTCGCTTACAATTCCTGACTTGGGAACGCTTTCTCTTGCTCCTGCCAATAACATCAATGCGGCCCTCAATATCAACCAAACCATTTCTGATTTTGGAAAAACCAGGAAAAATATTGAATTCGAAGAAAAGAGCAAAGAGCTGAGCACCATCAGTGTTGAACAGATTAAACAACGATTGTCGCTGTTGTCTATCGGATGTTACTACAACCTTCTTTATTTTCAGGAGGCCATTGCCATCAAGGATGAGCAACTCTCTACCTTAAAAGTGCATTTGAAAAATGTTGAAAAGCAGGTTGAAACAGGCTCTGCAACCCAATATGAAATTTTAAGTACAAAGGTTAGGATATCTACCGTTGAAAGTCAGAAAACGGATGTGATTACCGCTCTGAATTTTCAAAATTCACTGCTGAATATGCTTTTGGGTGACCCAACCACCACTGAGCATCGGGTACGCAATGTCCTTCATTCCGATTTGGTGCCGTTCTCTGAGGATTCATTGATCGGTGTGGCATTGAACAATCGTAATGAAATGAAATTGGCAGAAAAAAAGATTGTCGTCTCACAGGCTTACCAGGATTTGGTCAAAATGCATGAGAATCCCGTTATCTCTGCATTCGCCAGTGGCGGTTGGAAGAATGGATATATTCCTGCACTGGAAAGGCCAAGAGCCAATTATGCCATTGGGTTGAGCCTTCTGATCCCGATTTACGACGCTTCACGTACAAAATTGAATACAAGGCTGGCAGGTTCTGTGATCCTGTCAAACAGGTTTGACCTTGATCTTGCCAAACGGACAATTACGACAGAAGTTTTGGAGAGCATCAACAACCTGAAAGCCGCAATTTCTAAGTCCCAACTCTTCGAATTGCAGTTTTCACAGGCAAAAAAAGCCCTCGAACTGGCAGATCTGAAGTACAAATCGGGAACGCTCACCAACCTTGATTTACTGGGGGTTGAAAATGCTGAATCAGAAAGCCGGCTGCAATATCTCAAGGCAAGAATTGACAGGGTTGTCAGTGCCTACAAGGTAAAAGCTGCCTTGGGAATGAATCTGTATTAGATGAAGCTGGTCAAATTCTGCCAATAATAAGTAATGCACAAATAGTAATGTCGTATTTTTTTCTTTGCGGACTTTGCGAGCTTTGCGCGACACAACTGGCAGAATCCTCAAAAAATGGGAATCAGCATCTACGACATTTAAATGTTCTTTTAACTTAAGTAATAAACCT
>JBAXUL010000044.1:0-31221 GCA_037129695.1 Prolixibacteraceae bacterium
CATGTTCACTGAATTCATGGAGCAGCGTGCGCCCGGGCATACGGCGCTCGACGGGAAAATCTATCAGAAAGGGATGCTCGACTATAAAAGGGAAATTGCAGATAGGATTGCTTCACTCGATTACCTCAATGATCCTGAGGCTACTGACAAGTCCGAAGAGTGGAAAGCGATGGATATCTCATGTGATGCCGTGATTGTTTTTGCCGAACGCCATGCCGAACTTGCAGAAATAATGGCAAAAAATGAACCTGACCAAAACCGAAAAGCGGAACTGTTGAAGATTGCGGAAGTTTGCCGTCATGTCCCTGCCCACGCCCCCCGGAATTTTTGGGAAGCCATTCAGATGTACTGGTTTGTTCATCTTGGGATAATTACCGAACTGAATGGCTGGGATGCCATGAATCCCGGTCATTTCGACCAGCATCTTACCCCGTTTTACGAGGAAGGGTTGAAAAGTAACACCCTTACCCGTGAACAGGCAAAAGAATTGATCTGCTGTTTCTGGATCAAGGTAAATAATCACCCGGCACCGCCAAAAGTGGGCATCACCGCCCGTGAAAGCGGAACCTACAATGATTTTACCAACATCAACATCGGTGGGATCAGAAGCGATGGCAGTGACGGAACCAGCGAGGTCTCCTATATCATGCTTGAGGTAGTGGAGGAACTTCATATTTTACAACCGGGTAGTTCTGTGCACATCAGCAGCCAAACACCAGATCATTTTCTGCATGCTGCCACACGCGTCATCCGTCAGGGACATGGATATCCTTCTGTATTTAATCCGGAGGTCTATGTGCAGGAGTTGCTGCGTCAGGGAAAATCACTTCGCGATGCCCGTGAAGGGGGCTGCAGCGGTTGTATTGAAGTCGGGGCATTTGGCAAGGAGGCCTATCTGCTCACCGGATACCTCAATGTCCCGAAAATACTGGAAGTGACGCTCAACAACGGAATCAATCCTGTTTCAGGGATACGGGTCGGTCCGGAAACAGGCGATCCGGTGACTTTCGAAAATTTCAATGAATTGTACCGTGCCTTTCAGAAACAGCTCAATTATTTTGTTGATCTGAAGATGCGTGTCAGCAACTACATCGACAGGATGTTCGCCAAATATGCTCCGGCACCCTTCCTTTCTGTCGTTATTGAAGATTGTATATCCAAAGGCAAGGATTATTACGATGGCGGACCGCGCTACAACACAAGCTACATCCAGTGTTGCGGATTGGGAACAACCACCGACAGCCTGGTTGCACTGAAGAAACATGTATTTCTGGATCAGACTTACGCGATGGACCGGGTTTTAAAGGCTGTTTCGAATAATTTTAAGGGCGAAGAGATAATGCGTCAGACCATCATGAACCGTACCCCCTTCTTTGGGAATGACAATGATTACGCGGATTCCGTAGCCGTGAAAATATACGACGACCTCGTGGATTCCATCGACGGAAAACCAAACATCAAACCCGGCGGCAAATACCACCTGAACATGCTTTCGACCACCTGTCATGTCTATTTTGGGAAAGTGATGGGAGCGACTCCCAACGGTCGCTTGGCAGGAAAATCGATTTCTGACGGGACTTCCCCATCGCATGGTGCCGATACCCACGGACCCTCTGCGGTAGTGAAATCCATGACGAAGTTCGACCATGTCAAATCGGGCGGGACGTTGCTGAACCAACGCTTTTTGCCTGGTCTGCTCAAGAAAGAGGAGGACGTCGTAAAGCTCGGACATCTCATCAGAAGCTATTTTAAGCTTGGCGGGCATCATGTACAGTTTAACATTGTAGATACAGCCACCTTGCTTGCAGCCCAGGCCTGTCCTTCGGATTACAAGGATCTGATGGTGCGCATGGCCGGCTACAGCGATTATTTCAACGACATGAATGCCGATCTCCAGCAGGAGGTGATCGAAAGAACAGAAAATGATGGATTCTAACCCCGGCAATGACCTGACAGGTTCCCAAAACCTGACAGGTCGGAAAGGTCACCAGCCCTTCATCTTCGACATCAAACGCTATGCGATCAACGACGGACCGGGAATCAGGATCGTGATTTTCCTGAAAGGATGTAACCTCAATTGCGTCTGGTGCCATAATCCGGAGGGGATTTCGGCTTTTCAGGAGAGAATGTACGCGCAGTCGAAATGCATCCGGTGCGGAACGTGTGTGGCAGCATGTCCCGAACAGGCTATTGTATTGGTAGAAGATGGCATCCTGACGGACTCCGCATTGTGTAACCTGACAGGTGCTTGCGCGGCGGTTTGTCCTTCTACTGCCATTGAGATGACCGGGAAAAACATGTCGGTCGACGAAATTATGATGGAAATTGAGAAGGAACGGGTCTTCTTTGATCAGTCGGGAGGAGGGGTAACTTTTTCGGGAGGTGATCCGTTGATACATTCCGGGTTTTTGATTCAACTTCTCGATGAATGCGGAAGGCGTGGAATTCACAGGGTCGTAGATACTGCCGGTTTGGCCAATACCGGAATTTTGATGGAAGTTGCTCGCCGAACCGACCTGTTTTTGTTCGACCTGAAAATGATGAATGCCGAGCGTCACCGGAAATGGACGGGCGTTTCGAATGAGAAAATATTGGAGAACTTAAATTTACTGTCATCGGAAGGAGCAAGAATCATCATTCGCATCCCGTTGATAGGGGGAGTCAATGATGATATTGAAAACATGGACGAAACAGCTCGTTTTATTGGATCCTTACCCGGAGAAAAAAAGGAGGTGAACTTTCTTCCGTATCACAAAATTGCCCAATCAAAATACCTGAAATTAGGCCGGCCGGATGATTTTCAACTTCTTAAAGAGCCAGGCAAAGGTTCTTTGGAGCGGGCTGTAGCGATATTTAAGGAAAAAGGAATAAGGGCTACCATTGGATGACTTCATTCCTTATCGAATTGTCGAATTTTTCCCTGCTGGTTGAAATTAATAAATTATGTACCTTTATTTCATGTCAAAGCAAGAGATTCAAAATGTTATCATCGGCTGTCTCCAGGAATATCATGCTGAGTATGTTGGACTTTTCGGCTCGTTCGTCAGAGGCGAGGGATCCGTGAACAGTGACATTGATATTTTGGTTCAGTTCAATGAGTGTTTCTCATTGTTGCAACTGGTTCGTATCGAAAATGAATTGTCTGACAAGTCGGGTGTCAAGGTTGATTTGGTGACGGAGGGGTCATTGAAGAACGAGCGCGTAAAGCAAAGTATTGATCAGGATTTAAGAATTATTTATCAGGCATGAAAGGCGATGTTGCCTATATTGAAAATTTACTTTTATCTATCTCAAAAATCGAAATTTTTACGGCCAACTTAACCCGAGCCGATTTTGAAAAAAATGAGATGTTTCAGGATGCCGTGATACGAAATATCGAGATTATAGGAGAGGTTTCTAAACGTATATCAAATGATCTGAAGGCTACATATTTTGATATTCCATGGAGAGATATGTCTGGAATGCGGGATAAGTTGATCCGTGATTATATGGGAGTCGACACAGAGGTAGTTTGAAAGACAGTAAAAGTGGATATACCTCAACTATCCGTTTTATTGAAGAAGATTGAGTTTTAATTCAAATTCACATTACCTTCTAAATTTTCCCCTTTCGGTACAATCATCGGTTTCAATTCTATTCCAAAACGACATATAATACGTGACGGCAATCGAAAAATACCTCAAAAAATTATCCTCCAAATACGAGGTTAAATATCTGAAGATCGTATATGAGACCTGATAAATCTCTTGTCCGCCGCTATCTGGTCCATGAGTTGTCTCTCCGTCTCTCCTTCATTCCGTTGTCACCCCCCCCGATAAGGATCACTGACCTTGCATCTTCTCAAAGTAATTCCATACAGGCTCATTCGGAACAGGCGCAGTAAGCGTGATTGCTTCCTGCGTCACAGGATGGGTAAAAAGAATTTTTCTGGCATGCAGGTGGATTCCTCCGTCCTTGTCGGATCTTGGAAATCCGTATTTTAAATCTCCCTTAATATGAAGTCCGATGGCAGCGAGTTGGGCACGGATCTGGTGATGCCGACCGGAATGCAGCTCGATTTCCAGCAGGTGAAAGCGGTCGGAGGATGCGATATACCGGTAGGTGAGGGAAGCTTTTTTGGATTCCTTCTGCTCCTTAATATACGCGAATGATTTGTTCTGTTTTTCATTGCGAACCAGCCAGTGTTCAAGTGTGGCGGTAAGTGGCTCCGGTTTGACATCCACCACTGCCCAATAGGTTTTTTTGATGGAACCGTCATTCCTGAAAAGTTCATTCATCCTGGTAAGCGACTTGGAGGTGCGGGCAAATAGAAGTACCCCGCTGGTTGGACGGTCGAGCCGGTGTGTTACCCCCAGAAAAACATTGCCGGGCTTGTCGTATTTCTCTTTCAGGTATACTTTTATGTCATCTCCAATCGTTTTATCCCCGGTCTTGTCACCCTGCACAATGTCTCCGCACCGCTTGTTGATCGCGATCAGATGATTGTCCTCAAAGAGGATCTCAAGATTGGTATTTTTTCTTTCAGTCAACAAGGGATTCAGATTTGAAAATGGAAGATGGGAAAATGAGAAGATGGTGAAGGAGGGAATGACATTGATTAATTGTTAATGAACGACAAAAAAAATATTTTTGCGCGCTCAGCGCTCATCATCTTAATCATACTGCTCTTTTTCATTTGGAAAATCCCTTGATTTGACATCTTTGATGTAGTTGCCAACGGCTCCCTTGATTTCTGACGCCAGATCGTGGTAACGTCGAAGAAACCTGGGTGAGAACTCCTGGGTGAGACCCAGCATGTCGTGAATGACGAGTACCTGACCGTCAACTCCGCCACCGGCACCAATGCCGATAATGGGTATTTTAAGTTCGCTGGCGACTTTGGCTCCCAGTGATGCAGGAATTTTCTCCAGTACAATGGCAAAACAGCCTGCCTCTTCCAGTAACCTTGCGTCTTTCATCAATTTGTCGGCTTCTTCAGCTTCTTTGGCACGAACGACATAGGTGCCGTAGCGGTTGATCGACTGTGGCATCAAACCGAGATGCCCCATCACCGGAATTCCTGCAGACAGAATCCGCTGAACGGATTCGATCACTTCACTGCCACCTTCCAGCTTTACGGCATCGGCATGGGTGATTTTCATGATTTTAATGGCAGAGTTCAAAGCTTCCAGTGAGTTTCCCTGGTAGGTTCCAAAAGGCATATCCACAACTACCAGACAGCGGGTTACCGCCTTGACTACCGACTTGCCATGGTAAATCATCTGATCGAGGGTGATCGGCAGGGTTGTTTCATGTCCGGCCATGACATTGGCAGCAGAATCTCCCACAAGAATGACGTCTATGCCGGCCTGGTCTACCAGTTTGGCCATGGAGTAGTCGTAGGAGGTAAGCATTGAAATTTTCTCCCCATGGAGTTTCATTTCAGCAAGAACATGAGTAGTCACCCTTTTGATCTCTTTGTGCACCGACATGATGGTTCAGTATTGATGAATAGGAAGCAAAGTTACTTTTTTCCAATGTGATAATTCGATAATTCGACCATCGACATTAAGAAAATAGGAAGTGGAGAAGATGGGAAGATGCGAAATAGAGCAAAAAAAGTGCTGAAATATCTCTTTTCAGCACTTTTTTTCTCAAGTCTAATATCTCAAGTCGCCTTCCTACACTTTCAGAAAAATATTTTTTTTGTATAAAAAGTAAAGGAACAACCATTCGAGGATGATGGCACCTAAAATGATAATCCAACCGCCCAGCATAGGATCCAGAAAGCCGAGGAAGAAAGTGGCGGCATCGCGGAAATCAAAAATAGCGCAGGTGAGGTAAATGGTGATGGAGTTCATTCCGATGACCTTAAAAAAGAGTGCTTTTTTAGCTCCGATTCCCCAGTTCCGTGCAGGAGAAGTCCAGTCTTTCACGTCGATGGCAAAATAGAAAAGTGCCAGCAAAATAAAACTGATCCCTGAAGTAAGCATATCGAAAGGAACAGTCCAGGCAGCCTTGATAATCGGATAGAAAGTGGAAAGCAACAAGGCAACTGTCAGAATACAGGCACCGGTAATGGCCAGAGTTCTGGCTTTTTTCGCAGAGGCGGGCTTGCCGTCTCTTAATATACCGCCTGCCAGAGCACCCATCAAGGTGACGGAAATGGCCGAAATACAACACAAAAACCCTTCCGGATCAAAAGTTTTGCCATGTAGTCTTCCGGGAAGCACCAACCTGTCGATGTATGCGTTGATACCGTTGACCGGATCAAGCAGACCTGCCCCCTGTCCGGGAACCGGAACCCAAAGTTGAATAACCATGATGGAAAGAAGAATCCCTGCCAGCCAGATAATTCTGGATTTCATGTTTTTGGTGAATATCACGATGGTTGCAGCAAAGAAATAGGCGAAACCAATCTGTCCAAGAACACTGGCAAATCTGATATCAGATAATTCATGAGGCCTGCGAAGGAGCCCATTGTACAAAATTCCGAATATGATCAGGAGGATTCCCCGTTTGGCAGCTTTGATGAACAAAGCATTTTTGTCGGCACCTTTTTCAATTTTGGATGATATTGCGTAAGGAATTGCAACCCCCGAAATAAACATGAACAGCGGGAAGATCAGGTCTTCGAAGTGGAATCCGTCCCACCTGACATGTTCCATCTGTTCAGCCACGACATTAAGCCAGCTCCAGTCCAGAACTTTTGCCAGTCCGACGATTAAACTTCCACCGCCAATAATCCAAAGCATGTCGAAACCGCGCAGTACATCAAGGGATGCAAGGCGTCCATTCTGCTTGTCAGTTTGAATTTGATTTTGCATTTGGTTGAATTGTTATTAAGTAATTCGTAGTTAATTCTTCCAAAGATATTTAATTATGAAATAAAAAGGCTTGCCATAAAGCATTTTTTGATCCTGTTCGGAAATGGATTGTGCCAATTTGTCAATGTTTCCATCCTATGGCGTTTCCCATTTTGGATAATATATGCTAATGTATTGTAATTTAATTAAATACGACTTGTTGGCTTCGTTCCGTTCTACACATTCCTTCCTTGTATTGAAAAATATTTTCTGCCTGCCGAATGGCCAGGAGGCTGAAGTATCTAATGCCATTAATACCATCTGTCTTTATTTTTTCTGTCGTTTTGTCACATCGGATGACAATTGGTTCTATAACCAGGATAGAATTGCAGTCAAAACCGCAAAAAAACAGTGACATCGAGAATTGGCACAAAGATTGATCGAATGGAAGCATAAGATAGATAAATACAACAAAAAATATTAATAGTAAATACAGAAAAAAATGGGAAAAATTATTGGAATTGACTTAGGGACAACCAATTCGTGTGTTGCCGTCATGGAAGGCAACGAACCTGTTGTAATCCCCAATAGTGAAGGTAAGCGCACAACACCTTCCATTGTGGCTTTTGTCGACAATGGCGAGCGTAAAGTTGGTGATCCTGCCAAACGTCAGGCAATCACCAATCCAACAAAAACGATCTCTTCGATCAAAAGATTTATGGGTGAGACTTACAACCAGGTCAGCAAGGAGATCGGTAGAGTTCCTTTTGCCGTGATTCAGGGTGATAACAATACTCCCCGCGTTAAAATAGATGACAGGTTTTATTCTCCACAGGAAATTTCTGCCATGATTCTTCAGAAGATGAAGAAGACTGCTGAGGATTATCTTGGCCAGGAAGTAACGGAAGCTGTCATTACTGTTCCCGCTTATTTCAATGACTCCCAACGTCAGGCGACCAAAGAGGCAGGCGAAATCGCCGGATTGAAAGTACGCAGGATCATCAATGAGCCTACTGCTGCCTCACTGGCATATGGCTTGGACAAGATGCACAAAGACATGAAAATTGCCGTATTTGACCTTGGTGGCGGAACTTTTGATATTTCTATCCTGGAATTGGGAGAGGGCGTATTTGAAGTGAAATCTACCGACGGCGATACCCACCTGGGTGGAGATGATTTTGATCAGGTAATTATTGACTGGCTGGCTGATCAGTTCAAATCGGATGAAGGGATCGATCTGCGCAAAGATCCAATGGCGCTTCAGCGTCTGAAAGAAGCTGCAGAAAAGGCCAAAGTTGAACTTTCAAGTTCTACCCAAACGGAGATCAATCTTCCGTATATCATGCCTGTCAACGGAATTCCAAAGCACCTTGTTAAAAGTCTGACGCGCGCTCAGTTTGAAAAACTGGCTGATTCGCTGATCAATGCGACCATGGAGCCTTGCCGCAAGGCGCTTCAGAATGCAGGATTGACTGTCAATGACATTGATGAGGTAATTCTGGTGGGTGGTTCTACCCGTATTCCTGCCATTCAGGAAAAAGTGCAGAAACTATTTGGTAAGGCTCCGTCGAAAGGAGTTAATCCCGATGAGGTAGTAGCAGTTGGAGCCGCCATTCAAGGAGGCGTTCTTACCGGGGAGGTAAAAGATGTTCTTTTGCTGGACGTCACTCCACTTTCTTTGGGTATTGAAACCATGGGAGGTGTAATGACCAGGCTGATTGAGTCCAATACCACCATCCCAACAAAAAAATCCGAAACATTTACGACAGCTTCAGACAACCAGCCTTCTGTTGAGATCCATGTGCTTCAGGGCGAACGCCCGATGGCTGCCGGGAATAAAACCATTGGCAAGTTTCATTTGGATGGTCTTCCACCAGCACAACGCGGAATTCCGCAAATTGAAGTTTCTTTTGACATTGATGCCAATGGAATTCTTCATGTGACTGCCAGGGACAAGGCCACAAGCAAAGAGCAATCCATCCGTATCGAAGCTTCATCAGGTTTAAGTGACGACGAAATCAAACGGATGAAGGAGGAAGCAGCTGCCAATGCCGAAACCGACAAACAGGCAAAGGAGCAGGTTGAAAAACTTAACCATGCCGATTCGCTGATTTTCCAGACCGAAAAACAGATGAAGGAGTTTGGCGATAAATTGCCGGAAGATAAGAAAGCTCCGATTGAGACAGCCCTGAACAAATTGAAAGAGGCATATAAAAATAAGGATTTCAGCGCAATTGATGCAGCTACCAATGAGTTGAATGAAGTCTTTCAGGCTGCCTCACAGGAGATGTACAATGCTGCAAATGCCCAGGCAGGTCAACAGGGTGCCCCAAATGAGGGACAATCATCCCAGCAAAAAGGAAACAAAGGTGACGGTGAAGTTACTGATGTGGATTTTGAAGAGGTCAAGTAAACAGGCATACCATGCATAAAAAAATAGGGGTCTCAATTTTTGAGACCCCTATTTTTTTTGACTTGGGTTAATTCTTCCTATTTTTTTGGAGCAGCCGGTTCATCTTTGAAAAAGATTGGCCAAATGTTCGGTTTTGGAAAACTTATTCCTTTGTTACTGCCTCTAAAGGCACCTGTTACATCTTGATCTGCGCCGAAATAATACATTGGCCAGCCTTTATAGGTCAATTGTTTTTTGCCGACAGCAGTGATGCTTCCAAACTGAGTTTTGTCGAGGATCGATGGTACTACAATCTTATCGGTTTCATAGATTGGCCAGACACCGTTGTTGGTGAGGTCTGCCTTTGTGTATTTGTTAATATTGGTACTGTCCTTGTAATAAGAGTATAATGTACGGCCCACCAAATCTGTAAAATATACTGTTGCACCTGCGCCTTCAGTATAGACATTGGCAGAAGAGACAATGTAATTCTTAGCATCGGAACCAACTAACTGCTGCTTGGCGATCATGATGGTATAATCCGGCTTGGCCACAAACCAAAGTCCGCTGACACCATCTCCCGTTGTTTGGGTGGCTGCTTCATGCACGCCTGCAGGGGCATAATAATACAAAGGCCAACCTTTGTAAGTGATCTGTGCTCCACTTGCAGTGGTTACTGTAGAAAAATCAGCCAAAGCAAGTCCGGGAGCAAGTTTCTCGGCTGTGATTCCACTCACAAAAAAGACCGGCCAGTTGGTGGTGCATCCCCCTGTGCAATTGTTCGCACCATTGGAATCCATAGCGAAAAAGTACAAGGTGTTCCCGTTATTGTCCATCAGGTAACTTCCAAGTGCTGTCGAATTGCCCAAATTGACCAAATAGGGACTTGAGGTGTCAGATTTTTGACACTGTGTAAGTACCAATCCTGCTGCTATCAGCATAATGGTAAACGAAAGAAGGTATAGTTTTCTCATCGACTGAAATTTTAAGTGGTTTTAGTTATAATTATCATTTTTTTATTACGAATGAGTTTGCAAAAAGTTTGCAAAAAACCCGATTAATTTTAATTAAGTCTAAATAAGCATAGTAATTTTATTTAACCTGTAATTAATTCCTGAAATGGTCTTTTTGGCAGTCTTGGAGGATACATCTGACTGTGATGTTTCTTTGAAAACAGAAATCCCAAATTTCTGCCAACTTCACCAGTAAATTTGATTGGTTTTCTTGCCATAATGACGAAGGATTCCCCTTTTTCGGAAAGAATACGCAAGATTTTGCCAAGATAATGCTTGCGCCTGCTGATCAAAATGGATTCGGGAATTGAAAAACAGATGCATGCAAACGTATTTTTAATTAATATTGTGTTAGCCTGAAAATATTGTGGCATGGGCTAAATTTTTATCCAACTTTTTGAAAAAATGATTCACCGGAAAATGGGAAAATCGATTTTCGCCGTTCTATTCTTTTCTCTTTCACTTTATGTCCAATTCGTTGAAGCACAGGAGAAAAATCTGGATTATTTTGTGAATCTGGCTCTTCAGAATTCTCCGTTAATAAAAGATTACCAAAACAGGCTGCAGTCAAACCGCATTGATAGCCTGCGGTTAAGGGCAGAATTGGGTACCCAGGTCAACGCGGTGAGCAATGACAGTTATGCGCCAGTCATCAGAGGCGTTGGTCAGGACGAAGCGATCACCAATGGAGCCAATATTTATGCTTCACTTTCCGTTTCGAAAGGAATTGTCAGCAGAAAAAACCTTCAAAATCAGGTTCAACAAATGGAATTGCAGAAGCTTTCCATCCAGAATCCTGCAAAAATCTCAGAACAGGATATCCGCAAAAACGTGATTGATCAGTACATCTCCGTATATGGTCTTTTGCAGCAGGTTAAATTTCTGGGTGAAGAACTGGATTTGATGCACAAGCAAGAGATCATTTTCAAAAAACTTACTTCTTCCGGAATCTATAAACAAACGGAGTTCCTGGCATTTATGGTCCTTCTTCAGCAGCAGGATATTCAATTGATTCAGGTCCGAAATCAATACAGAAATGCGTTCAGAAGCCTCCATTATTTATGCGGGGTGATTGATACAGCCACCTATCAGCTTGCATTTCCTGCGTTAAAACTGGAAAAACTGCCGGAGCTTCAGAAATCCATATTTTACCAGCAATTTGTGACCGACAGTCTCAATCTGGCCATCAGCGACAAGCAGATTGATTATTCCTATCAACCCAAACTGAATTTATTTGGTGAACTCGGCTTCAACTCTTCGCTCACGACGGTGCCGTGGAAAAATTTTGGTCCCAATTTTGGACTAAACCTCTCCATCCCCATTTATGACGGACACCAAAAAAGAATGCAACACGAACAAATTGCCGTTTCGGAACAAACGCGAAAGAATTACAGGGAGTTTTTCACCAAACAATACGGTCAGCAAATCAACCAGTTGATTTTACAACTGACGGATGTTCAGAATTTAGCCGGAAGAATCAAAAAACAGATCACCTATTCCCAAACCCTGGTCGATGCCGACCGGAAACTGCTGGAAACTGGTGAAGTGAGTGTGGTTGAATACATCATGGCCATATCAAACTTGCTGACCACCAAAAATCAGCTGATTCAAAACGAAATTGAAAAAAATCAAATAGTCAACCAGCTTAATTACTGGTGTCGTGAAAAATAGTAAAATCATGAAATATTGTAATTGGCCATCGCTCTTATCGGCTTGCCTGCTTGCCTCCTGCCATTTTGGGCAGAGTCCTTCCGTTGAGGCGCCGCCCGAAGGAAGGGTACCCGTTACTGTTACGAGCGTTAAAACCGGCATGCTGAGTGAGTATGTTGAGTTGAATGCTACTTCGCAGTTTCAGTTGAAAACTTCCGTGAAATCTATGACGAATGGTTATCTGCAGGAGGTTAGAGTGAAATTGGGACAACGTATATCCAAAGGCGACCTGCTTTTTGTAGTACAGTCAAAAGAAGCCCAAAATCTGGGAAATACGGTGGACAAGGCAGACAGCACGCTCCGTTTTGAAGGTAAAATACGGGTCAATTCGCCTGGTGACGGTTATATCCTGCAATTGGCCTACCGTTCGGGTGACTATGTGCAGGACGGGGAGACTATTGCCATCATCGGAGACCAGAAAAGTATGGTTTTTATGCTTGAACTTCCCTACGAATTAAAGCCTTATCTCGCGTCAAACAGATCTGTTGTATTGTCACTTCCTGATGGTGAGCATTTGAACGGAACTGTCACTTCGGCCATGCCTACCGTGGATGCGGCCTCTCAAACCCAGAGTTACATGATCAATGTCGACTATTCAAAACCTATTCCTGAAAATCTGATGGCTAAAGTTCAGTTTATCAAGAGAATAAGCGTCAATGCCATGATCCTTCCCAAAGAGGCCATCCTGACTAATGAAGTTCAGAGCCAGTTTTGGATCATGCAGATGACTGACAGTACGACCGCTGTAAAAATGATGATAGTTAAAGGAATAGAGGCAGGAGACAGCGTTGAGATTATCTCCCCGCATCTTTCTCCGGATTGGAAGATCCTGCTGACGGGTAATTATGGTTTGCCGGATACGGCTAAAGTTGTGATCGAAAAATAATCCATCCATGAAGAGTTTTTTTACTTCGCATAAAAACGCGCTTTCAGTTGTCATCGCCGTCATTTTAATGGGTGGAGGATTTACCTATAGTATCCTGCAGACCTCATTATTTCCTGAAATCACTTTCCCCAAAATAAAAATCATTGCTGATGCAGGACAACAACCTGTTGATCAGATGATGATGACGGTTACCCGTCCACTGGAATTGGCGATCAAAAAAGTTCCTGATCTAAAGGTGATACGAAGCAGTACGACCCGCGGATCCTGTGAGATCTCCGCATTTATGGACTGGAAAACAGACATCAACCTCAGTCAGCAGCGCATTGAATCCAAGATCAGCGAAATCCGGAGTACCCTTCCTGCCGATCTTTCTGTGGTGGTCGAAAGGATGAATCCATCGATTCTGCCGATCATAGGTTATACCCTGGAAGGTGCAGGGCGCAGTCCGATTGATTTGAAATATCTGGCCAACTATACCATCAAACCTTTTCTTTCGCAGGTAGAAGGCGTATCAGAAATAAGGATTATCGGAGGAAAAGAGAAGGAATACTGGGTTGAGCTCAATATTTCAAAGATCAGCTCCCTTGGACTTACCCCCGAAATAATCAAGAATACCCTGAACGAGACCGGTTTTGTGCGGTCGAACGGTTATCTCAATGATTTCCGAAAGATGTACCTTACCATTACCGATGCGCTCGGGAGAAATAAAACCGAACTCGAAAATCTGGTCGTCAGCAGCACAGGCAAAAGGGTAATTCTGGTGAAAGATATTGCCACGGTAGAAATCAGGGAGGCAAAGGAGTACATTAAAATCAACGCGAACGGGAAAGAAAACCTTCTTATTGCAGTCATCAAACAACCCAACGCCAATCTGATCGAGTTGACCGAACAGATGCGTAAAAAACTGATCGATCTTCAGCAAACCCTTCCGCCGGATATCGTCATCAAACCATATTATGTTCAGGCTGATTTTGTCAACGACTCCATCCGGAGTGTCACTGACAGTTTATGGATCGGACTGATTCTGGCCATCTTCGTTGCAATTCTCTTCCTTCGCTCCGTCAAGGCAAGTGCGACGATCCTGTTAACCATACCGGTTACGATAGGTCTGACATTGATCGTTCTTTATGCCATGGGCCAGACGCTCAATATCATGACTTTGGGTGCCATTGCTGCTTCCATCGGTCTGATCATCGACGACGCCATCGTGGTGGTGGAACAGATTCAGCGAACACATGAGGAACATCCTTTTGAAAAATCGATCACGCTCGTACAAAAAGCCATTCGATTCCTTTTCCCTGCCATGGTGGGTTCATCACTGAGCACCATTGTTATTTTTCTTCCTTTCTTGCTGATGACAGGGGTTGCAGGCGCTTATTTCAAGGTGATGACCAATGCCATGATCGTTACCCTTGTCTGTTCCTTTTTGGTGACATGGATGGCACTTCCTGTGATTTATTTGCTTTTGACACCAAAGGCGGAGAAAAAGGTGGCGCAGAAGTCTGAAAAAGAGCATTCGCATCAGGTGAAAACCCAACAGTGGGTCTCCTGGTTTATTCATCGTCCGGCCATTAGTCTGGCATTCATGGGACTGCTTGTCCTCTCCATTTTTTTAGTATTTCCAAAACTAGAGACGGGTTTCCTTCCTGAAATGGACGAAGGTAGTATCGTTCTGGATTACAAATCACCTCCCGGAACCTCGTTGGAAGAGACAGACAGGATTCTGAGGGAAGTTGAAAAGATATTGGTGAAGATACCGGACATTGAGACCTATTCGCGCAGGACCGGAACCCAGATGGGTTTCTTTATCACAGAGCCCAATGACGGGGATTACCTGATACAGCTGAAAAAAGAAAGATCCAGAACGACGGTCGAAGTTATAGACGATATCCGGACCAAGGTGGAGGCATCACAGCCGGCCCTTCGGATTGACTTCGGACAGGTTATCGGGGATATGCTGGGCGACCTGATGGAGTCGGTTCAACCTGTTGAGGTTAAAGTTTTCGGGAACGACAGATCCAAACTGGAGGATATGTCGAGGAAGGTGGCTTCAATTCTTTCCGAGACCGAAGGCGTCGATGACGTTTCGGACGGTATTATTGCGGCAGGTCCTTATGTGAATATTTTGCCTGACAATACCAAACTGGCCCAGTTCGGTATCAATCCGGCCAACCTGCAATATCAGCTTCAGACAGCCCTGGAAGGGAATATCGTTGGAAACATCCAGGACAGGGAGCAATTTACCAACATCAGGCTGCTTTATCCTGGAAACAGAACGCTGAATGTGAATGACATCAAGAATCTTCAGATCTCCATGCCTGACGGAAAGCTGAAACCGATCGAACAACTTGCCACCGTCAGATTGATTGCCGGAGATGCTGAAATCAATCGTGAGAATCTCCAGAATATGGGCGTCGTAACTGCCAGACTCTCGGGTCGTGACCTTGGCAGCGCAATCAAGGAGATTCAGCAGCAAATATCTTCCAGGATTGTGCTTCCGCAGGGATACAGCATTGTTTACGGAGGAGCTTGGGCTGAGCAGCAGAAATCCTTCGATGAACTGCTGATTATCCTGATCACAGCAAGTTTGCTCGTTTTTTGTGTGATTCTGGCCTTGTTCAAGGAGTTTCGCATCGCATTTACCATACTGCTGATCGCAGTTCTGGGTATTTCAGGGAGTTATCTGGCGCTTTTTCTCACCAAAACCCCGCTCAATGTTGGCAGCTATACCGGTTTGATCATGATTGTCGGGATTATTGGCGAAAATGCCATATTTACCTTCCTTCAGTTCAAGGAGGCGAGGACGAAGATGAATGTTGATGATTCGATTGTCTATGCCATTTCTACCCGGTTGCGCCCGAAACTGATGACCGCTCTCGGAGCTATTATTGCGCTGATGCCAATTGCGCTGGGTATCGGTGCCGGGGCACAGATGCACCAGCCACTTGCAATAGCCATCATCGGCGGTTTTCTGGTGGCTATGCCCATGCTGCTGATCGTTTTACCGACCATGATCAGAATTATTTATGCCAGAAGTCAGGGGCATACTGAGATGTTTGATGCTGAATAAGAATGGGTGGAATTGGTTTTTTATCAGGTCTTTTCAACAGTCCAAATTTCACTCCTGTTTACACATTTGTATAAATAAAAGACATCACATTGAAGATTTTAATCATTGAAGACGAATCAGCATTACGCGAAACCATTATTTCCTACCTGGAAGGTGAGGGCTTCCTTTGCGAATATGCGGAAACTGTTGATTCAGGATCAGAAAAGGTCGCCTTGTATGAATATGACTGTATTTTGGTCGATATCGGATTACCCGATGGAAATGGTCTTTCCTTGATCAGGGAGTTGAAGAAATTTCATCCGGGAACCGGGATCATCATTATTTCTGCCAAAAATTCAATCGAAGATAAAATAACCGGACTGGATCTTGGTGCGGACGATTATCTTACCAAACCATTTCATCTCCCGGAACTTAACTCCCGAATAAAATCTCTGCTTCGCAGAAGGAAATTCGAAGGCAAACAAGCCATCATCATCGATAATATTACCATTCTACCTGAAAACAGACAAGTATTTGTAGCCAATGAATTGTTGCAGTTGACCAAATCGGAATTTGACCTGTTGCTGTTTTTTACCGCCAACCGTGGACGCGTACTCTCCAAAGAATCCATTGCGGAACATCTTTGGGGTGATTTCGCCGATGCTGCCGACTCGTTTGATTTTGTCTATTCACACCTCAAGAATCTGCGACGTAAACTGGCGGAAAAAGCCTCCAAAGATCACTTCCAGAACGTGTATGGCACCGGATACGTTTTTATGGCAGAATAAAAATGCGGGAATAGTGATTTGTCTTAATATTCTGAATATGAAGATTTTGTATGATTAATATATCACTAGAATAGTTTGAATATGAAGCTACAGGCGAAAATTAACCGGCGATTTCTGGTGCTTATCCTGTTGATATTTTCTGTAACGGGAGTTGTTTTTTATTTCATGATTGGCAAAGTGGTGGAACAGAATATCAGGGAAATGCTGGAATCCAGAAAGGCCTATGTCATTCTTAATCTGCAGAAAAGAACCCCGATCAGCGATTCTTTCGCATCTCCGGACAACTCTATTTTTATCAAACATATCGAAAAAGAGAAGAAGTACCTGTTCTATTCGGATACATTGGCATTTGATCAGGCAGAAAAGGAACTGATTCCTTTCAGAAAGTTGACATTTACGGTTAGTGCCGGTAACGACAACTACGAAGTTGTTCTTCTTCAGTCGCTGCTTGAACTCGAAGACTTGCGAATGGTGATTTTTACGTTTATGGGCATCCTGTTCCTGTTGGTCACGACTACCCTTTTCTTTGTCAACAGATGGCTTTCCTCTCAAACATGGAATCCATTTTTCAAAAGCTTATCGGTTTTAAATTCCTGGAAATTCAGTGAGGATGAGCTTGCTCATTTTGAACCTACCGGCATTGAAGAATTTGATCAGCTCAATGATATGCTGAAGAATATGAGGGAAAAGATCAGGACAGATTTTGTGAACCTGAAGGAGTTTACTGAAAATACCTCTCATGAGCTACAAACACCCCTGGCGATCGTCAAATCCAAACTCGAAATGATTCTTCAGGATAATACGCTAAGCAACTCACAACGCATGCAAATTCAGACGGCGTTTGAATCGACCATTAGGCTTTCCAAATTAAATGAAGCGCTTTTGCTGCTCTCAAAAATTGAAAATCAACAATTTGTAGGGCAGCAGGAGATCGATATTTGCCCATTGATTCAATCTCGTATTGAAAATCTGAGTGAGCTGTTTGATTTGAAGAAGATTGAAGTTGGGGTTCAAATGGAGTGTCCGGTTGTATTTTCCCTGAATCCACTGCTTGCCGAAATACTGATCAATAACTTACTTGGCAACGCGTTGAGACACAATTTCGAAAATGGAGAAATATTTGTACATGCCGAAAGTGACAAAATTACAATCTCCAACACAGGTGAATTGGGGGAAATTGATTCATCAAAATTGTTCCGAAGATTTGCCAAACAAACATCTTCAGGAGAATCCAACGGACTCGGGTTATCCATTGCGAATGAAATCTGTAAATCCAGCCATATACAGTTGAATTATCATTATTCGGAAGGGATGCATCATTTTACATTGTTCTCCATTACGAAGCAGGCATAGAGTCAGAAAAATTTAATGGCGTATTTTGTCAACAAAATATAATGGTTGAGTATAGATGGCACAACGTTCTGATTACAATCATCGCATGTGGGAAATTTATGCCGGGATCAGGTTGGTCAATCTCCCGAATTTCTACAATATCGTGAGTTACCTTTGTCGCATTAAACTTAAAATTCGTTGGATATGAAAAATTTACTCATGTTATTTGCAGGTGTTCTTTTTGTCTTAGGGGTTTCTGCTCAAAAGCCAAAAGAGGAAATTCCTGCTGCGGCTAAGTCAGGATTTTCTGCAAAATTTCCTGCTGCGCAAAAAGTAAAATGGAGCATCGAAAAACCGGGGGAATTTGAAGTGGAATTTACGCTGAATAAGGTAGAACAGTCATGTTTGATTGATGCAAAGGGTAATCTGGTTGAGTCAGAAATAGAAATCAGGGAAAATGAACTTCCGCAGGCAGTAAAAACAACCATTAACAAAGATTTTTCCGGATTTAAACTCGATGAAATTGAAAAGGCCACTGATGCAAAAGGGGTTGTTTCTTTCGAAATGGAAGCCGCCAAAGGCAAGGACAAATGGGAACTTTCATTTGATCCGAATGGGAAACTCCTGTCAAAAGAGCCTTTGAAAAAGGAGAAGGAAGATTAAGAAAGGATGCCAATTAGTAAACACCTACTTTTCTCACACAAATATAAAACCCGCTCGATTTCGAAGGCGGGTTTTTATTTGGATTTTACTGAGTCAGGCAAGTCAAGTGGCTTATCGTTTCATTGAATTGAGAACCCTGTATCCGACCAGCCGGTCAAACCGGGCAGAAAATCCGCGGTAGTAGACAAACAGGTTATAATTGTTCTCCGTTTCCACATGATTCCCTTCAAACAGCGAAGGATCAGCCGATTTTTTTTCCTTGTCGAAGAGGACATACTGATAATCGTAAAATCCCTGTTTCAATAGCAATGTGGCTTCATATAGTTTTGTTTCGGGATTGTAGGTCATCAGGTTGATGGTGGAACATTGCCAGTCTGAAAGGGCTCCAAAAACATAAATCAGGTCATTGGTAACCTGATCCGGAGGCGAAAGGGAGAAATGAACACAGGAATAATCGGATTCCAGATCGCTGTCGCTCGCACGATCGTTTTTAATCAGGAAGTTTCCATTCAGATCCTCCCGGAAACGGTAGAATTCCTTTCGAAGGGATTGGTCCCGTTCCAGGAACAGATGATAATAAGGATCGCGGTATTCAATGGAATGAACGCCCATGCCATTGGTCTGTAGATTTTTGGCGTTGAAATTCCTGAATTCATTTCCTCCGTTGAAAACATGGGTATTATCTTCATAGACCAACTGATTCTGACGGATAAATGTGGGCTTCAATTTGGTGTGCATATTATCTCCCCGCGAATTTTGCATCACCACAGCACTTATTTCATTCATTGGATCAGTAATTGACAGTTTTGCGTAATTGACCGTAAATGCCAACTGCTGACTTGCTCCGTTGTAGCCTTCATAGGCTGCTTTTTGAACAGTACCTGTTATCTCCACCATTTTTTCAGCCACATAAAACGGCCTTACCAGGACTGGCTTTTCCTTGTTGCTGTTATCCCATAGCTTCAGCAGGTAGTTTCCTGAAACAAGAATCTTCACCTGATCATTCGGCAATGTCAGCCTGTAATTGATATAGGGGATGGTTGTGTTCACAGAAAAGGCATAATCATTCACGGGGTTTTCCTGGAATCCTTCCATGTACTCGGAAGTCATGAGCCGCGACTGATTCCAGCCGGCATCACAATGGGTCAGGGTATAAGTGTAGTTTTTCGTATCTCCGGAAAGCTCATCGAATTTCAGGATCAACCGCTGCGGGCTTCCCATTTCCAGTACAGGCAAGGAAAACTCCCATCCCTCATTGTAGAACAGAACGGTATGAATTTTAGGATCAGTATGATTTAGATTTTCACCGGATTGATTTTTTTGCGCTTTTGACGAAAAAATAACCAGTAGCGCTATCGATATAAATAGTAAGTTTTTAAGATAGATCATAAAATTCTACTCGATTCAGGTTAAATTTATTTTTTAAAATACAGATTGTTAGTTGTTTACTCGAAAAATGTTTTAGAGATACTGCAGATAATCATTTTTGCAGGCATGGGTCATTCAATTGCCAAAATAATAAAATCTCCGATCAAAGATAAGTAATGAACAATTGATAATGCCGAACTTTTTTATTTGAGATCCACCAGGCCTTTACGCGAATCTCCAGGCAGAATTTCTGAAGCATGGAAACCAGAATCAGCGACATTTTAATGTTCCTATTCCATTGGAACCGGATATGGTTTTATTCAACTTTTGTATTTCTCCAGTTTGAGAGAAAGCCCAAAAGGACCATGATATCAACTTTAATTTTATCGGTATTTCGAACTAAGCAATGCACAAATATTAATGTCGTATTTTTTCTTTGCGAGCTTTGCGCGACACAATTGGCAGAATCCTCAAAAAATGGGAATCAGCACCTACGACATTTAAATGTTCTTTTAACTTAATTGGATTTCAGATTTAGGTGGTATCTGAAAAGTTGTTCCCTATTTGTACCTTTGTTCAAAGTCTACAGCCATGAAAAAACTTTTACTGCCGATCCTATTTTGCTTGTTTCAGGTAATGTCCTTTTCGCAGGGGATGGTCAACAAAACTGATTCCAAAGGGATGAAGCAGGGGAAATGGGTCAACAGGTATCCCGGAGGGTCCCTGAAATATGAAGGCGCATTTGACCAGAATAAACCTGTTGGGGTGTGGAAGAGATACCATGATAACGGAAAACTCAAGGCTTTGATGAGTTATCGTCCCAATAGCGAAAGGGTATTCGCTTCCTTGTTTGATGAAGCGGGCATCCTGTATGCCAAAGGGGTTTTTGAAGGCAATTTGCGCGACAGTACCTGGAATTTTTTCAAGGGCGAGCAGCTTATCCTGACAGAGAATTACCACCTGGGTAAAAAAGAGGGTAAATCAATCGGCATGGATCATAACGGTAAAGTGATCTCTGAAAAAGAATGGAGAAACGATCTACCCGAAGGTCAATTTATCGATTATTATCCCGGAGGAATCAAAAGGAGCGAAGTCTCATGGTTAGCAGGAAAAAGGAACGGCAAAGCCCTTTTTTTTGACGAAAAGGGAGTCTTATCCATGGAAGGCAATTATACCGATGACTTTTCTGATGGCGACTGGAGTGTTTACGATCAGGATGGAAAGTTGAAATACCGGATTAAATATAACAAGGGTGATATTGTCAACAGCGGAGCGCTTGACACTTTGCAGCTCAAGGAATTTAAGCAGTACGACAAGGTCAGGGGACAGATTCCCGAACCGAAATTGAATGAATCAGGTATGCCAGACAGGCCTTAGTAACAGGTTGTTGTCGAGAAAGTGATCATTCTCCAATTTACCTGTGACATGTATCCCAACATCTTTACAGAATGATCTTTACCTTGCGTACGGGTATCAACCTAACCGGTCCGAGCAATCCTGCAGCAGGAAGTGGAGAAAATCCGAATTCCCTTGGGATTTCAGTCAGCTTGTCTTTGCTCCCGTAAACTGGCACCATCCCGGCAGGGATAGGTGCAGGCTGCTTCATGGCAGCGATGCGGTTGATCAAGGTATTGGTGACCACAATTTCGAGATGATTGAATCCGGCTTGAAGCATTCCTGTGACTTCAGGTTGCTGGCCATGAATCCAAACAAGGCCTGCCTCTTTCCCGTTGATACGTATCTCTGCTATGTTACCCACTTTACCCGGATCGAGCAGGATTTTCTGATCATTGGTCAGATACCCGTCAGGCAGTTTAAAATCGATGCTGTATATTCCCGAACCACTGAAGTTGCTGGTGGAAAGGTCGTCGCTCCAGGAAGTGAGTTGATCCGTTATTTTTTGGAAGGTTGGGAAATCCTTCTCTTTCAAAACCATTTGCCAGTTGCCTGCGATGGCGAAAGGAGCCGGCAGGCCTGACACATCTGAAGAATAGGTTTTGTCGCCTGTTGAGGAATGGACGGTCGTATGAAAACTCCCGTTGACCGCGCTTTCAGCTTCAACCGATTTGGAATTGATCCCTGTTATTTGCTGAAAATCACTTTTGGAAACATATTTTTCAGGGGTACCCGGGGCGAATTCAAGGAAGAAAGATTCATGAGGCGCCATCATCAGAGTAAGGCAGATCCCATCTCTGGTCTCTTTCAGTTGAACGACTTTGGTAATTTTACCGGTGAAAGGATCCCACCTGCGGATGTTTTTATTCTTCACCCTGAACGTAACAGGAAGGTTGCTGGTTTTATCCTGTACGTTGGCGATGAAATAAAAGTCGCTTTCCCCAACTTTTCTGTGCAGGTAGGTGAGTCCATCGTTTTTGCGCAATCCTTCGTAAGCAAAATCGATTCCGAAATCCGGGGCTATTCTGTTGCGGAGTATTTTGAGGAACGGGTCGAGGGCGCTGCTTTGTTTATTCCACCAAATTTGCCTGTCAATTACATTGTTAAGCCGATAGACTTTGCCTTTCCCATAAGTGAATCCAACCGTTGGATCGTTTTTGGGTTCCTGGATTCCATACAAATTTTTTGATGAAGATCCGGCTGCTACCGGCTCATTGAAGAGTCGATCGACGATCTCCCTGACACTGGCATCCATTGCTGCTGCGTTATTCAGCCCGGTCGATTTTTCGGGTAGCCGCTCCAGGAAAAGAAGGTGGCCTCCTGACTGTACATATTTCTCAAAAAATTCGAGAGTTTTAAGCGGAATAGTCTCCACGTTTGGCACGATCAGAAGTTGGTAGTTCATTTTTTGCACAATCAATTTGCCATCCGCAATCGTGGTATGGTTTTGGAGTACATCATCATTGACCAGATCGTAATCGTATCCATTCGAAACTATAAGTCCTCCGAGTTCTCCCCATTCAAATTCGCGGGTCCATTTCCTTGGATTGATGGCATTCAAGGCCCATTGGTTGGCCAGTGGTGAGTAGAGGGCAATGTCTGCTTTGAAATCTCCCTGACGCAGCAAATAAGAGCATCTGGCAATGTATTCTGCCAGATTGGGGTAGTATTTCCACCAGACATTCTGAGGTTGAATATACGCTGCAAATGGGATAGAGCGGGAAGGGGAGACCTCCTGCTCGGGCAGGCAATTGAAGCCGTGGTTGTAAAACTTGGTGGCGCCTGCCAGCAGATAGCCGTCGCTGGCGGTTTTCAGTTCTTCAAGGGTTTCGCGGTAGCGTTCCCAGTGGATAAAGGTATAGACTTCGGCTGAAACAATCTTTTTGTCGTAGAGGTGGGCGCCGGATGACACGTATTTTTTGGGCCCGATGCGCGTATCGAACCAGTCGGCCTGGTCTTTTTCACCGGCAGTGATCTCCATTTCCGGAATGTGGGCCATTCCTGCCGATTCGATGTTGTCGGAATTGAAACCATAGGTCTGGATGCGGCCTTTGATGTTGTGCGCTTCGCACCAGCCAAGGAAACTCTTGTAAAATACCGTCAGTCCCATGTGGTGAAGGAATTCATTCACATCGAACCTGATTTTGGCTGATTTGTCTCCCAGTTCAAACCAGATGGCCGGCAACATCGGCACCAGGTCATAGCCGTAGGCCTTTTGGAATTCTTCAAATAATCCGGTTGACCAGTTCAGTCCGCTGGCCAGGTTCGGCAGTTCAAAACTGTCCACGAAAAGTGACTCGACCGTTTTTCCGAACTCATTGCCGAAAGCAGCGTAGAATTTACCTCCAAGGAAGTTGCAGTACCGATCCATGGCACCTTTGTTGAAATGATCCACGGCATTTCCAATGCCATTTTTCTTGAGCCAGAAACCCATCAGTCGCCAGTTCCCTTCCGGGATATTCCACTCCAGTCTTCTGTTTTTTACCCGGTCAGTCAGGTTAACCATCGATTTTTCGATCAGTTTGCCTGATGGATCCATTTTGTATGCGATGGCTGCCACCAGTTGTTCATTCCCATCCAGATTGGGTTGGTATACCTCCCATGATCTTTTGGTTTTGGTCAGCTTACCAGGAAGCTCTCCCTCGAAGTTTTGCGGTCCCGAAAGATCCATGAATGTCGGGATCAGATCCTTGCTGCGGTCCGCCTCCGGAACGAATTCTCCGCCGATGATCCATCCCGGTCCTCCGAAATTGAGAGAAACTTCCATGTCGAGCCGTTTGGCTTCATTGACAGTGTGTTTGAGAAGCACCATAAAGGCATCGGAAAGATAGGGCACATTGCCTTTTTCGAAAACAGGATCCATGGAAATTTGCTCTACACCCCGGATTCCGTGACTGCGCATTTGTTCCAGCTCGCGGGTGATCTCCTCCTTCGAAATGGCATTTCCTGGCCACCACCATCGTGTGTGTGGCCAGCAATCTTTCGGTGGATGAACAAAATTGGTCTCGAGCGTTTCGCCGGGTGCCTGAGCCCGCAGCATGGTTGACGGGAATAGAAGGATTAAGGCCGAAATGACCGGTAGTAGTTTGATTCGTAGCATAGTAGTTGAATTACCGGAATAAAGATAATCAACTGGTTGTAATTGAATGTAACCGGAGGTGATAATTGTTCATTGAATAGATTACTCCGCACTGCCTGCCAGGAGGAAGCAAGCTGCATTCAGCGTTTTATTTTGAGGGAATTGAGTCGGTAGGTTGATAGGTATTGAGATACCATTCAATGGTCAATCTGACAACACTGTTGTAATTCATCACCCCTTCGTGAATCTTGTTGGTTTTGAGGTAGGCATTGTTGGCGGTAGTCTGTGCCTTGTCGAGAGATTCGTTTCGGAGTTCTTTCCAGTGGTTGCGTTGTGCCATGATGTCGGCCATGGCTTTCTTGTCGAATCTTTTGAGAAATTCCTTGATCGCCTCGTGGTGGGTTGGATCGCTAAAAAAGTACTGAAGCAACTGGATATTGGCCGAATATTTCAACCGCTTGTCGCTGCTTGTGTTGCAGATATACCAGGCCATGAAATTCGCTTCAGCCTCTCCTGAGATCCCAAACTGATGAGCTTTCTCGTGGGCAAGTACGAATGGATATTCAGTAGGCAGCAATTCGCCGTTCAAATGCACTTCATTGAAAAACGGACCGAAATATCCGCTCACCCCTGACTTGGCAAAAAACCAGGTAAAAAGCATGGTCTTCGGACGTCTGCTGCCATTGGGGTAATTGTACCCGAATCCTGCTGCGTGATCCTTGTAGGAAGCCTCAATCAGGCTGTCAATGGCCGGATAATCGGCATGGGTAATTTCCACCCTGCTGTTGTTCGCGTTGGAAATCAGTGAATCCAGAACAGTGGGAAACATGTCTTTTTTCTCGATGTGCCGGGTCCATCTGAGCCGTTCCTCGATGGGTTGTCTGAAATAGTTGAATCCCCACGACCAATAGAAAAATGCATAAAGCAGGGCTGCTATCTGAAGCATGCGCAGAAAGAATTTGCCGGCTTTCAGTTTCCGTGAGATCATGAGCCCAAACCCAACCAGGGCAAATACCACTACCAATGACCAGAACACATCCCAGAGGGAGAATGGAAACAGATTGCTCAATCCTGACAGGATCAAGGCAACGAAGGGATAGAGCCCTGTGGAATAACTGCTTTCGATCCAATCAGGATGCTCGGAACCTTTTTCAACCAGAAAAAAAGTTAGGACTGCGATCAAAAATGGCAACAGATTTTTAAGGATTTGGAAAGCGTTTTTCCGCTTCAGCATCATGGTAATTTATTTTAACTGTCTGCGCCAAAAGTAGCCAAAAAGAATTTTATACCACAAAAAAATGCCCGTTTGTGTGGTATCTGATCCTCATTGCTTAACTTTGGGATAAAGTATCCCGAAAGGAACAGGGAAAGTAGTTTAAGCACGAACTTGATACCATGAACGAAAGATTTAGTCTGTCAGAACTCAACGGTGAGGTAAAAAAAGTGCTGTCAGCCAATTTTACAGCGCCTGTTTGGGTGATTGGAGAGATTTCTGAGATCAATGTTCATTCCAACGGACATTGTTACCTGACGCTGATTGAAAAGAGCGATTCTGAAGACCGGATTGTTGCTCAGGCCCGCGCCACCATTTGGTCCTATACCTTCAGGATGCTCCGGCCCTATTTTGAAACAACAACCGGACAGCAACTGACTGATGGGATCAAAGTCCTTCTTCAGGTATCCGTAGAATTTCATGAATTATATGGATTTTCACTCAATGTCAGAAATATTGATCCTACCTATACCCTGGGTGATCAGGCGAGGAAGCGTCTTGAGATTATCCGGCGTCTTACTGACGAAGGGGTAATTACCATGAACAAGGAGCTGGATCTGCCGCTTGTCCCCCAGAAAATAGCCGTCATTTCCTCTCCTTCCGCTGCCGGATACGGGGATTTCATGGAGCAACTGACAAATAATTCGCACGGGATCCGTTTTTATACCTGTCTTTTCCCGGCAGTCATGCAGGGTAACCAGGCGGAACAATCCATTGTGGATGCGCTTGACAGAATTTATCCTTATGAAGATTTTTTTGACCTCGTGGTGATTATTCGGGGAGGAGGTTCTCAGGTTGATCTGAGTTGTTTTGACAATTACAACATGGCCTACCATGTGACTCAGTTTCCTCTGCCGGTACTGACTGGGATTGGTCATGAGAAAGATGATTCGATCGTTGATTTGGTCGCCCATACCAGACTGAAAACACCGACGGCTGTGGCCGAATTTATCCTGAACGGCGTGATTGCCTTCGAGGAACGGGTAAACCTCTTGGAGCAGGAGGCCATCGAAATGGTGGAAACTCGAATGGAGGAGGAGCAAAGCAGGTTGGATCAATTGACCCGGGAGATATCACATCTGGTCAGGAATAATCTAGGACAGAGGAAAAATGAACTCATGCAGTTGACCTGGAAGTTCCGGCAGGAGGTCAGACTGTCGCTTCAGGATAGTGAAAATCTTTTGGAGAAAAAACTTCAAAAAACAGGCTTCCTCGTCCATCATTATCTTTTCGTGAGACAGCAAAAAATTACGAGGGCACAATTTCAGCTTGATGTTGCCATTCCCAGGAGCATCGTCATCAAAAAGCAACGGTTGGATGGGTTTCTTGAAAAAGTGCAATGGTTGTCGCAAAAACAATTGGAAAATCAAAGGCACAGGGTAGACATTGCAGCTCAAAAAGGGGTGCTGACTGATCCGGCCAACATTCTGAAAAAAGGTTATTCCATAACAAGTTACAACGGAAAACTGGTCAAAGACCTTTCCGTTTTGAAAAATGAAGAGATCATAGAAACGCAGTTTTATATAGGTTCATTGCGGAGTAAAATAACTGAAATTAAAAAACAAGATAAAAATGACAATTAAAAAAGGGCTATCCTACAAAGAAGCAATCAGCGAAATTGAAGAAATTCTGGAGCAGATCGAAAACGAGGAACCTGATGTAGATCAGCTGTCTGAAAAGGTTAAAAGGCTTTCCTCACTTGTTTCATTGTGCAGAGAGAAACTTCATCATACGGAAGATGAGATTGAAAAAATTCTAAAAGAGATAGAGAAGAGCTAGTACTTAAAAAAACTAAATAGTAGCTATTTATTTGAAAAATTCTATTTATAATTGTAGTAGAATTGATATTCTTTTAGTTGATCTCACAATTAGTTATCATGTAAGATAGACCTGATTATGAAGCCAATGAATTTTGGGTTGGTTTCTTAATCCTCCCTTATTATCTGGATTCAATTTTTTAAGTAAAAAACAAAATTATTTAATGATGAAAGATAAAAAAATGGCAGAATCTAAAATTGATTTCTCATTCGAAAATTTACATTTTTCGTGTGCAGGTGACAACGACTGGGTAGAAAAACAGTTGAACAATGTACTCAACAGGATTCCGGCACTTCTTTCCATCCATAGAAAGGGTGAAAATATGGTAGAAGACGTGATTGAAGTAAAAGCCGAAGATGAGAGGGAGGTAACTGAAAATGCTCCTGAATCAAAATTTAGGGCAGGGAAGGGTCTCAGGGACGGCATCCGATCTAAGCAGCCTGGAACTGTTAAAGTACCTAAAGAAAAAATAGCCAAAGGCACCAAAATTAAAGTAGCTAAAACTCCAAAGATAGCGAAGGCGCCTAAAATTAAAGATGAAAAGGCACCAGAATCATCCGGTTCGGTTGAACCCGTGAAATTGGTTAAGAAACGCGGGTTTGTTTTGAAGTCTGCAGCCACAAAGAAAGAGGTTAAGAAAAAGACCTCCAGGGTTAAACCTGCCGGCGAAACAATTGATTCTCCACTTTACCAGTTTCTGACTGAGCAAAAGGTCGTTTACAACCAGGTGCGCAAATTTCTGGCCACAGCTGTATTTCTTGCGAGGAATAACAATGTATCAAAACTCTCTACCCCAATGATTTCGAAGGCATTAAAATCCTACGGAATCGAAAAATTGCAGAATGCCAGCGATTGTCTCAACAAAAATGAGAAAAAGGGATATTGCATCAAAGTAGGCAAAGAGTTCACGATCACTGAAAATGGATATCTTTCCATGTTGTGATTTTTTTTCCTAGAATTCAATAGACATACCAAGAAGATAGCTTATTCCTGCCTGTGGGAAAAGGCCGTCTTCTTTTTGTCTGGTACCCTCTGAATAATAGGAATATACCCAGCCATTCGATTCGTATTTTTCGTTGAGTAGATTGTTAATGGTGGCATAAAATGTCCATCTTTTCACTAATTTCTGTGGAAGCGTATAGTCAAATTTTAAATTATTGACGAAATAGGCATTCAAAGAGCGATCGGTGCTTGAAGTATTGTCCAGATATTGCCGGCTGACATAGTTCGACTGAAAATTGATGGTCAATTGTTGGTGTGCCTGCCATGAAAGATTGCTTCCTGCCACAAGTGACGGTGAAAAGGCGATGTCTGTTTTACCGAGATCATGAGTGAATTGATCTCCCCAATTGTCCCAATCATCGACATATTCTACGAAATCTTTGATTTTATTGGTACTGAGAGTGACATGGTGTTCCCATGTCAGATTTTTTAAGAGAGCGAGCTTTCCTGTAAATTCGACTCCCATCCGGTAGCTTTTTGGCACATTGGTCATGATGGCAGAACCGACGTCATTGATCCTTCCGGTAAGGATCAGTTGATCAAGGTAGCGCATATCGTAAAGGTTGATTGCCACGCTGTATTTGTTGAATATCCCTTTGTATCCCAGTTCAAAATCGTGCAGGGTCTCCTGTGTTGGCGCAGGTTTAGTTGGGTCTGCGTCCGTATAATTGCTTCGGTTGGGTTCTCTGTGTCCGTTTCCATAAGAGAAGTAGAAGCTTTGTCTAGTGTTAATGGTATAATAAAGGCCTGCTTTTGGATTAAAGAAATCAAACAAATGGGATTGTGTGAGGTCTCTTAAATTGTCATCCACTCCGTCTATCCTGTAATCAATATGACGGTATTGGGCATCTGCATATACGGATAGCCCTGACGAAAGCTGATAATTGAGTTTGGCGAAAACGTTGAAGTCTTTTTTTGTCCCCTGCGATCTGTACCACTCGTGGTTGATGGGATTATTCCCGTAATACTGTGCCCAAATCACCTTGCCGAAATTGTCTCCGGAATAGATGTTCCAGGCAGAACCGACAATCAGTTCCGTTTTGTTTTCCTTGTAATTGAAAGACCCTATGGCTCCATAAAAATCGTTGTCCAACCATTTTCTTCTCACAAGATCAGTTTCAAGTAAAACATTGGACCCAACGGTGACCGGATTCATCAGATAATCTCCCGGCGCCTGATTCTGCCTGTACTCCTCGTAATAACCCCTGCCGTAGGTGTAGTGCAGAGAGAAGTTGGCGCTGAACCTGTTGTCGAACTGGTGGGTGTAATGCAACTGGTAATGATCCTGCTGGTAATTGTCGGTTTCATTGTCATAAAAGGAGATTTCTCCGTCTTTGCCGTAAATAATGCCCGCAGGGTTATAGGTCCGGTCGGTCTCTATCATGGCAGATGAAACTCCGTACCATGCCTGGTATGTTTTTTCTTTTCCGGAGAAGAAAATGGCTTTCAGCAAGGATTCTTCTGTCAGGTAAGTTCCCGTCAAATAAAAGGAATGAAGGTCGCTGGCTCCGCGATCAACATAGCCATCGGAATTGATTTTTGACAACCGGGCCTCTACGATGAATTTTCCATCCAGAAGGCCGGAGCCGACGGTAACCGTATTTTTCAGGGTTCTGAAACTTCCGGCCATCGTATTCCAGTCCGCATAACTTTTCTGGCTCAGGTTGCTGGTCTGAACGTTGACGGTGCCCCCGAATGCCCCCGCACCATTGGTCGAACTGCCTACTCCTCGTTGTACCTGTATATTTTCTGTTGAAGAAGCAAAATCAGGCAGATCAACAAAATAGACGGAGTGGGATTCTGCGTCGTTCAATGGAATTCCGTTTACTGTCATGTTGATCCGGTTGGCATCACTTCCCCTGATTCTGAAATTGGTGTACCCAACACCTGTTCCGGCATCCGAAGTAGCGACCAAAGATGGGGTCATACTTAATAGATAGGGCAAATCCTGACCTGAGTGTTTTTCGGCATTATGGCTGATATCCAGATTGGTATAGGCCATTGGGGTCTTGTTCCCCGCCCGGGTGGCAGATACGATCACATCCTCTGTCAGTATGTCCGCAGTTTCCAGCGTGACAGTCACCTGGTTGATACCCTTGTTTAGATTTACCTTAGATTTCCAGGTATGGTAACCAACATATGAAACCATCAGTGAACACTGATTTCCGGTCAATCCGTCGAATTTAAACTGGCCGTTTCCGTCTGAGGCAAGGACTTTGCCAGTATTTTCAATTTGAATGGTGGCTCCGGGTAATGTCTCACCTGTTGGATTAAGTACTCTGCCTTGCAAACTGGATTGTGCGGAAATTTGTCCGGCAGAAATCAGGAAAAGGAGGACAAGTATTATGTTCTTCATTGCGTTGAATTAAATGAATGATAAGCAATAGTGGCAATGGAGACATATTCGGACGGAGACACTTTTGAAACGGAAATTTCATGTTCCCTTTCCGGCATTACCCGGACAGGTTCGATGGGTTTGATCTCAGCCTGTATGTTTAAGGCACCCCTATTGAACTGCAAAGATAGAAAAAAATGATGAACGATGAATAATGAATGTGTTTGCGTGATTATAAAAATTGGAATGGGCGAAAAATGTACGGGCAGGATAAGTGCTCCCTGAGCTTGTCGAAGGGCAGACTGAAAGACTGTCGGACCAGGAGAGTGCAAT
>JBAXUL010000045.1:0-30750 GCA_037129695.1 Prolixibacteraceae bacterium
AACGCCAAATCCAACGGGGCAAAATATGATGTGATCGGGTTATCTTATTATCCTTACTGGCTGGAAGGAAATCCGGATTATACACTTTCCATCAATGACCTCGGAGCCAATCTCAAAGACATAGCCTCCCGGTATGGCAAAGAGGTGATGGTGGTCGAAGTTGGCGGTGAGGACAATAAAGTGCAGAATACCTATGACATGCTGGTCGCGGTTCAAAAAAAGGTACTGGAAGTGCCTGAAAACAAGGGTTTGGGTGTATTGTACTGGGAACCTGAGGGAGCCCGAAGCTGGAGTCACTATGCCCTGAGCGCCTGGGGGGCAGACGGAAAACCTACCCATGCAATGGACGCCTTTTTAGATAAAGTCAATCCTTAAATTCTGATTTTCTCTAAAAAGCACAGCCGTTTTGCCAGTTTCATAAGCCAATTCTGACCTTTTTCCCCATTTATTCCATCAAACTGACCAGATTCACCATTCAACTGATAATTCAGGGGAGATCATGATCGGTATTGGCCGTTTCACTGATAAATAATGGCATTTCACTGAAATTGTTTTTTTCGAGCAAATTATTCGAATAGTTTTCAAATGTCAAAATACAAAAGGATTTTCTTCAATCCTGTTTTGACATTTATTGGACCCCATCCAGTAGGTTCACATTCAAAAAAAAGTTCGATAATGATGAAGCGATTAATCCCTGTAATTGTTTTTCTGGTCATGCCGATGCTTATGATGGCACAAACTGTAGAAAATTTCAGACTCTCAAAAAATTATGTCGGCAGGCTCGACGAGATATTGACAGAAGTAGGTGCCGATTTGAATATCCGATTTATTTTCGACCAGGATTATCTGAAAAATTATAGCACAGCACTGATGACCGATCAGGAAAAAACAGTCGGCGGCATGCTGAAAATGTTCGTTACTTCATGGGACATGATTACGCTGGTGGGAAAAGACGGATTCATTTACATAGCCAAGGACAAAGAGCAACTTGAACTGTTGCAAAATCACAAGGAAATTATCAAAACGGAAATAACACAGTCGCGCAAGAAACTTATTCCGGTAAAAAGAAATTTCCTACTATCGGGAGATATTGTTGATATCGAAAACGGAGAGAGAATACCCTTTGCGACCATTGTCATAGAAGGCACGACAAAAGGCGTAACCAGTGACCAGAACGGACATTTTGCACTGGAAAAAGTACCTGCAGACACTGCCGTGGTAGTGGTATCCTACATTGGCTATCACACCAAAAAAATCGAACTGGTGCCACAAAGGGAAAACCAGGCGCTGAGAATTGAGATGAAACAACAAAGTGTAGGAATCACTGAAGTATTTATCAATGGCAGGAAAGATGACAAGGCCCTGCAACAATCAACCATAACCCAGGATATCAAAATGTCACCGATTGCCCTGAAGATATTACCGAATATCGGGGAAAAGGATATCATGAGAGGATTTCAGCTGATGCCCGGCGTGAGTGCTTCCAATGAGGGCTCCGCCGGTATGTATGTCCGTGGTGGAACACCCGATCAGAACCTGATTCTCTATGATGGGTTTACCGTGTACAATGTGGATCACCTTTACGGCTTTTACAGTGCATTCAATTCCAATGCGATCAAAGATGTACAGTTGCACAAGGGAGGCTTTGATTCAAAATTCGGAGGACGCTTATCCAGTGTTACGGAAATTACCGGCAAGGACGGGAATTCCAAAAAAGCCACAATCGGCGCCGAGATCAGTTTACTCAGTATGAATACCTATGTGGAAGTACCTGTCGGAGACCGTTTAACAACATTATTCGCATTTCGAAGATCCTACCAGGGATACATGTACGATAAAATCAGCTCCTTGAATAAATCCACCTCAACCACATCAAGACCCAAGTTTGGAGGAAGCAGTGCCAATACAGCCTCCTATTTCTATGATCTGAATGGCAAAGTCACCTTTAAAGCCAATGCCAAAGATGTGTATACCCTGAGTATTTTCAACGGCACAGATTATCTGGACAATACGCCTCAGTTCAGAATCCCGGAAGGTGGAGGAGGACATCCCGGAGGTGGTTCATTTACCGGAAACATATCGATGGACAACACTGATTTTACCCGGTACGGGAATGTGGGTGCAAGTACAAAATGGACGAGAAAAGTCAACGAAAAACTGACCTCCAATCTCCTGGCAAGTTTTTCAGATTACTACAGTACCAGAGACGAAAGAAGATCAATCACCATTAATCAGGATGGTGTGTCGACAATTCGTAAAAGCGGTATCCTGGAAGAGAATAATTTAATAGATCTGAGTATAAAAAACGACTGGAAATATGTTTTCGACGAAAAGAACATCTTGGAATTCGGGGGATTTGGAACTTACTATTCGATCAACTACAATTACCAGCAAAATGATACCGTGACAGTGATCAACAAAGAGATCAAAGCGGCCATTGCAGGAATCTATTTCCAGGATAAAATGTTGTTTCTGGACAACGCCCTCACAGTAACACCTGGTCTGAGACTCAATTTTTTCGGAGCTACCAACAAGATCTACTTCGAACCACGGCTCAATGCCAGTTATATCCTGGCACCCAAGTTAACGGTGAATGGTGCGACCGGTCTATATTACCAGTTTGCAAACAGAGTTGTCAGAGAGGATATTATGTCGGGAAACAGGGATTTCTGGATACTTTCGGACGGGAAGGAAATTCCGGTAAGCTCGTCTGTTCATTTGAACCTTGGTCTAAACTACGACCTTTCAGATTACCTCTTCAGTGTGGAAGGTTATTACAAGAAAAACCGGAATGTCTCAGAGTATTCTATGCGGTACAGGGCTATTCCACAACCGGGAAGCACAGTGCAAACGACCGAACAATTTTTTGTCGGCAATGGTTATGCCATCGGTATGGAACTGCTCGCTCAAAAGAAAGCGGGAAATTTCAATGGCTGGATTTGTTATACACTAGGACAGGTAAAAAACAGGTTTCCGCTACAATCAAGTCAGTATTTTTATGCCAATCAGGATGTTACCCATGAACTCAAGATGGTTGGGATTTACAAATTCGGCAATTTCGACTTCTCTGCCTCTTACATTTATGCTACCGGCAGACCCTACACTGCTCCTGTTGGAGGATATTCACTGAATTTAATTGACGGCACCACTGCTTCCTATTATGCGGTCAGTGATAAAAATTCATACCGTTTGCCTTCTTACCAGCGAATGGACGTAGCAGCATCCTACCGGTTCAATTTTTTCAGACAAAAAGGAAAGCAGAACTCAGTAAGTTTTTCTGTTTTCAATCTGCTCAACCGTGAGAATGTAAGTTCCAGGCAATTTGCACTTGTTGATGACGTCATTTTGCAAAGTGATATCAGCTATTTGGGTATAACTCCAAATGTCACATTATCTGTAAAATTTTAGGCCATGAAGAAAATATATTTTTGTATAACCCTGTTGATCATGATGTCATGCCAGGAAACTGTAGTCACGGGATTTCAGGATAAACCGGTGATCGAGTCCTATCTGTACGCGGATGAAAGTCCGAGTGTCAAGGTTTCCAAATTAATCCCATTCACCACCGACATGGTATTTTCGGATATGGATGTGAACAAGCTTTTGATGGATATTACCGACGTCACGGCAGGGAAGAAATATACCCTGGCTGCCACTGGAGATGGCGTTTACACCAATAAGTCGCTGACGATTTCGGCCGGTAAAACATACGAACTGTCCTTCCCTTACAATGGACAGGTGGTTACTGCGAGAACCATCGCACCCGCAAAGCCACAAAACCTGAGGCTTTCGGCCACCAACATCTCGATTGCACAAATGGGGCAAACCGGAGGAATCGGCATGGGAATGCCGGATCCTGTTCAAATCAACTGGTCAAACGATGACGGAAGTTTTTATTTCATTTATGTTAAAAATGTGGAGAGCGTCAAGATCCCTATTGATACCAAGAATCCGAATGGCAAAGATTTTTTTCGGGAGCAGCCTACCAATTCAAATCACTACGAATTGAATCCACGATCCTTTAAATACTATGGCGAACATCGCGTCATACTGTACAGGATCGAACCTGAATACGTGCTTTATTTTCAGGAAAACAGCAACAGTTCACTATCAATTTCAGAAATAAAAGCTAATGTTGTAAATGGTTTGGGTATATTTACCGCCATAAATAGTGTCTCGGCCTATTTGTATGTGGGTAAACCATAGCGTGGTTTTATTGATTCAAAAATATATTTTTACAACAAAAAAGTCAATGAAGAATAGTGGCAGAGTCTTAATTCATTCGGGTTTAATTCTTGGATTATTTGTTCTCACTTTAATTGGGTGCAATAAAAGCAATACTTCATCCGATATAACCGTTCCGACCGGAACAGTTTCTGATCTGGAGGGAAATGTTTATAAAACAGTGGTAGTAGGTACCCAAACCTGGATGGCTGAAAATCTAAAAACCATTAAACTAACGGATGGTACGATGATTCCATTGGTTACTGACAATAGTTCATGGTCTAACCTGAATACACCTGCACGTTCTTATTATTCCAACGACTCGGTTTCTTACAAATCCTTAAATGGCGCCCTGTACAATTGGTACACGGTTCAAACAAAAAAATTATGCCCGACAGGATGGCATATACCCTCCGATGCAGAATGGACCATCCTTGCGACTTCTTTGGGAGTTGATTCACTTGCAGGAGGCAAACTGAAGGAATTAGGTTCAATCAACTGGTTCGTACCTAATCTTTACGCAACCAATTCAACAGGATTTACTGCCTTGCCAAGCGGTTACCGCTTTTTCAATGGTTCCTACAACAACATCGGATACAGTGGCAATTGGTGGTCAACTACTGAGTATACCGCCAGTACTGCCAGATTTTTTTATTTGGTCTACAGTAAAGGGTATGCTTACGACAACAAGACAACGACAGGAAAAAATTTCGTCGATAAACTTTACGGCTTGTCTGTAAGGTGTGTAAAAGATTAATCTCCTGCCAATTATCTAATGGCTTTTTTCTTCTTCCGGAACAGCCCCATTCACAAAATCATCCACAGATACTTTTCTGCTGATGTGTCCCAGTAAATGGTCTATTTCTTCAGCACGCAAAATGTCGCGAACTCCGGCATGTGCCTCAGCAATCCTGAAGGTTATGCCCCTGGACTGCAGATCCAGGTAAAGCTTTTTGATTAATGCAGCCCCGGCGGTATCGACATACGGGGAGGTACTGAAATCCCAGATCACACATTGCAGCGATGTTCCGGATTCAAGAACTTTGGACCATATATTGTTCCTGATCTTCTCCACATTAAAATACAAAACCGAGGCTTCAACCCTGATCAGCAGCATGCCCGGAATCAATTCATTGTCGGGATGACGGCCAACATCCGTATATCTCCTTGTCCCCGGTATTCTTCCAAGAAAGGCAACATGAGGATTGGAAATGATGATCAGCAACCAGACAATGGATGAAACAGCAGCCAGAACCACCCCCTTGAGTATCCCAAGCACAATTACGCCACCAAGGGCAATCATCGCCACTCCAAATTCCATCCGGCTGATCTTCCACAAGCGTACCAGTCCCTTTAAATCGAACAAACTACTGATGGCAACGAGCAGTATGGCTGCCAACACCACGTTGGGGAGATTTTTAAGCGTTCCCGTCAAAAACAGGAGACAAAGTGCAATCGTCACAGAAGCAAATACGAGTGAAAAGGGAGTTTTAGCGCCGGCTTTGCTGTTCACCACAGATTGTGATAAACCTCCGGATACAGGATATCCTTGTCCAAAAGCCGTTGCCGCGTTGGCTGCCGCGAGTGCCAACAACTCCTGTCGGGAATCAATTTCATATCCCGCTTTGCTGGCAAGCGTCTTGGCCGCGGAAACGCTTTCGATATAAGCCAGCAGAAAACAAGCAAATGCCAGCGGAATGATGCCATCAATATCGTTGATCCGCAATGAAGGCATCCTGAAATGGGGTAATCCTGAAGGTATTTCGCCAGTCAGGGAGAAACCGGCGCTGGCCAGCGAAGTTGTTGAAATCAGAACGATGGAAGCCACCACCAGCAGGATCGCGAAGGGTCTTCCCGGCAGGAATTTTTCGGCAACAATCAGAAAAAGGATCGCAACAATTCCAAAAGTCAAAACCGTCAGGTTGGTATAAGGCAACTGATGGCACAGCATATTCAACCGCTCAAAAAAATTTGTACCCCCTCCGGCAGTGCCGAACAGTTTGGGAAGTTGGGTCAAAGCGATGGTCAGGGCAGCACCTGCCTTGAAGCCGAGCAACACCGACTCACTGATAAAATTAACAAAACTGTTTAGGTGAAGGATCCACGCAAACAAACTCATGCCTGCCATGACCAAAGCAGTCAGGGAGGCAATCTGAACTGCCTGCTGAACATCCCCGTTGGCCATCGTTGCAAGCGTGGTCCCAATCAATAGTGAGATCGAAGAAGTGGGCCCAATAGCAAGTTGAAGACCTGAACCAAAAATGGAATAAAACAAACCACCTATCAGGTAACCGTAAATGCCGAAATAGACCGGCAATCCTGCCAGCGAAGCGTAGGCCATGGCAACCGGTATACCATAGGCAGCAAGCGTTATACCTGACAACAGATCACTGCCGGCATCTTTCAGCCGATAGGATTTAATCCATTGAAACGGTGGGAAAAAATTACGAAGCATTGAAGGAAAAAATAATAAATGAATATGGGAAGAAAAATGTATCAGGGTATGCTTCCTTTTACATTGGAATGAAAATCTTCAGATGCTATTCCTCTTCCAGCAAAACCTGCCTGATGCGTTGCAGTTCGGCCACTTTTTCCTCGCTCACCTTTGGATAGGCCAGCTTCATCGAATCGAGGGCATGCAAAATAGCTGCAGCCACTACAATACGTGCATAATGTTTATTGTCAGCGGGAACGATGTACCAGGGTGATTTTTCGGTTGCAGTTTTCCTGATCATTTCTTCATAGGCAGCCATGTATTCTTTCCAGAACTTCCGCTCCGCAAGATCAGAATTACTGAATTTCCAGTTTTTTTCGGGTTTTTCGATCCGCTCAAGGAATCGTTTCTTTTGTTCCTTTTTTGAAACATTGAGGAAGATTTTCACGAGTAGAATCCCGTTTTTATTCAGGTAGGATTCAAAATTCCGGATGTCGCCAAGTCTTTCCTTCCAAATATCCTTCGTGATCAGTTTTTCAGGTATTTTTTGTGATTTCAGTATGCCTTCATGCACCCTGACGACCAGCACCTCCTCGTAATAAGAACGATTAAAAATGCCGATTCTGCCTCGCTCCGGAAGATGCTTCATGCAACGCCAAAGGAAATCATGATCAAGCTCTTCTGCATTGGGCGCCTTAAATGAGTTCACTTCACATCCCTGCGGATTTACACCTGACATGACATGTTTGATTGCACCGTCTTTGCCCGCCGCATCCATTGCCTGAAAGATGACCAGCAAAGACCATTTATCCTGGGCATACAGTTTATCCTGCATCTCTGACAGTGCTTCCACTCCCATCCGGAGAATCTGCTGCGCGGCCGGTTTCTCCTCTTTGCCCATTTCGGTATCCACATCTGTTGAAAAATCCTTCAACCTGAATTTTTCATCATCAGTTACACGGTATTGTTTGGACAATTTCACCGCACGAGCCATGAATTTTTTACTGCTCAGTCCTGCAACTTCCTGCACTAAACCATTTGCAGAAGTTGTATCTGTTGCACCTGATTTTTTAGTTGCCATACTGTTTGGAATTTGAGTTATCTGTTTCGATGAAGCTATCTGCTTCAATCATTCAAAAATAAAATCCCTTTGATTGGAAGTGATGAGGTAAACAAATATACCTATTAACTGAACGAATTGTCATTCAGAACCATCGCTCATTTTCAATTGTCTCCCCCTCAATGATGGTGCCTGCGTTTGATCACGCCACCCGATGCTTCCTTGATGGTATTGGCGAAAACAAAGGCTTTCGGATCTTCGTTGTAAACAAGGTTCTTCAGTTTCCGCAATTCCAGTCTTGAAATAACTGTGAAGATGATGTCACAATCCGAACTGATTTCAAACTTTCCGGGTAGAAAACCCCGTTCTCCTTTGTAAACAGTAATGCCTCTGCCGAGATCATTCACCAGTTTGTATTTAATCAACTCGCTTTTCCCTGAGATGATGGTCACTCCGGTGAAGGCCTGAATCCCTTCCACCACATAGTCGATGCAGCGGGTAGCAGAAAAATAGGTAAGTATTGAGTAGAGGGCCGTTTCGACTCCAAACTTCAATGCGGCGACAGCAAAGATGAGAACATTGATCCCCAGGATAATTTCGGTAATGGTGAAAGAGGTCCGCTTCAGTGTGTATAGCGCCAGAACTTCAATGCCGTCCAGGGCTGCCCCGGCCCGCATAATCAGTCCGATCCCGATCCCCAGAAATACCCCTCCAAAGATGGAAATAAGCAGTTTATCTGTAGTGAGTGCTACACTCGGCAGCAATGTGAGGCAGATGCCCAATAGGATCACACTGATCAGGGTCCACAAGGCAAACCTGTAACTGACCGTAAAATAACTGATCACAATGAATGGAAGGTTCAGTACCAGGATCACAATGGCGAGATTGAAATCGTACAATTCATGAACCAGGAGCGAGATTCCGGTAATACCTCCGTCAAAGAAATGATTCGGCACCAAAAATCCCTTCAATGCATATCCGGCAAATACAACACCTGTCACCATAAGCAGAATATCCTGCAATAACTCGGCTGGCTTCATCTTATCTGAATTAGAGAATGAAGATTCCAGTTTTAATTTGAGCTGTTGCAAATCCTTTTGCTTCTGAACATCTCTTTCCCTGCGTGCGGTTTGCGTATAGTACTTATGCTCAGATAAAAATTCCACCTGCTGAAGCAGCCAGTCGACTTTCGTTTTGATCACACCATCTTTCTTGAGTTCGTTGTACAATTTATCCGCATAAAAGGTATAATGAACAGTGCCAAGGTAGTACATGTCCGCGTCGCAAAGTATTTTCTCAAGAAGATCGGTCGGCCTGGCGGGCCACTTGGTAGCCAGGATCAGCCGGCAAACAGTTTCGATCTGATCGGCATCATATCCAAAATCAGGAAGATGCTTTTTTGCCAGATTACAAGACACCTCTTCATGTCCTTTGTAGGTCTGCATATAACCTGCATCATGGAACAAGGCAGCCGTCTTCAGCAAAACCAGTTCGTCACCTGAAACATTTTCGGCAATGGCCAAATGCTCAACCGCTTCGATGACATTTTTGGTATGGCCTGCATCATGATAAGTGAGATAGGATGGCAAGCCGTTCTCTAATTTCTGAATCAGGAATGAATGTACTTGTTCATATAGCATGGTCTCTCATTTTTAAATTAATTCAGCACTTCATACAGCATCACTTCTTCGGCTTTGTTTTTCAAAATAGCCGGTCCGATCAGCCTGCAGTTGAAGGATTGTTTCACTCTTTCGTAACCGGCCTCCGAGATGACAATCTGACCTACACCGGCAGCTCTCTGCAATCGCTCGGCAGTATTTACGGTATCGCCAATTACAGTATAATCAAGCCTTCGTAAAGTGGCAGAACCTATATTACCTGAAATCATCTCACCACTATTGATTCCAATGGATACTTTTGGCAGGAAATCAACATTGCCCTGCAACTCTTCAATTTTGCTCCTGATGGCCAAACAGGCATCGATGGCCCTGTCAGGGTGGTATGGACCTTTGAATACAGCCATCAGACAATCACCCATGAATTTGTCGACGATACCTTCCTGGGCAATAATCTCCTTGACCATCAGGTCGAAATATCTGTTCAACAAGGCCACCACGGTGTCGGGTGACTCTTTTTCGCTGATGCAGGTAAAACTGCAAATATCAATGAAAGCAACTGTTGCTTCAATGGTTTCATTCACCATGATCGAAGTTTCATATTCCCTGCTACCCATAAAGTTGAGCACATTTTCATCAACGTACATTTTAAGTATGTTGTTTTCCTTAATGGCTCTCAGCGTTTCGCGGATCATTTTTACGTGTACAATAGTTTTTTCCATGGTTAATTCCAGATCATCGAAATTAACAGGTTTCGTCACAAAATCGAAAGCCCCACGGTTCATGGCCTTGCGGATGTTTTCCATGTCTCCGTATGCCGAGACCATCACTGTTTTTATCAGCGGATTGGCCTCATTGATTTTGGTCAGTAAGGTAAGGCCATCCATGCCGGGCATATTGATATCACTCAGCACAATTTCAACATCCGGATAGGCCTCCATCTTTCTCAGTGCATCATTTCCATTCACCGCAAAAACAAATTCATACTGCTGTTCTCTGATTTTTTTGCGAAATTTCTGTCTGATGAGAATCTCTAAATCTGTTTCATCGTCGACAATTAAAATCTTAATCATAGGATGCTGGTTTTTAATTTCACTTTGAGTGATTTAAAGTCCAATGGTTTGGTTAAAAAATCATCTGCCCCGAGTTTCATTGCTGCCCTGTAATTTTCCTCATCGCCGTAAGCAGTAATCATCATGACAACCGGAGGTGGTTTTGCGTACTTCTGCCTGATACATTGAAGGAGTTCAAGACCGCTCATACCGGGCATATTGATATCCGAAAGTATCAACACCGCTTCCTGCACATGTTCATTGATATAGGTCAATGCCTCCTCGCCTGAAAAGGAAAAGACAAATTGAAGCTCTCCCTGCTTTATTTCCTTTCTGAAATGTTGTTCAAAAAGTATCTGAATATCGAGTTCATCATCAACCACCAGTATTTTTGCCATCTCTATTAGCTTTATACGGTAAATAAATAAAAAATGTTGAGTCTTCACTTTTCCTGGTTTCAACCACGAATCGTCCATCAATGGACTAATCGTGTGGAAAAAATGACAGGATCAACCTTGTTGATTTCAAAATCCAATCGGTATGGTTACGATCATGGCAGCTCCTTCTCCTTCATTATTTTCTACTTCGATGGTTCCCCCATGTCCTTTGGTTACAATTTCATAACACATGGACAAGCCCAGCCCGGTTCCAGCACCAGTTGGCTTGGATGAAAAGAAGGGTTGAAAAATTTTATCTATGATTTTCTCAGGAATTCCATAGCCATTGTCCGTTACTTTGATCTCAACATTTTGGCCGGTCTTTTTTGTACTAACAGTAACCGAGGGCTGAAAAGCATCGCCAAGAGCCTTCTTTTTCTCAGTTACTGCATAAAAAGCATTGGTCAACAAATTAAGAATCACCCTACCCAGGTCTTGCGGAATAACATTAACCTTTCCAAGGGCTTCATCAAAATCAGTATTAAAACTGGCATTGAAAGATTTGTCTTTGGCTCTTAACCCATGGTAAGCCAGTCGCAGGTATTCATCTGCCAGGGCATTGATATCCGTAGGTTCTTTTTGTCCTGTGCTGGCTCTTGAATGCAGCAACATCCCTTTGACGATGCTGTCGGCCCGCTTACCATGATGATTGATCTTCCCCAAATTCTGTTTTAAATCAGCCACAATATGTTTGACTTCTTCGGCATTTCCAAGTTCTATTTCTGCCTGCATCTCATCCAGCAATTCGCTGCTTACCTCAGAGAAATTATTCACAAAATTCAGAGGATTCTGAATCTCATGGGCAATTCCGGCTGTTAATTCACCAAGTGATGCCATTTTTTCTGATTGTATCAGTTGCGACTGGGTCGCGCGCAACTCTTCAAATGCCAGCACGAGCTCCTCTTTCTGCCTGGTTAATTCAGCAGTGCGTTCCTGTACCAACACTTCAAGTTCCACCTTTCTTGCTGCAATGGCCCTGTTAAGTTCATCTTCCTTTTGCCTTCTGATTCTTTCCTTTTCTGCCGCCTTATTTTGCCTGTTCTGACTGAAAAGCATGGCTGCCAGCCAGATAAAGCTCAGTGCAGTGATATTCTTAAAATAAATTTCAGTAGTCTTGAATAAATCAGCACTGATCGCTTCCGTCAAATCGCTGATTACAGAAACCAGCACAAAGGGAAGAAATGCAGAAATAAACATGCGCATGGAACGAAACTCTTCCTTTTGTAGTGGAAAAATGAGCAGGAAAATCAGGTAGATATGCCAAATCCATTTCGTAAACTCTTCTATTTTAAAGACTAATCCCAAGGCAAAAAGAGCCACAGAAAAAATAAGTGCCTGCCTGAAAATTTTTTCCCATTGCACAAGACCGTTCACCCTTGAATATTTCCGGAAACGATCTGCAAATACCAAACTCACCACAAAAGGGGCAATAGTTAGTGACATAGGAATAGATTTAGCAGGTAACTAAATTGAATTGTTCAGTTCAAGTCATTTTTTTGCCGGTCAAAGACTTCAGGTAAATGAAAATTGTTCAGAACAAGACCTTATGCCCCTGATGGGACAATATTGAGTTATTCGAATACACCATTCTTACCTTCGATCTTGCCTCCGGCATGCAGTTCATTCCGGCATCTGGAAATTAAACACAAGTAAATATACAAAAAACCACACGAATTTATTCAATGGATGAACATGATTACTGATCCGTTCCGTTCCGTTGACGATTGTCAATACGCGTAAAGCTGGTTGAACAGCAATTTGAAAGTATTGTATGTTTGGGCCCTGAAGGTTATTTCAGGTCCGAAAACGCACAATTTACCCGATCCGACTTTTGCCTCGAAAGCAACCACACCATCCTGCAGAAATTCCTGACCGAATGCCCATCCACTGCGGAGAGGCTGAGCAGAATCAAACCAGGCAAGCGGCACGACCTTCTTTTGTCCGGCAGTTTCAGGCGTGAGCCTGAAAACAGGACTTGAATCGAAGAATACATCAGCAGCGGAAGCCATTCCCCAACCTGAAGTCTGTGCAGAATCAACCTTGACCCGAAGGATGCTGCCCGGAATGTAAAATTTATCGGACGACAAAGGTGTCAGTTTTCCCTTGTTCATCTCCACCAGGGCATTTTTCACGGCCAACTTCAGATGGTAAGCCAGGTTGGCACTTCTGCCAATTGTGACAACGGCACCTCCGGCCTCCATAAATTTTTTCAACTCCACCACAGAAGTATCAGCACTGATCTTTCCCCACTGATACCTGTACTCAGCAGGAATGTCGGTTATTTTGGTTGTATCCTTAGGACCGGATGGTTCTCCTCCTGCCAGAGATGGAATCGCTCCGCTCACAAAGATGAGAACATCGTATTTCTTTCTTAGGTTACCCTTGTTGATCTCCGGGGCAAAAATTGGATTGAAAGCAAACTGATGTTGTTCCATAATCCATTTCAACCAGCCGGTAGAAATTGAACCTCCATACGTATCCCATAATCCGATACGCAGCGATTTTATCTTTTGGGTCAATGAATCAGGTCTTTTGGCTGCGGAAACAACGCGAAGGCTCAGGTCTGCCGAAGCTTTTTGAAGTATCATTTTTGCCTTTTTCCCTTCGGGAATATAAAATGAACCTTGTCCAACCGCCGGTTGAATGCCTGTCGGGACCTTGATCCGGTATACCTCAACACCTGAGGAAAGCAGTTCGTTTACGGCGATGATGGAGTTATCACATCTTGAATCTAGGATGTAACCCGCACCCGAAGATGCAGGCCAAATACCTTGTGGAGCCTGAATTTCTCCATATGGGATCGACTGAAATGGTCCATCAAATGCATTCAATATCCGGCTGAATTGAATTCCCATGGAAAAGGCAGGGGTCCAGCCGGCTATGTCGTAGGGTTTGACAGGAGGTCCGCCTGGATACAGAAAATCATTCGGGTGATCCTGCGGTTCAAACATATCCAGGATATGCGGACGAAATGCCTGGTTCGTTTTGACCACGAAGGAACCTGCCGGATATTTTTTCCCTTCTACCGAGAAGGCCGTGGTGGACTTTTGCACGCTGATACCCGATTGAATCAGTGCATTGATCAATTTTACAGCAGTCGGAAAATCGGGCTGGTCGGACGAAAGGATGTAACCTCTTGGGTCACGAAGTGTTGAATCCTTCAAAACAAGATCATAGTATTTAATTGGAATGGTATCAACTCTTTCCCTGCCCGAATTATTGGTTGAGTCGTTGTTCTTCCTGCTTTTGGGACTGCTTTTCCATGCATTCGTGATTGCCTCCACCCGCTTGGAAGAAATAGTCCAGTTGTCGCGGTTTCCGGCCATGACGGAACTTTTCCCCATTGCATAAATGTTATAAAGGAGGTGTTCCCTGTTTCTGGCGGCATAATCAAGAATCGCATAATTGAGTGAGACGGAGTAATCGATCGATTGCCTGAATTTCCACTTTTGGGGCATTACCGGATAAGGAGTGTTGCCGCTTGGAAGCAGGCGGGACGGAACCAACGGAATAGAAGATGGAGTCGGATTCCCGATGATTTCCGTCAATATTCCGATCATGTTGTGAAAATAGGAAGTCGTCCTTAATCCCCCATTGTACCAGGTTGAGAAGACAGAGCCTCCTCTTTCAGTGTATCCCGGCTTCCCCTCCACATTCAATCTGTTAATCATGGCTGCACCAACTGCATCAATACCGGTAATCACCAACGGATTAAACAGGTAATTGAAAGGATCCCGGTAGGGAGGTCCTGCCACTACTGAACCTGCTGGTCCTGCCTGATGGTGGTTGTAAATAATCTGGGGCATCCATTCCACATAAAGTTGTTTACTGATATTTTGGGTTTCCTTCATGCTCATCATGTAAAAATCCCTGTTGTTGTCATGCCCGACATATTTTTGGTAAAGCCTTGGAAGTTGGGCAAAGGATCTTTTTAAGGTGTCGGGATTACTCATGTAACAGTTGGTAACAAGTTCCTGTCCGTCGGGATTCGCATGAGCGCATAAAACAATCACCTCATCCAGAATTCGGAGCGTTTCAGGATCATCTCTGCTTACCAACTGCCAAATGGTCTCGATCAACTGATGGGTTCCCACCGTTTCTGTGGCATGAAGTCCGCCGTCAATCCAGACAACAGCTTTTCCTTGAAGTGATAGCTTTTGGGCCTCCATGTCTGTAAGTTGTTCCGCATGAGCCATTTTTTGTGAAACTTCCTTGTATCTGCTAAGCTTCTTGATGTTGTCGGGCGAAGAAATGATCATCATGTACTGGGTACGGCCTTCTTCTGTCTGACCCATGTTCACTAGACTTACCCGGTTGGATGCAGAAGCTATTTTCTTCATCCAGGCTTCAGTTTGGGTATAGGTAGCCAATTGATAATTATCTCCGATTGAAAATCCAAAATGTTGCCTGGGAGAAGGCAAGGACTGTGCAAATGCAATAGTGACTGTAGTGAATAATAAGAAGAATCCCAGAAAGAATTTTTTGCTCATTTGATGAGATTGAATTAAGGTATTAATTAATTTTTTCGGCTTTCCGAATATAAAAAAATTGTATCACAACCGAACTTATATCAACAAAGAAAAGCACTATATTTATTTGATTCAAAATGGGAGTATCAATGGAGGAAGAGGAGCAACTGTTTTTAGATCACTATTTTTCACAATCCGTTGTCCGATACCCGGATTCGATCGCCATTGAACAGGGTATAAAAAGCTATACCTATGCCGAAGCCGAAGCCATAGCCAATCGGTTTGCACACTACCTGATCGGGAAAGGAGTGGGACCGGAGGAAAAAGTAGTGATCCTGCTACCCCGTTGCGCGGAGGTTTATATTATGATGCTTGGTGTTCTGAAAGCCGGGGGGGCCTATATTCCGCTTGACCCGGAGATTCCCGCAGAAAGGGTGAATTTTATCATGGAGGATTCAGAAGCAAAATTATTGATTACCTCCAATGAAATCCTCGATAAATTAGGTCAGGGTCTAAGTCCGCAATCCCTTTTTAATCTTGATGAGCAGTGGGAATTCCTCAAATCCTTTCCTGACACACAACCATTGGTCGAGAATCGTACTACCAATGATCTTTGCTATATCATTTACACTTCAGGCACAACCGGAAAACCAAAAGGTGTTTTGCTGGAACACCGAAATGTGGTCAATTACATCCGGGGAGCACAAATTATCTACCCCATTGATTCAGGTTATCGGGCATTACAGGGTTTTTCAGTCTCATTCGATGCCTCTGTAGAGGAGATTTGGGTTCCATTTTCAGTTGGTGCCACACTTGTGGTGGGAACTTACGACATCATGCGTTCGGGGGATCAGTTTGCCGCCCTGGTCAACCAACTCAATATTTCATTTCTCTCCTGTGCCCCCACTCTGTTATCGATGGTTAAAGAAGACATTCCGTCCTTAAAAATATTGATCTTCGGAGGGGAAGTTTGTTCTTCGGATCTGGCGCATAGATGGTGCCAACCCGGCCGACTGGTTTACAACACCTATGGACCAACGGAAGCGACCGTGATCGCCACCTACTCTGTGCTGAACAGTAATAGCCTGGTTACGATTGGGAAAGCACTGCCCGGATATGATGTGCTTATCGTCAATGAAAAACTTGAACCTGTCGGGGAGAACGAAGAAGGCGAGATCTGGATCGGAGGCGAAAGCATTGCCAGAGGATATCTGCACAAGGAAGAACTGACCGCACAGAAATTTCCGGAAACAGCACAATACAAAGGCATTCCTGAAAGATATTACCGTACCGGAGATATTGCCAGATATTCACTTGACGGGGAAATCATTTATATCGGCAGGGTGGATGCCCAGGTAAAAGTGCGCGGATTTAGGGTCGAACTTGCCGAAATTGAAGGTCTTCTACTTCAGAACAGGGGGATTCAGGCAGCAGTAGTGTCCCTGGATGTCGCCTCTCAACAACTTGCCGCTTATGTAGTTACAGAAAAAAACAAGGAGATTAACCGCGAGGAGATTGCGGCCAACCTGCGGGCAACTCTGCCCTATTACATGATTCCTGCCACGATGGACATCCTCACATCACTTCCAATGACCACCAGTCAGAAGGCAGACAGAACGAAGCTTCCGGCACCAATAACTCCTTTATCCTTCTCTGCCCGGAAAGAGATCATCCCTCCGGTTACAGAACTCGAGAAAGAACTTGTCGATGCCATTTCCGGGAACATCCACCGATCAGACATCTCCATGGATGACAATTTTTTCGAAGATCTTGGCGGACACTCCCTTTTGGCAGCTCTGGTATCCTCCGAATTACGCAGGAATCCGATATTTGAAAATCTGTCGGTGGTGGATCTTTACAAGTTTCCGGTACTCCGCGACCTTGCAATTGCACTTGAAAAGAAGCGTCCGGCTACGGATAAAATGAAGGATATACAGCGTGAAGTGCATACTCCTTCAGGTTGGAGTTATTATACCTGTGGATTTTTGCAGGGTCTGTCGATGCTGTTCATTGCACTCATCTTCGGGATCGAATGGATGGGTCCTTTCTTTGTTTACTCCTATTTCTATCAGGCGGATTACCCGCTCATCGATTCCCTGCTGATGATGCTTGTCACCTATTTTTCTCTTCTTCCGGCGATTACATTTTTTGCCATCACCCTCAAATGGCTGGTGATCGGCAGAATCAAACCGGGGAAATACCCGATTTGGGGAAAATATTACTTCAGATTCTGGCTGGCCGACAAGCTGGTCAATATTTCACCTATCTCCTATTTTACAGGCACACCCATCATGAACGTGTTTCTGAGGCTTTTGGGTGCCAAGGTGGGTAAAAACTGTTACATCAATACATCCGCCATTTCTGCCTTTGACCTTTTTCATCTGGGTAACAATGTCAGCATCGGTACTGATTCTCACCTGAAAGGATTCACTATTTCGGATGGTTTTCTGCATATTGGTGCCATTGACCTGGAAGACAATTGCTATGTGGGTACACGGTGCTGCCTAGATCACAACACCAGAATGCAAAGTAATTCTTCCATCGAAGATCTGACTCTTGTCCCTAAAGGATCCGTCATACCAAAAAGTGAGAATTGGAGTGGGTCGCCGGCGCAAAAAACAGGAATAAATGCCATGCAGGAATCTGTCCCGCCTTGGTCAAAGCGAAATTTCTTTTATTCAGTCAGTGTATTTTTGATTCCACTCATTACCATGATAGCCTATTTCCCGGGCATGATGGTGATTACTCACTTCGATTACAGCAGTGATGAATCATGGATTATGTTGTTGCCTCACATCTTCCTGGTAGGTGTGCTATTTGTGGTTATTCTCGTTCTGATCATCACGTTGTTGAAATGGGTGTTACTTGGCAATATCAAAGAGGGAGTATACCGCGTCAACAGTGGCTTTTATCACAGGAAATGGTTCTTCGACCAGCTAATGAAGCTAAGTCTTCAAGTACTTGGCACCATGTACACAACCCTCTACCTGCAGATCTGGTTTAAAATGCTGGGTGTGAAGATGGGTAAAAGGGTAGAAATCTCGACTGTGGAATTTATCTCACCCGATTTGCTGGTAACAGGAGATGAGTGTTTCCTGGCAGACTCAGTTTCTGTCGGTGCCTCAAGTGTGCGCAATGGTTATATCACCATCGCCAAAACTTACATCGGCAACCGCACTTTTGTCGGAAACAGTGCAGTGATTAGTCCCAATACTGTTCTTGGTGATGATGTACTTGTTGGTGTGCTGTCGAAAATCCCGGAGAAAGACCTTCCTGCAAAAAATGGCACTTCCTGGTTTGGATCTCCGGCGGTTTACCTTCCTAAAAGGGACATTAACCGCGATTTTCCTCCGGAAAGAACCTACAAGCCATCGAGGAAATTGTTCATTCAGCGATATTGCATCGAATTCTTCCGGGTAACCCTGCCAGCCGTCCTGTTTCTTGCCATGGCTTCCCTGATCTCAAATATCACCTCCTATTTACAGGTAGAGCGTGATCTGCTTGAACTGTTTTTCCTTTTCCCTTTTCTTTATTTAGGGGCCGGATTGCTGGGAATGTTCATTACGATTGCTTTCAAATGGTTGGTGATCGGGAAATACAAACCTGCCAACAAACCTTTGTGGAGCAACTATGTCTGGCGGAGTGAACTCGTAACCGGTTTGTACGAAAATTTTCTTGTACTTTTCTTCCTGAACATGCTGACAGGAACACCATTCATCAAATATCCACTTAGGCTGCTCGGTTGCAAGATTGGCAGTCGGGTATGCATTTTCACTACACAGTTGACTGAATTTGATCTTGTCAGGATGGGGGATCATGCCGTTGCAAACGACAATTGTACGTTACAAACACATCTGTTTGAAGACCGTGTGATGAAAATGTCATATGTTGACATCGGCAAGCATTGCAGTATCGGTGGAATGTCAGTAGTATTGTATGATTCAAAAATGGAGGATGGTTCCATACTTGAACCGCTTTCGGTTTTGATGAAAAGCGAGACGCTTCCTGCCAATCAAATTTTTATCGGAGCCCCGGCACAGAAACTATAATTCAAAACAACGACCATGTCGCTACCGCATTATTCCTTCATAGACATCCTGATAAGCCTCGTACTGGCTTTTATCATGTTCGGAGTAGGCTTGTCGCTGACATCCACCAGTTTTAAAAATGTATTCTTCTATCCAAAGGCATTAATCGCAGGATTATCCTCGCAAATAATTGTTCTTCCGATCATTGCATTGACCATCACCTATTTCTCCAACCTGCCTCTTCCTTTCAAGGTTGGACTGATCATCCTCTCCTCCTGTCCTGGCGGAACAGTATCCGGATTTCTGACCTACTTCTTTAAAGGCAATGCTGCCTTGTCAATCACCTTTACATCGATCAATAGTTTTATCACACTGATTACGATTCCTACTATTGTCAATCTGAGCCTTGTTTTCTATTACGGGAAAAGCACAGAAATCCAACTTTCCTATATGGAGACCATCATTCAGATATTTTCTGTTACCATCGTTCCTGCCTTAATCGGAGTAATGGTCAGATCCTACAGACCCGTTTTTGCCATCAATGCACAGCGCCCGCTGAAATTAATCCTGCTGGCTGCCCTTGGCATTGTCTTCGTCATCAAATTTTTTGCGGCAGAAAAAAGTGGAGGTTCCGGCATTACCCTTCAGGAAGTACTCGTGATCCTGCCTTTCGCTCTTTTGCAGAATGCTTTGTCGATGTTGTGGGGCTTCCGGTTCAGCAGATTTGCTAAACTTGGGGCAAGAAACTCCTATACCATTGGAATTGAGGCTGCTGTGCAAAATACGACACTGGCATTCCTGGTAGCAGGTACACTGTTGCAAAATCAGGACATGGTCAAACCATCCCTGATTTATGCCATGTTTTCATTCTGGACAGCCATCATATATACCTATATCATCAAAAAAAGCAACGGACTGAAAATATTTGATGAATTCAAAACCTGAACGTAGATCCATTTCTGCTATTTCTCTGTATCCAAAAAAGTGTACTATTCGTTAAGATTCAGGAAGTTCAAATGCAACGTTCTGCGTATTTTTGCGTTGATTTCTATTAACAACAACTCCATCAGATGAATTCTAAATCGATACTTATAGTACTGATGTTCGTTTCTATCAGTGCATTTTCACAACCGCTTAACCGACGGGCTTCCTACGATATCTCCAAAGAAAGGGTACTTTACACCGTAGGCTATACTCATCTTGATTCAGAGTACGAATGGGATTACAGAACTACCGTCAGCGAGTACCTCAAAAACACACTGGAGGAAAATTTCAGGCTCCTCGACAAATATCCCGATTATGTCTTCAATTTTACGGGTTCCCGACGTTATCGCCTGATGAAAGAATACCATCCGGAACTCTATTCCCGGCTGAAAGGATACATGGATGCCGGGCGATGGTTCGTGGCAGGTTCCTCGGTAGAGGAAGCTGAAGTGAATGTTTCCTCTTCCGAATCGGTTTTGCGTCACGTCCTTTACGGCAACAACTTTTTTCGACACGAATTTGGTCAGACTAGTACGGATTATATGCTGCCCGATTGCTTTGGTTTTGTGGCAAGTCTCCCTTCTGTGCTGCACCATGCCGGGATTCTCGGTTTCTCGACCCAGAAACTGACGATCCACAATTTGAAAACTTCTATCCCATTGCCATTCAATGTGGGTGTATGGAAAGGTCCCGATGGCAAAGGGATCATCGCATGCCTGGACGCAACCGATTATGACGGGGATCTGATGCCTCGACTCGACATTGACACCTACTGGGACAATCGTCTGGCAGACGATCAGAAAAAATATGGCATTACTTTCGATTACCGGTATTACGGCTGCGGAGATATGGGCGGCGGACTAAGGGAAAGGGATGTCATCAATGCTGAGGGAAGCCTGCACAATCCGGACAGTAAAATGAAGGTGGTGCTGACCTCCTCCGATCAAATGTACAAGGACATTACCCCTGAAATCGAGCAAAAATTGCCGGTTTTTCAGGGAGATCTGCTGTTGGTTGAACACAGTGCCGGCTCAATGACTTCCCAATCCTACATGAAAAGGCTGAACCGCAAAAACGAAATCCTGGCCCAATCATCCGAACAGTTAGCCGTGATGGCCGGCTTCCTTACAAATGCGCCTTATCCCTTCGGTAAATTGAATAATTCGTGGGAGTTGCTTCTGGGAAGTCAGATGCACGACGTACTGCCCGGAACGGCCATTCCGGATGCCTTTAAGCTGGCCTGGAACGATGAATTCATCGCCCAGAACGGATTTACCCAGGTCTTGAAAAATGCCCTTGGTGAGGTCTCTTCCCAACTCAATACGCAAACCAAAGGAAGAGCCATTGCCGTTTACAATCCGGTAGCCCGGGAGCGGGAGGATGTGTGCACGGCGGAACTGAGCTTTTCAAAAATGCCCGATCACATCAGAGTATTCAATGAAAAAGGGAAGGAAGTTCCATCCCAGATCATTGCCAGGAATGAAGACAAGGTTAAATTCATTTTCCTGGCACAGTTGCCCTCGTTGGGTGTCGCAGTTTATGACGTACAAGAATCTGCGGAAAAATCAAAACTCACAACTCCTTCTTTGTCTGCAGAACGGAACTCCCTTGAAAACGAATATTACAAACTCACCCTTGACGACCAGGGAGATATCGCATCTCTTGTGGATAAAAAGGGGAAAAGGGAACTGCTTTCGCAACCGGCCCGGTTGGAATTTCAGCGCGAATCGCCAAAAAAGGAACCGGCATGGAATATGTTCTGGTACGACCGCAAAAATCCTCCATTCGATTTCATGAATCAGGATGTCAAGATCAGGATGGTCGAAAACGGTCCTGTTCGTGTGGCCTTTGAGGTATCCAAAAAAGGCGAAAATTCGGTGATCCGGCAAATCATCAGTTTATCTGCCGGGAATGCAGGCAAACGGGTGGAAGTGGACAATAAAATTGACTGGCAATCAACAGGAGTCAGCCTGAAAGCGTCCTTCCGGTTTACCGCTGAAAACGAGAATGCCACCTACAACCTCGGAACGGCAGCTGTAGAAAGAAATACCAATCATGAACTAAAATTTGAAGTTCCCTCCAAAATGTGGCTGGATCTGACCGACAAATCAGGGAAATTCGGTGTTTCGGTGCTGGAAGACTGCAAATACGGTTCCGACAAGCCCGACAACAATACCCTTCGGCTTACCTTGCTTTATACTCCCTCCGCAAAACTGTGTCCTACTTGGATGTACCAGTCAACCCAGGATTGGGGAATTCAGGAAATGAAATACGGGCTTTACAGTCACAGTGGCAATTGGTCCGACAGTGAAACGCAACAGCAGGCAGAGTTCCTGAATAAGCCACTGATCGCATTTGAACCGCCAAAACATTCCGGTTCATCCGGTGCCACATTTTCATTCCTTCGTATCAATTCTCCCAAAGTTGGTTTGATGGCCCTCAAAAAAGCGGAGACAGATGACTATTATGTCGTTCGTGTCAATGAACTTTCAGGTAACGATCAAAAAGGTGTAAAGCTCCGGTTTCCGGGAAAGGTACTGGATGCATTTGAAATCAACGGTCAGGAGCAGAAAATCGGCGCTGCAGTTTTTGCTGATAACACCCTCTCGTTTGATCTATCCCATTTTACCATCCGCAGTTTTGCTTTCAGACTGGCACCCTTGAATCAGATCGATTTCAGGCAGTCGACCATTGGATTATCCTATGATCAGGATGTAATGAGTTTTGACAACAACCGCACCGATGGTAATATGACAAGGAAATATGACCCCACAGACCATGGTAATGTCAATAATTATCCGGCCGAAATGCTTCCGGATACAGTGATTAGTGAGGGTGTGGCATTCAAAATGGGCAGCAGGGCTGACCTGCAAAAGAATTCGGTTACCTGCCGGGGGCAAAAAATTATTTTACCTGCCGGAGATTACAACAGGATATACCTTCTAGCTGCTGCCACTGAAGATACAGAGGGACGTTTTGAAGTTAACGGCATGGCAGAAGACATAAAAATTGCCAGCTGGTCAGGTTTTTTAGGCCAGCATTACGACAGGCAATTTGATCTGGATGGTTACACCGTTCTTGGAATCAAGGAACCATTCCTCAAGTACGACAACATCGCCTGGTTCGCTTCACATACCCATTTCGGTTATCCGACAAGGAATGATCCTTACCACTACTCCTACCTATATAAGTATGAAATTAAACTACCAGCAGGAACAACCACGATGACCCTTCCGGCCAACGATAAAATTAAGATTTTCGCCATAACGGTTGGGAAGAAAAATACCGACAATATTATCTTGCTTCAACCAATTTCAGATAACTTCAAGGAAAACAACCCATTCCAACTTAGAAAAGAGTCAAGGTAAAGAATTTTTTGCAGGTTAATTTTCATGCAGTGCCACCAACAACCCATTTCCCCGGGATTATTGGCGGCACTTCTCTTGAATCCCCACAACCCTGCGGATTCGGATTATGTCAGTCATATTCCTACATTCAAATCAGTTGATTCCGTAATGTGATATTCCAAACTTCTTACGGATTTAAGCTGGAGACTGGATTATTTTTACCAATACAATCAGTGCAGGAAAAAGTATCAAATTATCACCCTGCTGAAACAAGTTTAGTTCAAAGTTGATTCATGGCTAGGATCGACAACAGTTAAACGACAAGTAGAAAATAAAAAAAACATATCATGAACTTAGATCTTTTTACCAGATTGCTGGAACACGAGGCAAAGTGTTTATACCTCCAGAATTCGACCCCAGAAGGCTTCATGAGAAAAGTAAAGTCTTTGATTCAGGCACTCAAGAATGGGAATAACTGTGAAATAATGTCTGATAATGAATTGGTGGAGATCATCGTTTCATCCGAACCTCAAAAGAATTCGGGAGATGTAAAAAAAAATAGTTTTTTTGACATCGTAGACCTGAGCATGTACAGAGCCAACTAATTGATCGATAATGCATTTTACCTTAATTGACATTCATAATTTAAAATATTAAAATATATTTCAACTCAAGAATTTTCTGCATCTGATACCCGTCCAATGTTTCCCTTTTACAAATCACCCAAAATATTGGCAAATACAGCGTTCATCCTACCCCTAAAGGATGAACGTTGTTTTTTTTTTACCACTTGCTCTCATCCTTCTTCTTGTATTATCCAATAGGTTGATGAAAAAACAGAACAAAGTCGCAATGCACATTATTTCTTCAGATGTATTTTTTTGTATTTTCGTGGCTCGGCTACCACAATATGATCAACAAATTACGGAGATGTTCAATACTCCTCCTTTTCATTCTTCCAATATTTGCGACTGCGGAAAACCATCCGTCGGCAGACCTGTCTCAACGGGCAAAGGATACGCTGTTTCAGAAAAAAACCATTAATCAGGATTATAAGATCCATGCCAAAAAGCTTGAATGCCCCATTAAACTGGATGGAATCATCAATGAGAAAGATTGGCTAAAAGCAGAATCCGCTTCCAATTTCTACATGGTATTGCCTTACGATACTGGACATTGCGTTGCAAAATCTGAAATCAAAGTGGCTTATGACGACAAAGCCTTTTACATGGCGGTGATTTTCCACGATACCCTACCGGGAAGTCGCCCGGTTGAATCTTTGCGCCGGGATTTTGTTTTTGCCAACAATGATAATTTTCTAGTATTTATCGATCCTTTTAACGACCAGACCACGGGTTACTCCTTTGGGGTCAACGCTGCAGGGGCGATTTGGGACGGAACCATGAGCGGTGGAGCAGGTTCTAACCTGATATGGGATTGCAAATGGGACTCCAAGACAAAGAACTACCCAGACAAGTGGATATCCGAAATAAGGATTCCATTCAAATCCATCCGGTACAAAAGCAACCTGGATCACTGGAACATTCAGTTTTCAAGGCTTGACCTGAAACTCAACGAGAAATCGGCCTGGGCTCCGGTTCCAAGACAGTTCCCGACCGCATCACTCGCCTATGCAGGTCAGCTGATCTGGGATACTCCGCCACCCGCGTCAGGACTCAAATTTTCGGTAATCCCGTATGTCTATGGAAGCGTCTCGCACAATTATGAGAAACCCAATCCTTCCGTCTACCGGAAAGATTTTGGTTTTGATGCTAAAATAGGACTTTCCACCTCTCTCAACCTCGATCTGACTTACAATCCGGATTTTTCGCAGGCCGAAGTCGACGATCAGGTAACCAATCTGGAACGATTTGAACTTTATTTTCCTGAAAAGAGGCAGTTTTTCCTCGAGAACAGCGACCTCTTCGGTAATTTTGGTACCACCATCATCCGTCCTTTCTTTTCCCGGAGGATCGGACTTGACGCGCCCGTAACCGCAGGCGCCCGACTCAGCGGAAAATTAGGCAATGACTGGCGCATCGGGATGATGGACATGCAGACTGGCGTCGAAGGAGATTACCTCGCCCGAAATTTTTTCGTCGCATCCGTTCAGAAAAAGATTTTCGCCCGGTCGAATATCGGAGTCATATTCGCCAACAAGCAGCAAATCAATGCCCCTGCATCATGGAATGGTAACAACTACAACAGGGTAGCCGGTCTTGAATACAATCTTGCAAGCAGCAATAATTTCTGGAATGCAAAATTATTTGGGCAGAAATCATTTACACCTAAGGCCCATAGCGCAGAAGAATTTAGCCAGGGATTGATTGCAGCCTATTCGAGGAAAACCTACCTTCTGGAATTAACACAACTCTATGTTGGAAAGGACTTTAATGCAGAAACAGGCTACGTTCCCCGAACAGATTTCATGAGAATTGATCCCAAGGCAACTTTCAGATTCTATCCCAAAAAAGGATCAGTAGAATACCATGGATTTTATACCGAATTCGACCATTATTACTTTCCGGGAAGCATGAAACTGACCGACAGAAATCTCAGTTTTGATTACTTCACCTATTTCAAAAACCGTATACACATCGAATTCAAAACCAATTTGTGGTATGTTCTATTGCGCCAGAATTTCGATCCCACCAACCAAGGGAATCATTTCCTGCCTTCCGGTAGCAATTTTCACTGGGGAGATGCATCCTTTATCTTTAATTCGGACAACCGAAAAACACTCAAATATGATCTCCAGGCCGGCTACGGAGGGTATTTCAATGGAAACAGATGGTTTATTCAGGGTGACTTCAACTACCGGTTCCAGCCTTACGGATATATCTCGCTAATTTACAGCTACAACAAACTCATATTGCCTTCACCATGGTCAAATACCGGTTTTTGGCTGGTAGGTCCCAAACTGGACGTGACTTTTACCGATAAAATATTCTTCACGACCTATGTCCAGTACAACCAACAGGCTAATAATCTGAATATCAATGCCCGTTTCCAATGGCGCTACAAGCCGGTTTCGGATCTTTTTCTGGTTTACACCGACAACTATTTTCCCGAAAACAGGAATGTAAAGAACAGGGCATTGGTCCTTAAAATGACTTATTGGTTCAATTAATAAATCAGTTAATTCAGGACTCTCACCCCTGGAGAGTAGCAATATTTATTGAAATTCACTAATTTGCAATTTTATGAGACAATGCCAATGGCTCAATAATTATCTATCCGTCTAACTATGAGAAATCTAATATTACCACTGCTCTTCATTTTGATTTTGGCCGGATGCCGGAAGGAGAAATTATTGATCTCCAATTCCGACAGGCTCAGGGACATCGAAAAAATGTTAGCGGTGCAAAAGGAGCTGTCCTCCAATTCATTGAAGCCAATCTGGACTATTTTCGCTAACACTACTTCCAAAAATGAGCAACAGGCTCTCGGGTTTCTGTTTGCCTATATGCCTTTGAGCGATCTGGCAGACTATACCCCAGAGTTCATGCTTGCCAACGTAAGGCAGAGTCTCCTCGCCAGACAGGAAATGACCTGGGGGAGTAAAATTCCCGAAGAGGAATTTCTGCATTTTGTTTTGCCGCTGCGGGTCAACAACGAAAATCTGGATTCATTCAGACTGGTATACAACGAAGAGATCAAATCCCGGGTAAAAGGGATGACCATGAAAGACGCGGCTCTTGAGATCAACCATTGGTGCCATGAAAAAGTCAACTACCGGGGAACGGATTCCAGAACCAGTGCTCCGATGAGTACGATCATGAAGACTTTCGGAAGATGTGGCGAAGAATCAACACTGACCGTTTCAGCCATGCGTACGGCAGGAATTCCTGCCCGCCAGGTATACACCCCGCGCTGGGCTCATACCGACGACAACCATGCCTGGGTGGAGGTCTGGATCGACGGAAGCTGGCATTATATGGGTGCATGTGAACCGGATACCGATCTGGACAGAGGCTGGTTCAGTGAACCCTCCCAGCGTACCATGCTTGTGCACACACGAACTTACGGACGTTATTTCGGTCCGGAGGAAGTTGTCAATGCCGAAGATCGATTTTCGGAGTTAAACCTCACCTCCAATTACGCCAGAACAAAACGGGTAACCATCCTGGTAAGTAACAACGATGGATCACCTGCAGAAGGGGCCAAAGTAGAATTTAAACTTTACAATTACGCAGAATACTACCCCATCGCAACAACTTCAACCGACAGGACCGGATCGGTCGCGTTGACAACCGGATTGGGTGATTTAGTCATTTGGGCTTCAAAAGACGGAAAATTTGACTACAAAAAACTCAGTGTGCCTTCAATGGATACGCTGCGCCTGATGCTCAGAGATCCGGGCATGAACCCACCGGCAGAAAGTTGGGACCTCGTTCCCCCGAAGGCAACAACTGCCATTACCAATGCAAGTGCAAAGGACAAGGAAATCAACGATCGGCGTCTGTCCTATGAAGATTCGATCCGAAATAGCCGTCTCTCCTCATTCAAGGACTCCGTCTGGATCCGGAATTACGCAAAATCGATGCAAATGGGAGAAGATACGCTGATGAGGATATTGCGGTTTAGTTATGGCAATTGGAAAGAGATGACAGACTTCATCGAAAGAAACAGGCAAACAACACGCCAACAACTGCTGCCGCTGACCTATGGACTATCAGCCAAGGATCTGAGCGACACAAAGGCCGGAATCCTGACTGACCACCTCGTTCAAGCAATGAGCACAGCAACACCAGAGGAAGTTGCATCGCCTCTTTATGAGAAATATGTGCTCGCTCCACGAATTGATCTGGAAATTCTGTCAGTCTGGCGCAGTTTTCTCCGGAACAACCTTGGGGATGAAATTGGGATTTCCACCCGAAAAGACATGGGTGCGCTGACTGATTGGATCAATAAAAACATCAGGATCGATCAGGTTGCCAACAAACATTCCAGGGCACCATTGACACCCATCGGCGTATTCAATTTAAGGGTGGCGGATCCTCTGTCACGCGACATCTTTTTTGTGGCCGCCTGCCGTACATTTGGCATCCCGGCAAGGCTTAATCCTGAAACCCATTCCCCTGAATACCACAAAAATGGAACATGGTACCGTGCAGGTTTTGATACCCAGGCTGCCCTGCCCAAAATGGGAAAATTAATCCTTCTCGATCAGAACAATAGCCTCACACCTCAATATGCACTTCATTTCACCCTCGCAAAGATCGTGGAAGGCAGATGTATAACACTCGAATTTGAAGAAGGATTGAGGTTGACAGATTTCGCCAACCCGCTGATACTCGAGACCGGAAAATATGTTTTGATTACAGGCAAACGCCTTTCTGAAGGCGCTGTGCTAAGCTCCATGACATTCTTTGATATTTCAAAAGATAAGCCGACGGCAGTTAGCGTCGAACTAAGAAAGGAGGTTACCGCGCTGAAACCTGTCGGCAGGATCGAACACGATAAGATTCACCTGACAAATGCAGCCGAAACCAAAACTATGACGATGGCCGGGCTGATGCAAAATACGAGTTCTGTCTTCGTGTTACTGGATCCGGACAGTGAACCATCCAAGCACATTCTCAACGACCTGAGCCCATTCAATGACCAGTTTAATCAATGGGAAGGCAGATTCTTCTTTGTAAATACTTCAGAAAAGGGAACAGTTAGTTCCATCTACAAAAACTTTCAATTACCTGCTAAAACGTCCTTTTGCATAGATTCTGCCAATGAACTTGCGATGGTTATCTCAAGGTTCTCAGGGAAAGAAGCTAAAAATAACTTGCCCGTAGTCATTTTCTGTCAGCCTACCGGTGAAATGCTTTTTGTCTCGTTCGGTTACAAAATCGGAATTGGAGAACAGATCATGCAAATGATTAAAAAGGTAGAAGCAAACAACGCTGTTCAGGGGAAAGCAAGCGGTACAACCCCTTAACAAGCAGTAATTTAAACAACTTCTAATTATTTATGATTGCTTTAATTATTTGTTGAAACAAATATCTTCCGGGTTTTATGGTTTTTTAACACCGCAGATTTGGATATAAATCACATCACCTCTAACTTTGTTCTACATTTTTTTCATAAGTTTAGGTTAGTTAGTTTGGTTAGTTTTAGTAAAAGGATGGATCCGCCCGGATCCGTCCTTTTCGTTTATTATCGAATAGACTTCCTTTCCCTCTTAAAGCTCAGGATACAACATAATGGTTACAATCCTGACATATAGAATACTCACTAAGACTTGTCAAATGCCTTGTCATCAATATTTGGAGGCTTGTTCCATGCCCGATGCGGTTGCTATTTGAAGGAGGTATCGCCAAATGCAATTGATGACCTGGAAAGCAAATACACATTTGGTTACGATCATTAAGGTTGGCGATTCTTCAATCATGGCTATTACATGTAAAATAAAATCAACCGGATAATTACCTCAGTCGTTCAATCCCCTGCGAGGCAAATGTTCACCTGCAGGATATGGAATCCGATGAAGATTGACTATTCACTGAGCGAATAATTGTACACGATTAAACTTAATACCATCAAGCGGAAATTGTAATCTATTGAAAAAACGACCTCTTGATTTGTGCCTTTTCGGTCGACATGTGAATTTTAACATAGTTTAAAGCAAATTACACATCGCAACACAATGGCTACTTCAGCTTACTTAACTTATTATCAGCAACATGTAAAATAATGAATATTTGACTGCTTTATTCCTTTTTTACAATTTATTAACACAAAATATTTGGTTGGATTAGAATTCAGGCCTATACTTGTAGTACATTTTTTTTCATAAGTTTAGGTTTAGTTAGTTTGGTTAGTTTTAGTAAAAGGATGGATCCGCCCGGATCCGTCCTTTTCGTTTTTACAGACCCGACAGGTTTCAAAACCTGAAGGGACCTTCAACCCAGGTAACCATTCAAACCTCTCAAGTTTCACGCACCCTCATTTACTCTTTATCGAATTGTCGAATTATTACATTTTCTTAATGCCTATTTTACAATTTATTAACACATAATATTTGCAGGAGATTGAATTCAGGCTTATGTTTGCAGTACATTTTTTTTCATAAGTTTAGGTTTAGTTAGTTTGGTTAGTTTTA